>NZ_JBVJCO010000001.1:565522-701487 GCF_055588525.1 Kitasatospora sp. NPDC041988
CCACCCCCCCCCCCCCCCCCCCCCCCCCCCCCCCCCCCCCCCCCCCCCCTCCCCCACCCCCCCCCCCCCCCCCCTCCCCCCCCCCCCGCCGGGGTCGGTCAGGGGCGGGTGAGGCCCGTGGGCCGGGAGCGCCGCTCCGTGGGCCGATCCGTGAACCGGGCCGTGAGCCGGACGGTGCAGAGGGCGATCAGGTAGCCGAAGGAGAACAGGACGACCAGCCGCTCCATCATCGGGATCTCCATGCGCCCGTGGGTGAGGGCGGGGACGAGCAGGGGCGGCACGGCCAGGAGGGCGGTGGCCAGTGCCGCGCGGACCGCGGTGCGGGCGGTGACTGCGATGGCGGCGCCGGTGGCGACGGGGGCGACGATGTCGAATCCGGAGAGGAAAGTCCTCTGCGCGAAGCCGTCCGTGAGCGTGGTGATGACGACCGCGGCCAGGATGGGGACGGCGACCGCCCAGGGCACCACGGAGCGCGGGCGTGTCCGGCCCGGCGGCGCGATCAGGAGGATGAGGGCGTTGAGCACGAGCAGCCCGGACTCCTGCTTGGTCAGGCCGAAGGTGGCCGCGATGTCGACCGACAGGCCGAGCAGGTCGGGCCGGGAGAGGACGTGAAGCAACGGTGCTACCACGATGGTGGCCAGGGCCAGGGCCCTGGCCGCCGACCAGCGGTTGGTCAGGACGGCGCCCGCCATCAGTGTCGCGGGGATCAACAGGGCCGCCGCTGCGGCGAGCGGGCCGGCCTTCTCGGCGCCGTCGACGGAGAACGTGTGGAAGTCGGGGTCGGTGACCAGCCGTCCGGCCCACCAGAGATGGGCCGCCGCGAAGGTCCCGGCCAGCACCGCGGCGAGCGGGGCGGCGGTGGCGAACGCCCGGCCCATGGGGCGGTGGGAGACCAGGCCGAGCCTGGTGCGGGCCCCGTGCCCGGCGACGTCGGCCACCTCGCGCAGCCCGGCGAGCCGGCCCGCTCGGGCGATGTGGCGTTCGGCGTGGTCGGCGACCTCCGTCAAGGCGCCGGCGTCGTACGAGGCCGGGTACAGCGCGAGGGCCCACCGCAGCAGTCGTGCGGCCAGGGGGTGCCGGTCAGGGGTCATGCCGTGCCTCCCACGAGACGGGTCCGGGTCGTCCCCAGGCGCCGGTCGGCTTCGCGGAGGGCGGTCCGCAGACGCTCGCTCTCGTCGCGCAGTGCCTGGGCGCCCTCGTTGGTGAGGGCGAACACCCGCCGGGGGCGCCCGTCCACCGTTTCCTCCCGCTCGATGCGGATCAGCCCCTCGCTCAGCAGGCGGTCGAGGGTGCCGTACAAGGTGCCGGCTCCGAGCCGTACTTGGCCCTCCGAGATCGCGGCGACCTCCTCGCCGAGGGCGTAGCCGTGCCGCGGCTGGTCGGCAAGGGCGGTGAGAAGAAGGAAGGTTGGCTCCTGCATGGAGCGTTTGTTCTTCATGGCAGTCACCATAGTACGGTCACTGTAGTGTCTGGCAAGAGGTCAGTTGATCACCCATCAATTCATCGATGTCGGAACGGGTTTCGGAGGGCGGACCGGCAGGCAGCCAGTGGCAGCGGCCGGCCGGATCGCCGCCCTGGCGAACGGGCGGGTCCTCCAGGGGCGGGGCCTTCGCCGCAGCGGGGGCCGACCCTGACGGTCGGCCCCCGGCGCGAGGACGCGCTCGGTTGTGCGCGCGAGGACCCGCTCAGT
This sequence comes from Kitasatospora sp. NPDC041988, assembly GCF_055588525.1. Classification (NCBI taxonomy): domain Bacteria; kingdom Bacillati; phylum Actinomycetota; class Actinomycetes; order Kitasatosporales; family Streptomycetaceae; genus Kitasatospora; species Kitasatospora sp. NPDC041988. The sequence goes on from NZ_JBVJCO010000001.1 coordinate 567,213, forward strand.
TCTGCGCGAGGAGTTCGAGGGTGTCGATGACGCGGTTGGAGAAGCCCCACTCGTTGTCGTACCAGGCGACGACCTTGACGTGCTTGCCGTCCACACGGGTCAGGGCGGCGTCGAAGATCGAGGAGGCGGGCTCGCCGGTGATGTCACCGGAGACCAGCGGCTCGTCGGCGTAGTCGAGGATGCCCTTCAGTCGGCCGTCGGCGGCCTCGCGGTAGGCGGCGAGGATCTCCTCGCGGGTGACCTCGCGGGCCACCGTGGTGTTCAGCTCGACGATCGAGCCCACCGGGACCGGCACGCGGATGGAGTCGCCGGACAGCTTGCCGTCGAGGTTCGGGAGGACCAGGCCGATGGCCTTGGCGGCGCCGGTGGTGGTGGGCACGATGTTCACACCGGCGGCGCGGGCGCGGCGCATGTCGCGGTGCGGGCCGTCCTGGAGGTTCTGCTCCTGGGTGTAGGCGTGCACCGTGGTCATGAAGCCGTGCTCGATGCCGGCCAGTTCGTCCAGCACCGACGCCAGCGGGGCCAGCGCGTTGGTGGTGCACGAGGCGTTCGAGACGATGACGTGCTCGGCCGGGTCGTAGGCGTCGGTGTTCACGCCGTAGGCGAGCGTGACGTCGGCGCCGTCGGCGGGAGCGCTGACCAGGACCCGCCGGGCACCGGCCTTGATGTGCGCGCGGGCGGCCTCGGCCGAGGTGAAGCGGCCGGTGGACTCGAGTACGAGCTCGACACCGAGCTCGGCCCACGGCAGGGCGGCGGGGTCGCGCTCGGCGAGCACCTTGATGCGGCGCCCGTCGACCACCAGGTCGGTTCCGTCGATCGAGACCGGGCGGTTGAGACGCCCGAGCGAGCTGTCGAACTTGAGCAGGTGGGCAAGGGATTCGGGCGCAGTGAGGTCGTTGATGGCGACCACTTCGAGGTCGCTGCCGCGCTCGAGCAGCGCACGCAGGCTGTTGCGTCCGATACGACCGAAACCGTTGATGGCGATGCGGGTCATGGAGGTCTTCCCTTTCGTTCGTTTCGCCATCCATGCTCGGCGTTCGAACGAGACCCGGACAGGGGCTGGATCGACAGGGTGCGCAAGTATCCCGCCACACTTGTTGCCACCGACCGCAAGGATCTCGCCAGCGTCCCCCGAGGGACGGGCATCACGGGGCCGGGGTGCCAAAGGTGTGGCGGTACTCCGTCGGCGAGGTACCGAGGATCCGGTGGAAGTGCAGCCGCAGGTTCGCGCCCGTGCCGAGCCCCACCCGGTCGGCGATCTGCTCCACACCCAGATCCGTGCGTTCGAGCAACTCGCGCGCCTGGTCCACCCGCGCCCGCAGCACCCACTGCATCGGCGTGTAGCCGGTGTCCTCCACGAACCGCCGCGAGAACGTACGCGCCGACACCCGCGCGATCCCGGCGAGCGTCTCCAGGGTCAGCGGCTCGGCCAGGTGCTCCAAGGCCCATTCGCGGGTGCCGGCGAACAGGTCGCCGAGCGGCTCCGGCACGCTCCGGGGGACGTACTGCGCCTGCCCGCCACTGCGGTACGGCGCGGCCACCAGGCGCCGCGCGACGTGGTTGGAGAGCCCGACGCCGTGGTCACGCCGTACCAGGTGCAGGCAGAGGTCGATGCCCGAGGCCGCGCCCGCCGATGTGAGGACGTCGCCCTCGTCCACGAAGAGCACGTTCTCGTCCACCGAGACCAGCGGGTGCTGCTCGGCGAGGGCCTTGGTGTAGTGCCAGTGGGTCGTCGCCTTCTTCCCGTCGAGCAGCCCCGTCGCCGCCAGCGCGAACGCCCCTGTCGAGATCGCCGCCAGCCGTGCCCCCCGCCGGTGTGCGGCCACCAGTGCCTCGACCACCGCCGCCGGCGGCTCGGTGGTCGCCGGATCCCGGTACCCGGGTACGAAGACGGTGTCCGCGTGTTCCAGGGCGTCGAGCCCGTCGGCCACGTGGTAGGCGAGCCCGTCACCGCCGGTCACCAGCCCGGGCGCCGCGCCGCACACCCGCACCTCGTAGGGCATGCTCGGCCGGCTGGAGAACACCTGCGCGGGAATGCCCACGTCGAGCGGTTTCGCGCCCTCCAGCACGAGCACGGCGACGCGGTGTTTCCTGCGAGTCATCGGACCTTCCCTCCCACCGGCCGGACGGGCCCTTCGTCGTACCCGTGACCTGGACGCCACCTACCGCAAGCATCCTGCCACTGCCACTGCCATTGCCCCGCCGGACGCCCGGGCGCACCGGCTCCCGGGTGGGCGCCGTCCCCACGGTCGCCCCGAACGGCGCCGGCGGGCGGGAGACCGGTCCGTGGGGCGGCGTACAGGCTCAGCCCAGCAGCCGGTCCAGAACCCGGCCGAAGACGAGCCGCCCGAGGCGGGCCACCGCCGGATCGAGAACGCCCGGCAGGCCCGCCACCACGACCTCCTCCGCCCAGGTCACCTCGCTCCATTCGCCCCGCGCGCCCACCGCCCGCACCCGGAGCTCGGCCCCGCCACGGATCGGCCGCCCGCGCTTCTCCAGCCGGCACACCCCGTCGCGCCCGGGCACCGGTCCGGCGATCTCGACGATCTCCATCGGGTCGTCGAACAGCCGGAACGCCCCGACGGCGGTCCGGGCGACGACCGTGTCACCTGCCTGTCGGCCGTTCCCCGAGCCGACCGAAACCCGGGTGAACGGCACCCGTTCGCCGTGCCGGGGCCAGTCGGTCAGCCGCGCCCAGCAGACGTCCGGAGGCAGGGGCGAACGGCGGGTCAGGACGAAGCGGGCCATGCCCCACCGTACTGAACGGCCGCCGCCCGCCCTTCGGCGCCGGGCCGAGGCTGCGGCCGCCGGTCGCGAGCCCGTCATACTCGTCCGATGTACCAACCGACAGGTCGCATGAGCGCCTTCCGGCCCGAGACCATTCACACCGACCGCCTGAACCTCCTGCCTCTGGCGGTCGAGCACGCCGAGGAGATGGCCGCCGTGCTGGCCGACCCCGGCCTGCACACCTTCATCGGCGGCGCTCCGGAAACCACCGAGGCCCTGCGGGCCCGCTACGAACGCTGGGCCGCCGGCTCGCCCGACCCCTCCGAATCCTGGTGCAACTGGGTGATCCAGTTGCGCGACGAGGCCTGTCTGACCGGCACGCTCCAGGCGACGGTCACCGCCGACGACCGCGGGGCCACCGCGGAGATCGCCTGGGTGGTCGGAACCCCCTGGCAGCGGCGCGGCATCGCTGCCGAGGCGGCCCGAGGCCTCGTCACGTGGCTCCCCCGGCACGCGGTGCACACGGTCGTCGCCCACATCCACCCTGACCACCGGGCGTCCGCCGCCGTCGCCACCGCGGCCGGCCTCGCTCCCACCGAGCAGTGGCACGACGGAGAGGTCAGGTGGCAGCTGGCGGTCCGCTGACCGCCAGGGGCAACGCCTCCCGCACGGCCACCCGGTTCGCCGGACGTGCAACGGCCGAGCCGTAGCAGGGCCCAGGAGCGACGGCCCGGGCCATGGGCGCCGTCCCGGCTCCGCTACGCGGTGACGAGGGCGAGGGTGAAGCCGTCGTAGCCCTTGGTGCGGGGCTTGAGGGCTTGTCGACGTCGGAAACGCACGACGCCGCTGTACCGGACCGGTGGTGTGATCGGTCGGGTGCAGCGGCGTTGTCGTGGGGTGGCCGGGGTGGGCCGGGTGTTGCTTGGGCCGGGTGGTGCTTGGGCCGGGTGTTACTTGGTGAGGCCGGCCTTGACGGAGCAGACGGGCCAGGCGCCGGGGCCCTGGGCGGCGAGGACCTTCTCGCCGATGGTGATCTGCTGGGCCTTGGTGGCCTGGTGGGCCTGGGGGGCGTAGGCGGTGCCGCCGAAGGCGGCCCAGGTGCTGGAGGTGAACTGGAGGCCGCCGTAGAAGCCGTTGCCGGAGTTGATGGCCCAGTTGCCGGTGGCCTCGCAGGCCGCGACCTTGTCCCAGACGGAGGCGGGTGCGGCGGAGGCGGTGTTGGCCGCGACGAGGCCGGCCACCGGCAGGGCGGTGAGGGCCCCGGCCATCAGGGCCATCCGGACGCGGTTGCGGCGCTTGGTGGCGGTGGTGGTGGTGGCGGTGGTGGTCTCGTTGCGGAAGGTCATGTGGTTCCTTTCGGAGGGGTGTGCGGGCGTGCGGAACCAGGCCCTGGGTGGGCCGTCGGTTTCGGGGGGCGCGTCGCTCGCGTGGTCCTGCACCGTGGGTGCTCCGGGGTGGTGGCCCTTGGGAGCGGTTTGCTCGGTGCAACGGGTTCGAAGTTACGGGGGTGGTGGTGGGGGTTTCAAGGATTCGTAGGTTTAGGCACGTCAGGGTGTTGTTACCGGCGGTATGAATCAAGGAAATGGGCTGTTTTGAAGCCAAATGCCCCATTTTTCAAGATCGAACATGGCCGGAAAGTGGTCCGGGCCACACCGGTGGTGCTGTGAGGCCGCGCACATCGTCGACGGTGTGTGACGGGCCCTCGGCCGCGCGTGCCGAAGTGGTGGGGTGGTGGCCGGGTCGGGGGTGGCCCGCACCACAGCCCTCACTCTCGGGGGGCCGGCCCCGCACTCTTGGTGACGGGTGGCAGTCCGCCCGGTGCGGGGCCGGAGGTGCCCGGGGGTTCAGCAGGCGGGAGCGGCGGGCTCCGTCAGGGGCTCGTCGCCGGTGCTCGGCGCGAGGCCGCGGAGCAGATGGGTGAGCAGGTCGTCGAAGACCTCGTCCAGGGCCGGTCCGGTGAGCTGCCCGCCCGCGGCCTGGGTGGCCACGCCATGGACGGTGGTGAAGAGGACGGCGCCGATCCGGTCGGCGTTTCCGGCGCGGATCCTTCCCTCGCGCCGGCCGTGGGCGATCACCGCGTGGAGGTCGGACTTCAGCGGTTGCCAGGCGCGGTGCAGTTCGTCCGCGACTGCGGCGTCGTGCTTGCGGACGAAGGCCAGTTCCAGGAGCTCGGCGTGTTCGGCGGCGAAGTCGACGTAGGCGCGGCCGAACGCGAACGCCCGCTCGCGGAAGTCGTCCCCGCTCCTTGAGAGGCCGCTGCGGGCCGTGGCGGTCAGTCGCTGGATGCCGGTGAGCGCCAGTGCGTCGAGCAGGGCGCGCCGGTCCTTGAAGTGGCGGCTCGGGGACATGTTCGCCGCCCTCGCCGGCATCGCCCTCACCTCGGCACGGCCGGAGCAGCGAGCGCAGGCCGAACGCCTGCTCGACCTGACCCTGGACGGGCTGAAACCCACTCCGCCACAGGCGTCCGACAGCTGACGGCTCCGACCGGCACGCGGCGGTTTGCGAGAGCGGGAGTCGTGTGATCCATTGGAAGGACACCGGATCGCCCGACGCGCCCGGTTCGACCCCCTCGAACCACCCCAGGTTCGGTTCCCCCCTCGAACCACCAGAGCCCCAACGGGCTTTGGCGTGGTCGTTGCCCGGGTGCGCAGTGCCCCGGGCCGCCTCCGGCGCCGCGGACGGCACCAGATCGTCAGGGTGCCGCCCGGCCGCCGGCGTGCACGGTCCGGCCGGTGAACCCCCGGTGAGGAGGTGCTGACCGATGCCGGAGTTCGATCGTGGACCGACGACCGATTTCGCGAAGCTGTTCGCCCAGGTGCCCGACCCGCCCGTCGCGGAAGCGTTCTGGGCCGACTGGGGCCCGATCTTCTACCGTGGCCGGCTCGACGGTTCGGCCCGCGTGCTGATCGTGGCCTCCGACCCCGGACCGACCGAACGGATCGCCGGGCGCAGCCTCGTCGGCAACGCCGGCCAGCGGGTGCAGGGCTTCCTCGCCAAGCTGGGGCTGACCCGCTCCTACGTCTGCCTCAACGCCTGGGCGTACGCGGTCCACCCCGCGCAGGCCATGGCGATGAAGGAGCGGCTCGCCGATCCTGCGCAGGCGCAGTGGCGCAACGAGGTCTTCGACCGGGCGGTGGGCACTCACCTCCAGGCCGTCGTCGCCATGGGGTTCATGGCCCAGGAAGCGGTGCGGCTGTGGAGCACCCGGCCCCAGGCCACGCTCGTGAAGGTGCCGCACCCGTCGAGTCATGACCCGGTGGCGTTACTGGATGCCTGGCGCGAGGCGGTCACGACGCTGCGCCTGGCGGTCGACCCGGACGACGACGGGGACAACACCGGCCCCAACTACGGCGCCGCCTTCGAGGAGTCCGACTACAGCCCGATCCCCCGGCGGGACATGCCCTTCGGCGCACCGGCGTTCCTGGGCGACGACGCCTGGGTGCGCGCCACGCCCGGCGGGGCGCAGAACTCCGTCAACCGCCCGCTGCCGGACGACGGGCACACGCTGATCTGGAAGGCGCCGGGCTGATGGCACTCGTCCTGCTCGGCACCGTCGTCACCTTCGACCGCCACCACCGGATCCTCGACCCCGGCGCCGTGTACGTCGGCGACGACGGCCGCCTGGACGCGGTCCTGCCGGCCGGGGCGGATCCGCCCACGGGGTTCGCCGGCGCACCGCGGATCGACACGGGCGCCCTGATCCTCCCGGGGTTGATCGACCTGCACAACCACCTCGGCTACAACACCCTTCCGCTGTGGGAGGCGGTCGGCGTCCCCTACCTGCACCACGACCGCTGGGTGGACGAGAAGGACGCGCCCGACTACTCGACGACGGTCACCTGGCCCGCCAGGGTGCTCGGCCAGGCCGCGCCCGAGGCGCTGATCAAGTACGTCGAGGTCAAGGCACTGATCGGCGGGACCACGTCCATCCAGGGGCCCCCTCACTCGACCCGCCCGGTCGACGGCTGGCTCCTGCGGATCATCGACAACGAGAAGCTGCCGGCGGGCCGCGACCTGGTGATGACCTCGGCGCTCCAGCTCGACGCCGACGTGCTGCGCGACGACAAGGCGCCGAAGCTCGACGGGACCCGTCTGCTGATCTACCACGTCGCGGAGGGCCGGCGCGTCGAGGAGGCGGACGCGGCGAGTCCGAAGTCGGTTGTCCACCGCGAGTTCGCGGACCTCGAACCCTGCCTGAAGCCGGGCCTGATCGGCGTGCACGGCACCGCTCTGACTTCCGCCGAGTTCGCGAGGTGGCAGGCCTCGGTGGCCGAGATCGACGGCGCCGAGCAGGGCGCCGTCGTGTGGTCGCCGTTCTCCAACTACTGGCTCTACCAGGAGACGACCGACGTGGTCGAAGCGGCCGCGAAGGGGCTGCGGATCGCGCTCGGGTCCGACTGGTCGCCGTCGGGGACCAAGCACGTGCTCGGCGAGCTCAAGGTCGCCGACGCCCTCAACCGCCACGAGCTCGGCCGCCATTTCGACGACCGGGACCTCTGCGACATGGTCACCGCCAACCCCGGCGACGCGCTGGCGACCGCATGGGGGCCGCAGGTGGGGCGCCTGGAGCGCGGCAGCGCCGCGGACCTGCTCGTGCTCGAACGCCACGACCCGGCCAAGGACCCATACCGCAACCTCATCGACGCGACCGAGGACCACGTGCTGCTGGTGCTGGTGCGCGGCCGGCCGTGCTACGGCACGTCGGCCCTGATGACCGCCGTCGGGGCGACGGACACCAACACGATCCCGGAGGTCGGACCGAAGCGCAGCGTGGCGGTGCGTCAGCCTGGCCGCGCCGACGCCACCCTGGACTGGCGCGGCGTCAAGCAGGCCCTGGCCAAGGTCTGCCGCGACCCGGAGGCCGCCTGGCGCGGCGCGCAGATCGCGCTGGCCGCCTGGGGCGGGCCGGCCGGCGATCCCGGCGCGCCGCTCGCACTGTTCGGAGACATGCCGGAGGGCGAGTCGGCTGCCGTCGGCGGCACCGGCGACGTCCCGCCGGGCCTGGTCGTTCCGAGCCCGGACTCTCTGACCCACGACAAGGCCTACTTCGCCGCCGTGGCACGCAGCAAGGTGCCCCAACTCGAGCGCCTCAAGGCCTACTACACATGAGCGCCCACTCCACATGAGCCCGAGGATCACGCAGCCGACGCGGCCCCTGCCGGACTCGACCGGGCTCGACGAGTTCCTGGCGCAGGCCGGCGCCGACCCGCTGCCGGTCGCGGCCCGCTACCAACTGGTGGCCGCCGCCCGCGTCCTCGTCGAGGAGCTCTACGTCCACCTCCCGCTCAAGCGCGCGAGGTACGCCACCGACCCGGTCCAGCGCCTGCGCCTGCTGGAACGCCGCGTTCCCGCCCTCAGCGAGCTGCAGTTCCACTCCGAGCTCGCCGGCGTCTTCCGGGACCTGCGCGACCTGCACACCGTCTACCAGCTCCCCGACCCGTACCGCGGGCACGTGGCCACGCTGGGTTTCCTCGTCGAGCGCTACGTCGACCAGGACGGGACGCCGCACTACATCGTCTCGAAGACCGACCGGTCCCTCGACCACGCGGACTTCGGCGCCGGAGTCGAGCTGGAGTTCTGGAACGGGGTCGAGATCGAGCGCGCGATCGAGCGCAGCGTGACCGCACAGGTGGGCTGCAGCCCCGACGCGCGGCTGGCGCGCGGGCTGGAGTCGCTGACGCTGCGCCCGCTGCGGACCAGCCCCCCGCCCGACGAGCGCCGGGTGCTGATCTCCTACCGCACGCCCGACGGCAGGCCCCGGGAGACCAGGATCCCGTGGCGTGTGCGCGCCGCCGAGTGGCACGCCGGGCGGGCGCAGGATCCCGTCCCGACGCTCACGCCGCACCTCGGCATCGACGCGGGCAACGAGGCCACCCGCCACATCAAACGTGCGCTGTTCACCGGGAGCCGGGCGCCGCGCCCGTCCGCACGCGGCTCCCGGGGCGTCCTGGCCTACCGGCCCGCGCCGGGCCGCGCCGGTCCGTACGGCCACCTGCGGATCTTCTCGTTCAACGTGGCGAGCGCACGGCTGTTCGCCGAGCAGGTGGCGGAGATCGCCGCGAAGGCCCCGGAGGAAGGGCTGATCGTGGACATCCGCGGCAACCCGGGCGGCAACATCCTGGCCGCCGAGGCCGCCCTGCAAGTCCTCAGCGGGCAACCCGTCGCCCCGGTCCGCTTCTCACTGCCGACGACGCGCGCGGCGCTCGCGCTGGCACGCTCCAACCCGGGCTTCCGCGACTGGACGAGCTCGATCCGCACCGCCGTGGAGACCGGCGAACTGTACTCGCAGGCGTTCCCGCTCAGCGACCCGGAGGCGATCACGGCCGGGTTACCGCACTACCCGGGCCCAAAGGTCCTGATCATCGACGCCCTGACCTACTCGGCCGCCGACATCTTCGCCGCCGGCTTCCAGGACAACGGGCTCGGGCGCGTCCTCGGGACTTCCGAGTTCACCGGGGCCGGCGGCGCCAACGTGTGGACGTACGACCTGCTGAGCGTCTGGCTGCCCGAGCTGCTCGGACCGCTGCCGCGCGGCGCCGGGTTCCGCGTCGCACTGCGGCGCGCCACCCGGGCCGGCCACAGCGCCGGCGTCCCGCTGGAGGACTTCGGCGTGCAGGCGGACGAGGTACACCGCCTCACCCGGCGCGACCTCACCCGACGAAACCAGGACCTGCTGACGGGGGCCGCCGCGCTGCTGTCCTGAACCGGGGCCGTCCTGAATCGAGGTGCGGCCGGGCGGTCGGTTTCGGTCACGAGGGGACGGTTTACGGACCGTTCCGCCGCTGGTCGCCCGGATGCGTTCTGACGGCTCCGCGGCCATGGGAGCATCAGTGTCAGATGTGACATATCACATTGCTCACAGGGTGTCGGCCCCACACGGCATGCCTCGCCGACTCTCAGGAGAAGACCCGTGAACCGAACCGTCCCCGCCCTTGCCGCCCTGGCCGTCCTCGGCCTGCCCGTCGCGACCGCCCCGGCGGCAGCCGCCGCCCCGGTGGCCGCAGTCCCCCCGGCTGCCACTGCGTCCGCTGCGACGACGACCTGCGGCCCCTCCGTGCGGATGATCAACCGGCTGAACACCGTCTGCGTGACGGTCGACGGTCCCTCCGTCCGTGTCTACGGCGTCAGCACGCAGCTGATCGCCGGGCCCGGTCGGAGCTTCATCTACAAGGTGTCCGCGACCGTCGTCGACGGCGCGTCGCTCGGCACGGAGAGCGACTCCGCCTTCCTCGGCTCCGGAACCGCCTACATCAGCGGCCCGAGCGCCGTCGTCCCCTGCGGCTCGACGGTTCGGGCGTCCTTCTCGCTGACGGACTTCGGCACGCCCCCGCCCACCTCGGTCGTGGACGTGGCCGTCACCTGCTGACCCTTCGCCGGGAGCCGTCCCGGGGCGCTGCTGCGCGCCCCGGGGTGGTCCCGGGAGCCGGCCGCCCCCGGGGGTCCTGCCCGAGTCATGGTCCTTCGCCTCTCCGGCATCACTGTTTATCCATTTGCCTAAAGGCTTTAGGGAAATTAGCCTTCCGTGTCATGAAGCAGCTGGCCGAACAAGACATCCGTAACTCCTTCCTGAACTGCACCAAGGGCGAGGCGAAGCGCCTGAATCTTCCCCGTGACCTGGCCGAACAGCCCTGGGATGACCTGGACTTCCTCGGCTGGCGGGACCAGCAGGCCCCGGACCGCGCCTACCTCGTCACCGAGCTCGACGGCCGCCCGCAGGGGCTCGTGCTGCGCAGCCCGGCCGCCGCCGCATGGCAGGCCCGGCGCAGCATCTGCTCCCTGTGCGTGACCACCCACACCGGCGGGGTCTCCCTCATGGTCGCGCCGAAGGCCGGGCCGGCCGGCCGCCAGGGCAATTCGGTGGGCGCCTACATGTGCAGTGACCTGGCCTGCTCGCTGTACGTGCGGGGGCGCAAGGACGCGGGCGCCGGCTCCCGGCTGCACGAGTCGCTCACCCTGGAGGAGAAGATCCGGCGCACCGCGTCGAACGTCGCCGCGTTCATCGCCAAGGTCACGACCTGACCGCCCGCGCAGGGCTGCCGGTCCGGTCTGGGCTGGCTCGGTGCCGGCGGCTCGTTGCTGTCGGCTCGGTGCAGTCGGCGGTGACCCGCACCGGCAGGTCGCGATCGCCGGGCCCGCCGGGCGGAACGGGCGCAGCGGGCCGGCGAGCCGGCGAGGGCGGGGGAGTCCGGGCGGACCGACGCGCCGGGAAGGAACGCGACCCGGACGCCTACGGCCAGCCCGTCGGCTTCGAGGTGATGGTGGCCCGGGCCGCGACGATCGAGGCGCACGCCCGCCCGACCTCCGTGGCCACCCAGCCGGACGGCAGCGGCCCATGCGCCCTGAGGGCGGTGGCCTGCCGCTGCAGGTCGCGCAGCGCGCCGCCCTGAGCGCTGGAGAGGCCCATCTCCTGGTAGTCGCCGAGGTCCGTGCCGCCGTCGAGGTACGTCTGCAACCACGGCGTGATGCTCAGGACGCAGTCCGCCAGAGGGCTGTTCGACGGCGGCGGCTCCGTCGTGACGGCCGCGCGGGGCGCTGCAGCGGGTTTGCCTCCGCTGCACCCGGACGCCACCGCGACCGCGACCACGCCGACCAGGAGCCGTTTCCGCATGCCCGCATTCTGGCTTCCATCGGCCGGTGGCACCAGAGCCGTACCGTCGTGGGCTGTGACTCCCCGCCCCCGCGCATGACCGGCCTCGACGCCCCGGCGGGCCCGACCTCCGCCGCTCGCCCCTCGACCGGGGCGGCGGCTACCGGGCCAGGTCCTCGAGGACGGCCTGCGCGGCGTTGTGCCCCGGAATGCCGCTGACGCCGCCGCCGCGGATCGCTCCCGCGCCGCACAGCAGCACGTTCCGGTGCGCCGTCGCCACGCCCCAGCGGGCCGCGGCCCCTTCCGGATCCTCGGTTGCGAAGGGGAACGAGAGGTCCTGGTGGAAGATGTGACCGCCCGGCAGGCCGACCTCCCGCTCCAGATCGAGCGGCGTCCTGGCCTCGACGCAGGGCAGCCCGGCGGCGTCCGTTGCCAGGCAGTCGGCGATCGGCTCGGCCAGCACCTCGTCCAGCTGCGCCAGGCTCGCCGTCAGCGCCCGCTCCTTGGCCGCCGGATCGGTGAACAGCCGTGCGGGCATGTGCAGGCCGAACAGGGTCAGTGTCTGGAACCCCTGTCGGACCGCCTCGGGCCCCAGGATCGACGAGTCGGTGAGTGTGTGGCAGTAGATCTCCGACGGTGGCGCCGAGGGCATCCGGCCCGCCTGCGCCTCGGCGTACGCCGTCTCCAACTGCCCGTAGGCCTCGGCGATGTGGAAGGTTCCCGCGAAGGCGTCGCGCGGATCCGTGGCGGCGTCCCTGAGCCGCGGCAGCCGTCGCAGCACCATGTTGACCTTCAGCTGAGCGCCTTCCGGTGCGGGCCCGGGCTCCTCGCCCAGCAGCCGTGCCAGGGTCACCGGGGCGGCGTTCACCAGCACCCGGCTGCCCACCGCCCGCACCTCCCCGCCCTGATGACGGTACGTCACCTCGGCCTCGCCGACGCCGTCGGTGGCGATGGAGGTGACCTCGCAGCCGGTCCGGATCTCCGCCCCGGCCGCGAGCGCCGCCTCGGCCAGCGCGCCCGTCACCGCGCCCATGCCGCCGACCGGGACGTCCCAGTCGCCCGTCCCGTTGCCGATGACGTGGTAGAGGAAGCAGCGGTTCTGCCGGAGCGAGGGGTCGTGGGCGTGGGTGAAGGTACCGATCAGGGCGTCCGTGAGCACGACTCCGCGCACCAGGTCGTCGGCGAAGCCCTGTTCGATCGTCTCGCCCAGCGGCCGTTCGAACAGCGCCTCCCAGGCGGCGTCGTCCGCGACCCGCCGGCGCAGCCCGGCGCGTGAGGGCAGCGGCTCGGTGAGCGTCGGGAACACCTGCCGGGCGACCTGCCCGGTCATCCCGTAGAAGCGCCGCCAGGCCTTCCACTCCCGCTCCGAACCGGTCAGCGCCCGGAACGAGTCCCGCGTCCGGCTCGGGTCGGCCGCGTCCACCAGTAGTCCGGTGGGTTTCCCGTCCCGGACGGTGGGGGTGTACGAGGCGATCCGGCGCCGGCGCAGGTCCAGCCGCAGCCCCAGCTCCCGGATCACCTTCTGCGGCAGCAGGCTCACCAGGTACGAGTACCGCGACAGCCGGGCGTCCACCCCCGCGAACGCCTGGGCCGACACCGCCGCCCCGCCCACCTCGGGCAGCCGTTCCAGCACCAGCACCCGGTGGCCGGCCCGCGCGAGGTACGCCGCCGCCACCAGTCCGTTGTGCCCACCACCGACGATTACCGCGTCGTACCGCGCCGACGAGTTCGCGTTCACTCGGCCACGCTACGGCACTCCGGAACGCCGGGGAACAGCCGCGCACCGACGCGTTGCGCCCGGATCCCGGCGGGTGGCGCGTCCCCGTCGCCGGGTCGTGCCGTCCTTACCCCGTGGAGGATCTCGGCGTGTGACGGACGGCGTTGTTCGCCTCCGGCATCGACGTGGCCGGGTGGTCGCGCTGCCGGTGCAGCCAGATGTACAGCAGCAGGCACGGCAGCAGCAGGCCGACGGCGCTGAGGGCGATGAACGCCGGGAGGCTGTCGATGTGCTCGACGAGCCAGCCGAAGTTCTGCCCGAAGAAGCCGACCACGAAGGACAGCGGGAGGAACACGGTCGCGATGATGGTGAGCCGCTCCATCGTGGCGCTCTGCCGGAGGTTGATCCTGTTCTGCTCGACGGAGATCACCGCGATGTTCGCTTCCAGGACGGTGGTCAGCAGGTCGCGCTGGGCGGCGACCTCCTCGTTGACCAGCAGGAGGTGGTCGTGCACGTCGCGGAAGTACGGCAGCAGTTCGGCCGCCGACCTGCCGCCCTGGAGCCGCCTGGCGAGCACGGCGAGAAGGGGGTGGACGGCACGGTAGAAGTCGGTGGCCTCGCGGCGCAGGAAGTAGATCCGTTCGGTCGGGGCGACCGCGCCGGAGAACACGGTGGCCTCGATCTGCTCGATGTCGCGTTCGAGTTCGGTCACCACGGGCGCGTAGCTGTCGACCACCTGGTCGAGGATCGCCCACAGCGTCGAGGCGCTGCCGGTGCGCAGCAGTTCGGGGCTGCGTTCGAGCCGGCCGCGGGCGCCGGCCAGCTCACTGGCGATGCCCTGGCGGACGGTGATCACGAAGTGCTCGGCCAGGAAGATGCTGATCTCGCCGGTATCGATCTCCTCGCGTTCGTCGTCGTAGCGTGCGGTCCGCAGGATGATCAGCTCGGTGCCGTCCTCGTACTGCTCGGCCTTCGGCCGCAGGTGGAAGGCCTGGGCGTCCTCGACGGCGAGCTCGTGCAGTCCGAAGCTCTCGCGGACCCTGGCCAGCTCCTCGGGGCCCGGCTCGAACATGCCCAGCCAGACGAATCCGCCCTGCGCGCAGCGCGCGGCCGCCTCCTCCAGCCGCATGGGGCCCTCGTGCTGCCGGCGTCCGTCACGGTAGTGCGCGCAGTCGACGATCATGGCCTTCCTCCTCGCACCCGGCCGACCACGCCGTGTGCCGCCCCGCCGGCGGCGTAGCGCGCCGTGGTCGCCTCCCGCAATCGATGCTCCTCCGATTCGGCCGGACCTGCTCCACGGCGCGGGCCCGGGAGCCCGGCCCCGCCCGGAAGGGGCCCAGGTCCTCGTGGGCGGTGAGCGGGCGGTGAGGGCGCGGTGAGCGGTCGTCGGCAGTCTTTGGTCATCGCCGGAACCGCCGAGGGCCCGGCCACGACAGAGGGAGCATGATCATGGGTGAGCTGACCGGCAAGACGGCGCTGGTGACGGGTGGATCGCGGGGGATCGGCCGGGCGGTGGCGCTGCGGCTGGCCGCGGAGGGTGCCCTGGTCGCCGTGCACTACGGCGGCAACGAGGACGCCGCCAAGGAGACCGTGGCGCGGATCGAGGCCGCGGGTGGCCGGGCGTTCGCCGTCCGGGCCCGCTTCGGCGAGGGCGGCGCGCTGGACCGGCTCTTCGAGGGGCTGACCGCGGGGCTGGCGGCACACGGTGCGGACGGCCTGGACATCCTGGTCAACAACGCGGGCATCATCTCCGGCAGTTCGATCGGACAGGTCACCGAGGAGGAGTTCACCGCACTGCTGGCGGTCAACGTCAGCACGCCGTTCTTCGTGATCAAGCGGGCGCTGCCGCTGCTCAACGACGGTGGCCGCATCATCAACATGGGCTCGACGGCCAGCCGGTTCGCGGTCTCCACGCAGATCGCGTACACCATCACCAAGGCGGCACTGGAGTCGATGGCGCCGTCGCTGGCCAATGAGCTCGGCCGGCGGGGGATCACGGTGAACACGGTGGCACCCGGCGCGGTGCGGACCGACATGACGGCGGGTCACACCGCGATTCCGGAGGTGGTCGCGGGGCTGGAGTCCATCACCGCGCTGGGCCGGCTCGGCGAGCCGGAGGACGTCGCCGACGTCGTCGGCTTCCTGGCGGGCCCGCAGGGGCGTTGGGTGACCGGCCAGACGGTCGACGTGTCGGGCGGCACCTACCTCGGCCCCATCGTGCCGGCGTGATCATCTCTGAGGGATAATCACCCGCATGCGGTTCGGAATCCTCGGAGAGACCAAGGCGTGGCGTGACGACGGGGCCGAGGTTCCGCTCGGCGGGCCGGCCCGGCGGGCGCTGCTGGCACTGTTGCTGGTCCGCCCCGGTGAGGTGGTCTCCGCCGACCGGCTGGCCGAGGAGGTCGACCCGGACGCGGAGCTGTCGGCGCACGCGGTGCAGTCCCAGGTGTCCCGGCTGCGGGCGGCCCTGGGGCAGACGGCGGCGATCGAACGGGCCGGGGCGGGCTACCGGATCGTGGTCGAGCCGGACGCCGTGGACGCCCGCCGGTTCGAGCGGCTGGCCGGCCAGGGCCGTGCCGCACTGCGGGACGGCGATGCGGAACGGGCGGTCGCGCTGCTGCGCGAGGCGCTCGGGCTGTGGCGGGGGCCCGCGCTGGCCGAGGTCGCAGAACGCGAGACGGCCCGGGCGGCGGCGGTACGGCTGGAGGAGCTGCGGCTCGCAGCGCTTGAGGACCGGTTCGAGGGGGCGCTTCGCCTCGGCGAGCACCGCGCGGCCGTACCGGAACTGCGCGAACTCGTCGGCCGCCACCCGCTCCGGGAACATCTGGCGGCGCTGCTGATGCGCGCGCTGTTCGCCGAGGGCGGCCAGGCCGAGGCGCTGGTGGTCTTCGAGGAGACCAGGCGCCACCTGGCCGACGAGCTCGGCGCCGACCCGTCGGCCGAACTGGCCGCCCTTCACCGGGAGTTGCTGAGCGCCGATCGGGCGCCGGCGCCGGCCGCA
The DNA here is from genome assembly GCF_055588525.1 of Kitasatospora sp. NPDC041988. NCBI lineage: Bacteria > Bacillati > Actinomycetota > Actinomycetes > Kitasatosporales > Streptomycetaceae > Kitasatospora > Kitasatospora sp. NPDC041988. Next base: position 583,245 of record NZ_JBVJCO010000001.1, read on the forward strand.
CCGCCGGCACAACTGACCTCCTTCGTGGGCCGCGCCGGCGAGGTGGACGAGACAGCGGAGCTGCTGCGGGTGGCCCGCCTGGTCACCCTGGTCGGCCCCGGCGGTGTCGGGAAGACCCGGCTGGCCGTCGAGCTCGCCGGTGGCGTGACCGACGAGGTGTGCTTCGTCGAGCTGGCCCCGCTGCGCGACGGCGCCGCGCTGCCGCAGCTGCTGCTGGGCGCGCTCGGCCTGCGCGAGAGCGGGCTCCACCTGGACGGAGCGCGGGCACCGCTCGACCGCCTGATCACGGCGCTGTCGGACCGGGTGCTCCTGCTCGTCCTGGACAACTGCGAGCACCTGGTCGAGGAGACCGCCACGCTGGTGGCGCGGCTGCTGGCGACCTGCCCGCGGCTGCGGGTCCTGGCCACCAGCCGCGAACCGCTCGGCATCATCGGCGAGAGCCTGCAGTACGTCGGGCCGCTCGACGAGGACGCGGCGGTACGGCTGTTCACCGACCGGGCCGCCGCCGTGCGGCGCGGCTTCGCCGCCGATCCCGCTCTCCTGCGGAGGATCTGCACGGCGCTGGACGGCCTGCCGCTGGCCATCGAACTGACCGCGGCCCGGCTGCGCACGCTGGAGATCGCCGACCTCGCGGGACGGCTGGACGACGTGCTCGGGATCGCCGCGCGCGGCACCCGTACGGCCGACCAGCGCCACCGGACCCTGCGCTCGGTGGTCGCCTGGGGCTGGGACCTGCTCTCCGAACCCGAACGGCGGGCCGCCCGGCGGTTCGCGGTCTTCGCCGGCGGCGCGTCGGCCGAGGCGGCGGCGCAGGTGTGCGAGGCCGACGGCGAGACGCTGGAGTCGCTGGCGGACAAGTCCTTCCTGCAGGCCGGCCGCGGCCGGTACCGGATGCTGGAGACGATCCGTACCTTCGCCGCCGAACAGCTGGCGGCGGCGGGCGAGCAGGACGTGGCCGGCCGCGCCCACGCCCGGTACGTCCGGCAGCTGGTCCGGACCGCCGACCCGTACCTGCGCACGGCCGGACAGCTGGAATGGCTGCCGGTCGTCTCCGCCGTGCACGACGACCTCCTGACGGCGGTGCGTTGGGCCGTCGCGGCACAGGAGGTGGAGACGGCCCTGGAGCTGCTGGCCTCGGCCTCGGCCTACCTGTGGATCCGGGGCGCCTCCACGTCGGTGGCGGCCCACGCCGCCGCGCTGCTGCAGGAGGTCGGTGACCGGCCCCCGGCCGGGCGCGGTGAGGAGTACGCGGTGTGCGTGCTGCTCGCGGCGTCCGGCAGCGCCGGGCGGCCGCTCTGGCAGCAGCACCATGCCGCGGCCCGACAGGCGCTGGCCGAGGCCTGGCCGGGCGAGCGGGCGGGCCGGTACCCGGTCGCGCTGCTGGTGTGGATGATGCGGAGCGCCGGCCAGGCTCAGGCCGAGGACCGGCAGAGCGCGTTCGAGCTGGTCTCGGCCCAGCGTGACTGCCCCGAGCCGTGGGCGCGCGCGGTGGCCCGGTACGTGTCGGGATTCGGCTTCCTCGGTGCGGGCGACAGCCCGGGGGCCGAGCGCGCCTTCGCCCTGGCCGCCGACGAGTTCGGTGCGCTCGGCGACCGCTGGGGAGCCGCGTTGGCCCTGGACATGCTCGCCGGAGTGGCGGCCGGGCGCGGCGACCGGGTGGAGGCGGTCGCGCTGACCGATCGGGCCATCGCCCTGACCGAACAGCTCGGCGCCCTGGAGGACGCCGCCGACCTGCTCGTCAACCGGGGTGACCAGTTCGCCGCCGACGACCGTCCGGCGGCCGGAGCCGACTACGCGCGGGCCGCGGAGCTGGCCGTCGGCGCCGGCAGCGCCGACGGCCTCGCGGCCGCCCTGCGGGGGCAGGCCGACCTCGCCCTGTCCGAAGGCGACCTGGCCTCGGCGGAACGGCTCTACGCCGAGGCGCTGGAACGGATCGACCCGCACTGGATCAAGGCCCTCGGCAACCGGGTGCGCGCGCTCGCCGGGCTGGCCCGCGTCGCCGAACTGCGCGGCGACCACGCCACGGCCCGGACGCGCTACCGTACGGCTGCCGAGTCCGCGGCCGAGGCGGGCCACGACGCCCCGGCCGTGCTGAGCCTGCTCGGCCTTCCCGAGGCCGTCGTCGAGGCGGTGAGCCGGCGGTGAGCCCGCGGTGAGCACCCTCGGGCAGGCTCACCACCATGAAGAACCGCAACGTACTGATCTCCGGCGCCTCCGTCGCCGGCCCCGCCCTCGCCTACTGGCTCCACCGCCACGGCTTCAACCCCGTCATCGTGGAGCGCGCCCCCGCGCTGCGCGACGGCGGCTACGCCGTCGACTTCCGCGGTGAGGCGCACCTATCGATCCTGCGCCGGATGGGCATCCTGCCCGAGCTCGAACGCGCCCGTACCGGCACGGGCTCGATGTCCTACGTCAACAGCGCCGGAAAGCCGCAGGCCAAGCTGCCCGCCGACCTGTTCGCCGGGGATCTCGAGATCCTCCGCGGAGACCTCGCGCGCATCCTCTACGACGCCACCAAGGACCACACCGAGTACCTCTTCGGAGACTCCGTCACCTCGCTCACCGAGGACGCCGACGGCGTGACCGTCACCTTCGAGCGTGCCGCCCCCCGCAGGTTCGACCTGGTGATCGGCGCCGACGGGCTGCACTCCAACACCCGCCGCCTGGCCTTCGGTCCCGAGGAGGAGTTCGTCAGGCACCTCGGCGTCTACTGCGCGATCTTCACCACCGAGAACCACCTCGGCCTCGACCACACCGGGCACGCCTACCGCACCGCCGGCAAGCTCGTCGCGATGTACAGCGCGCGCCACAACTCCGAGGCCAAGGCCGTCTTCTACTTCGGCTCGCCGCGGCTGGGGCTGGACCGCCGGGACGTGGTGCGCCAGCAGGCCGTCCTCGCCGAGCACTTCACCGGCAGCGGCTGGCAGAGCGACCGGCTGCTCCACGACATGCGGTACGCGCCCGACTTCTACTTCGACTCCGTCGGGCAGGTGCACATGGACGCCTGGACGCGTGGCCGGGTCGCCCTGGTCGGCGACGCCGCCTACTGCCCCTCCTCCCTGTCGGGCATGGGCTCGGGTCTCGCCCTGGTCGGCGCGTACGTCCTGGCCGGAGAACTGGCCGCCGCCGACGGTGACCACCGCGTCGCCTACGCCCGCTACCAGGAGCAGGTGCGCGCGTACGCGACCGGCTGCCAGAAGATGGGTGACGGCGTCGCCAAGCTCATGGTCCCCGACAGCCGCCTGATGGCCTCCGTGCTCAACCGCTACTACAAGGTCATGCCCTACCTGCCGGGAAAGAACATGGCCGCCAGGATCGCCCGCAGGGCCGCCGAGAACATCACGCTCCCGGACTACCCCGTCGGCCGGCCGGGATCCTTTCCGCGGCGGGGTACGGCAGTCGGCTAACATCCGGCCCGGCGTGGCCCGGCGCTGGCCACGCCCGTACGCCCTGCGCCGGGGGCGTGCGGGAGGGAGGGTCGCGCCTTGCCTGCCTGACTCCCCGTAACCTCTGCGTACGCGAGCCGTTTATCCCATGGTCCGACCGACCTATGGGCTGAGGGGAATCCGCTGTGGCCACCGTGCCGTACCAGACTTCTGCCGAAACCGCCGAGAGGCTGATAGCCGAGGCGATGAGGCAGGGCACCAGCCATCTGACGACCGGGCTGGACGCGCCACCGGGCACGTACCTGCGGATCGGGGGCAGGGACCTGGTCAACTTCGGTACCTGTGGCTACCTCTCCCTCGAACAGGACGAGAGCATCCAGCGTGGCGCCATGGACGCGATCAGGCGCTTCGGCGTCCAGTTCTCGGTCTCACGGTCGTACGTGGCGTCCGGACTGAACCTCGAACTCGAAGAGCTGCTGCGGGAGATGTACGCCGGTCACCCCGTGCTCGTGTACTCCTCGACCTCGCTGTGCCACATCTCCGTACTGCCGGCACTGCTGGGGGCCGGCGACACCGCCGTGCTGGATCAGCAGGTCCACTTCAGCGTCCAGACGGCCGCCCAACTCGTGCGGCAGCAGGGGGTCGAGCTCGCGATGGTGCGGCACGGCGACCTGGACGCGCTGGAGCGGCGGCTCCGGCGCTCGGAGGCCACCGGCGAGAGGGTCTGGTACCTGATCGACGGCGTGTACTCGATGTTCGGTGACGTCGCGCCGGTCGAGGACCTCGTCCGGCTGATGGAGGCGTACCCCTCGCTGCACCTCTACGTGGACGACGCGCACGGCATGAGCTGGTACGGGCGGCACGGCGCGGGCTACGTCTTCGAGAAGCTCGGCCGGCGCCTGGGCGAGCGCGTGCTGCTCGTCACGACGCTCGCCAAGGGTTTCGGGACCATCGGCGGCGTCGCCGTGTTCCCCACCGAGGAGGCCTTCGGCAAGGTCCGGATCAACGGGGGTCCGCTGATGTACTCCCACCCGCTGCCGCCCCCGATGCTCGGGGCAGCGATCGCCTCCGCGCGGATCCATCTCTCCGCCCGGATCGAGGCCGTCCAGGCGGAACTGACACAGCGCCGGGACTACTGCAATGAGCTCCTCGCCGCCGCCGGCCTGCCCGTCGTCTCCGACCCCCGGACGCCGATCTACTTCATCGGTCTCGGTGAACCGGAGGTGAGTTACGGCATGGTGCGGCGCATGCTCGACGAGGGGTTCTACGTGAACCAGTCCTCCTTCCCCGTCGTCCCCCTCAAGAAGTCGGGCCTGCGCTTCACCCTCACCCGGCATGTCGACCGTGAGCACATCCGGGGGCTGGTCGAGGCCGTGGCGCGCCATCTCCCGCCGGCGCTCCACGAAGCCGGCCGCACGATGGCCGACGTCCGGTCGGCGTTCGGGCCCATGCTGCCTTAAGGCGCGCCTGACAGTCCTTGGCCGGTGCGGCGGCGGGAGGGGCGGCGGCCGGCTTCCGGTGGCCTCAGGCCCGTTCCGCCGCCAGGAGGGCGGCAGCGATGCGGCGTGCTCGTCGTGCGGGTTCCGGGCGCGGGCCCGACCCCCCGCCCTGCCGGGGGCGTCACCACCCCGATACCCGAGACCCCGCGGCCGTGACATCGCCGCGTCGCCCGGTTGGCGCCGGCCGGCGGGACAGGCGGCCCGCCGGCCGGTGCAATGGCAACGAGGGTGGTCAGGGCCACGCCGAGATCCGGCTGCCGGAACTGCCCGGAATGGACGGCGAAGTGTCTACGAGCAGTTCCGAGGACGTTGCCCGCGAGGCAGGCCCGCTGTTCCGCCTCGGGAGGGAACTCGCCATGGAGGACGCGGCGCAGCGGCGGCTTCACTACCACCTTCTGCGGCTGACCGTTGTCGGCCTCACCCAGGAGGACATGAGAGAGCTGAGCGAGCTCGGCCGCCTCGCGCTCTCGAACGCCGACACCTCCGAGCAGTCGGCCCGGATCAAGCAGCGGGCCGGTGCCGGCGCTCTCGCCGTGGCGATCGCCGGCATCGTCGAGCAGACCGGGAGCGGGCAGGTCATGCTCGGCGCGGTCCTCGGCGCGTACGCGGCGATCGGCGCGAACTCCGGTGTCGACCGTGAGGCGGCGGCGGTGATGGGGGCGGTCGGCGGTGCGACGGCCGCGTCGGCCGGCCCCTTCGTCCTCGAGCGGATCGGCGAAGTGGGCCTGCCGCATTACCTCAGCACACCCGACTGAAACCGCTCCTGGGAACCGGCCCGAATCCGAGGGCGACAGGCTCCGCCGAACGCCTGGCGAGTGCCCCGGTGATCCACCGGGCGGCCGTCCCCGGCGATCACGCCGCCGGGCCTGCGCGCGGCGTCCCGTCCCCCTAGGGTGGAGATGTGTGGCGCCCCGGGCGGCCGGTGTGCCGGCAGGTGCCCGGACCAGGCCGCGGCCGGACGTCGACGGCACCGTCCTCACCTGCACCGTCCCTGCCTGAAGCGTCCTCGCCTGGACCGCGCCACCGCGTCGGCCGCGCCGCTCCCCAGGCGGGCGCGGCCGCCCGGTCCTGACGCCCCACGGGAGCGAGGTGCGATGCGCCGATTGCCCGGCCGGCCGGAGCACCCGCGCCGAGCCCGCCCCGATCCGGCGGTGGTGCACCGCGCGGTCCGGGTCACCGCGGCCGCGTGCGTCGGCTTCTACACCTTCCGCTACGGCCTCCACCAGCCGGTGACGGCCACCTACGCGCTGTTCGGGGCGGTGGCGGTCGGTGTCCTCGCCCGGGTGGACGGTGACGCGCGAACCCGGGCGCGCACGCTGCTGCTGACGCTGCCGTTCGCCTGGGTGCTGGTGTGCCTGGGCACCGTCCTGGCCGTGCACACCGGGACGGCGGCGCTGGGGATGGCGGGCGTGGGCTTCGCGGTGGCCTTCGGCTCGGTGGGCGGGCCGCGGCTGGTCGGGCTGGCGAACGGGCTCCAGCTCTTCTACATCCTCCCGTGCTTCCCGCCCTATGCCCCGGACACCCTGCCGCAACGGCTGGCGGGCGTGGCGGTGGGTCTCCTGCTGCTCGCCGCGGCGGAGCGGCTGCTGTGGCCGGAGCCACCCCCGACGGACTACCGCGACCACCTGGCCCGCGCCGCCCAGGCGCTGGCGCGGCTGGCGGACCTGGCCGCCGCCGACTGCGCCGGCCGCCCGCCCACGGCGGGCCCGCTCACCGCACTCCTGCCCGGGGCGCCGCCCGACGGCCGCGCCCCGCCGGGGGCCCTGCCCGGCAGCCCGACCGAGGCGCCGGACGACTCGGCGGACGTGCCGGAGCGGGCCCTGGCCCTCCTCGATCAGCTGCGGTTCTCCCGGATCCCGATGATGGAGCGGCCCGCCGGGCCGGGTGCCGTCGATCGCGCCCTCACCCACTGCGCGACCACCCTGCACTACATCGGCGCCGAGTTGCTGCGGGTCCGCCGGCTCGCCCCCGTCGGCGGGCCCTACCCGCAGGCGGCCGTCCTGGTGGCGGCCACCGCCGACGCCCTGCGCAAGGCGGGAGCCGGGGTGCCGGCGGGCGGGCCGGTCCCCTCCTCCGCGCCGATCGAGGCGCGGATCGCCGCTTTCGAGGCCGCCCGCACCTCACCCGGGGCCGACTCCGGCCCCGCCCCTGGCTCAGGCCCCGCCCCAGGCCCCGACGCTGTGGCCGGGGCGGGGGCCGTGGTGGGCGGCGTGGCGGGCCCCGGGCGGACGGCGGCGGCCCGGCTGGGGCTCGGCACGGTCGCCCTGAACGCAGCCGAGGGCGCCCGCTTCCTCACCCTCGCCACCCGCACCGCCCGCCACGCGCCGCCACCGGCCGACGACACGCCTCCCGACCGGCGCCCCGGCCCGTTCTGGTACGCCCACGAGCCGGCCGCGATGCTCTGGTGGCGCCGCATCCGCGGCAACCTGACGACCCGCTCGGTGTACTTCCGCAACGCCCTGCGCACGGCCGGGGCTCTGAGCGCGGCCCGCCTGCTGGCCGGCGCCCTCGACCTCACCCACGGCTTCTGGGTGCTGCTGGCGACCCTCACCCTGATGCGCACCAGCGCCGCCGACACCCGGATGACGCTGCGTCCGGCCCTGGTCGGCACGGCCTGCGGCGCCGCCGTGACGGCCGTGCTGCTGCTGGGGGTCGGCGAGCACCCGGTCTTCTACGCGGCAGCCCTGCCGCCGGTGATGCTGTTCGCGTTCACCGTCGGCCCGGTGCTCGGGCTGGCCTGGGCGCAGGGGATGTTCACCGTCGTGGTCTCCATGGTCTTCACCCAGCTGGCCCCGGCCGGCTGGCGGCTGGCCGAGGCCAGGCTGGTCAACGTGGCCACCGGGGCGGCGGTCGGCATTCTCGCCGGGCTCTGTGCCTGGCCCCGTGGCGGCGGCCACGACCTGCGGCGGCGTACCGCCGAACTGCTCGACCAGAGCGCGGCGGCACTGAGCGAGACCGTCGCCGTGGTCACCGGGACAGGCCCGGCGCGGGGAGCCCTGCGCCGGGCCCGGCACTCCGGGCTGCTCACCGAGGCGCTGTACGCCCAGTACCGCAGCGAGCGGCACGATCCGGCAGAGGACGGGCCGAACTGGCAGGCCGCCGTGCTCACCGGGCAGCACACCGTTCGGGGCGCCGAGCCACTGCTGGCCCGCATCCCGCCCGGCACCGCGGCTACCGGCCCGGACGGGGCGGCGACGCTGGTGAGCCGTGCGGAGCAGGTCGCCGCGGCGTTCCGCCGGCAGGGTACGGCGTTGCTGGAGCGCAGCCCCGCCGGCACCATCGACCGGGCGCTGGCCGACGCCCGTGCCGCCCTGCGCGACGAGCGCGTGACGGCCACCCGGATGCCCGCCGACCCGGCGTCGCTGCACACCGTCGATGTGGCGCTCTGGCTCACCGGGCTGCTCGACGACCTGGCCCGGGTGCAGGACGGCGCCCGGTCGGCCCCCGACGACACACACTGACGCCGCCCGCCGCCCGCCGCCCGCCGCCCGCCGCCCGCCGCCCGCCGCCCGCCGCCCGGCGGGGCCGTCGCGTGCGAGGTCGCCACCGTCATGGGTGGGCGGCTGCCCGTCGCCCGGTCGGGACCGGGGCCACCGGGGCCTGCGGCAGAGCACGGCTGCGAGGTCGCCGTTGGCGGTGGGCGCCCGCCGGAGGGCGGGCGTCGGGCAGTTGCGGAGGTCCGGGCGAGCGTCGTCGGCGCGTTGGTCCGGCGCGGCCCGCCGGGGGTGTGAAGCTGTGCCCATGCTCGCTCACCACACCGGCCGGCTCGGCGGGGCGGACTGGCACGCGCCGCTGCTCGCCGATCCGTTGGCGACGTTGATGGCTGCCCGGCGTCTGCACGGCGACCTCGCTGTGCTGACGGACGGGGTGCCGGTGTTCTCCCGGGGGCTGGGTACGGCGGGCTGCGTCGCGGTCTTCGGCGCCGCCAACGTACGCGAAGTCCTGCTGGATGCCGAGACCTTCGGACGACCGGCCACCATGGCCGAGCGTGACGGGCTGCCGCCGGTGGTCGGTGCGCTGAGCTCGGGTCTGTTCAGTATGGGCGGCGCCGTCCACCGACAGCGCCGGCGGGCGTTCGGGCCGGTGTTCACCCGCCGGCTCGCCGACCGGTCTGCCGACCTGGTGGCTGGTGAAACCGCTGCGCTGACCGGGAGTTGGCGGCCGGGCGGCGTCGTCGGGCTCTGTGAGGAGATGAACCGGCTGGCGCGGGTGCTGGTGGGCGGACTGCTGTTCGGTACCACCGCCGAGGTCCGCGGCCTCGGCGACGGTTGCCACCGCCTGCTGGCCCTGCGCCGCCGGTACGCCGCAACCGGCCCGTCGGACCGCGGACTTCGGTCCGGGCTGCACGCCGAGATCGCCACCGTGGGCGGCGACCTCCACGCCGCCCTGCGGGCCCGGATCGGGTACCACCGGGCGTCGGGCCGCCCGGTCGGTGAGGCCGGCTGCCTGCTGGCGCGGCTGGGCCAGGTCCGTGACGAGTCCGGACGGCTGCTGCCGGAGGGGGAGCTCGCCGCCCACGCCAACGCGTTCTTCCTGGCCGGCAGCGAACCGTTGGCCGCCGCGCTCGTCTGGACGATTCTGCTTCTCACCCAACTCGACGATCTACGCGGTGAGTTGTGCGAACGGCTGCGTTCGGGAGAGGGGGCCGGCGGCCGAGGGCCGGAGCTGCTCGAAGCCGTGGTCCGGGAGAGCCTTCGCGTCCTGCCCTCGAATGCCGTGATGGTGCGGGTGACCACGCGGGAGGCCCTTCTCGGCGGGCACCGGCTTCCGCCCCGGTGCGAGCTGTTGGTCTCCCCGTTCGTCGCCCACCGGGCGTTCGCCGGCGAGGCGCAGGCGGCGGCATTCGATCCGGGCCGGTGGAGTTCGGCGCGTCCCCGGGCCTTCGACTACCTGCCGTTCGGGGGCGGGGGCCGCTACTGCCTCGGCCGCCAACTGGCCATGACGGCACTGACAGGCGCCCTGGCCGTGATCCTCGGCCGGTGGGACCTCGGCCTGGCCGGGGACCAGGAGATCGACTGGCGGCTGCGCGCGACCCTGGTGCCGGCCGAGGAGGTGCGACTGCTGGTCCACGAGCCCGGCCGCGGCCCGGCCGGGGGAGGGCGGGTCGGCGGGCCCCTGCGCAGGCTGGTCCGGCTGCCCTGACCCGCGGGGCCCACCGCCCCGACCCGGACGGGGCCGGCTGTATCGACCCGGACGGCCGACTGCGTTGACCCGTACGGCCGACATCGACTTGACGACTCGTCACTTGTTCTTGACGATCCGTCACTGTTCGTGCACATATGGACAACTCCAGCATGTTTCCACCTGATTGGGGTGATCTGTATGGGCAATCCATCGAACGCCGGAGGCAAGTCCTCGGCGCGAGGTCCGACGGTGAACGGACGCGCGGCGGAGCACAGCATCCAGCTGCGGTCCCCGAAGATCGAGCTCGGCTTCGAGCTCACGGAGGAGCGGAAGCAGGCCATCACCACCTGCCTGCGCAACGGCAAACTCCGGATGACCGCGCACAACGCCAGCATCGACATCCTCGACGGCGACATCCGCGCCGAGGACGGCTACATCTGGGACTGACCGTCACGCCGGTGGCCTCCTCTCGCGCGGCGGGGGGAGGCCACCGGCCACACCGGGAGAGCAGGAGACGCGTGGAGTACTTCGACCCGGACCGCGCCGGCACCGCCGTCGGGCTGGCCCACAGCCCGTACGTCGCGGAGCTCGTGGAGCGGCTGCCCGGCGCCCTCGACTATGTGGAGATCCCGTTCGAGCAGTTGCGGCACGCCCCCGCCACCGCGGACATCCAGCGGCAGATCCCGCTCGTCCTGCATTGCGCGAGCATGTCGGTCGGCGGCTTCGTCCGGCCGGAGGAGAGCACGCTGGAGGCCATCGAGCAGTGGCGGGAGCGCACGCGCACCCCCTGGATCGGCGAGCACCTCGCCTACATCCGCGCCGAGGCCGCCGGGCCGGGCGCGGAGGACGCCGACCCCACCTCGCTCAGCTACACGGTCTGCCCGCAGCTGAGCGAACAGACCCTTGAGCAGGTCCTGGACAACCTCAAGCCGCTCCAGGACCGCTACCCCGTGCCGATCATCCTGGAGAACCCGCCCCAGTACTTCCAGGTGCCGGGCAGCACCATGTCGCTGGTCGACTTCACCAGCCGCCTGTGCGAGCGCAACGACCGGCTGGACCTGCTGCTGGACCTCACGCACTTCCTGATCTCCGCCACCAACATGGGCTTCGACGCCGCTCGTGAGCTGGAACGGCTCCCGCTGGAGCGGGTGGTGGAGTTCCACCTCTCCGGGCTGAAGAAGCAGTCCGGGATCGCCTGGGACGACCACGCGCAGCCGGCCCCCGAGCCGGTCTTCGAGCTGCTGGCCCAGGCCGTGCGCCGGGCGCGGCCCCGCGCGGTCACGTTCGAGTACAACTGGGCGCCGGAACTGCCCGAACTCTCCCTTCTCCAGCAGCAGTTCCGGCGCGTGCGCGACCTGGTGGAGGCATGAGCGGGGTGAGCGGCGCGGGCAGGCCGGCGGAGGCGGAGGGCGACCGGCTGCTCGCCGCACCCCGTGTCCACGCGTACATCGCCGCCGGGCTGGCGGACCCCGGGATCATCGGCACCTGGCCGGCCGGGGGAGCGGGGCGGGACGCCGACGCGGCGATCACCCGCTCCCTCGACCTGGACGGCCTGCGCAGATTCGCCGGCTTCGTCACGATGGTGCGGCAGAACCCGCTGCGCCGCGTCCTGCCGCTCACCCTCGACGCCCTCGCCCGGGCCGACCTGGAGATCGAGGTGTTCGCGGACTACGCGCCCCACTTCGCCCGCCTGTCCCGGCGCGGAGGGCTGGACCTGCGCCGGCGGCTGACCGCCTTCGCCGACTTCCTGGAGAGCAGGCTCGCCGGGGACGACCCGGCGCACGCCGTGGTGCTGGACGCCCTGGGACACGAGCTCACCGTCGAGCGGCTGCGCCATGCCGTCGGCAGGCCCTTCACCGCCCCCGACGAGCCGCGACCGGACTCCGTACCCCGCGTGACCGGCGCACTCGCCGTCCGGGAGGCGCGCCACCACCCGCGCGCGCTCGCCCGGTTGATCGAATCCGGCGCCGTCGCGTCCGCCGTTCCGACCGCGGTCCCCTCCGCGGTCCCCTCCGCGGTCCCGCCCGCCGCCGCTTCCGCCGCCCCGTCCGACGTTCGTCGCGACGAGGTCGGCCCCACCCTGCTCTACTGGCGTGACGAGTACACCCACCGCGTGCAGGTCACCGAGGTCACACCGCTCGCCGGCTACCTGCTCGGCCTGGTCGACGGCGACGCGACCGTCGAGGAGCTCGCCCACCGGCTGGGCGCGGCCACCGGCGAGCGCTGTGATCCGGGCGGTCTGCTCGCCGTCCTCCAGGGTTTCACCGAACTGCGCCTGCTGACCTTCACCGGCGCGGCCCCACCCCCGATCGGAGAGCGCCCGTGCGCCTGATCCTCGTCGACAACATGGTCCTGCCCGGCCACCACGACCTCGGCGCCCTCGACGTCCACCCCCACCTCGGGCTCGTCTCGCTCGCCGCCGTCGCCCGCCGGGCCGGCCACCACGTCACCGTGTACGACCCGAAGCGCCTGGTCCGCTCCGGGCAGCTCGACTACGACGCCTCCCTCTACCGGCGGGTGGCCGACGCGCTGCTCGCGGGCCGGCCGGACGCCGTCGGCTTCACCACGCTCGGCTGCAGCTTCATCTTCGCGCTGCGGGTCGCCGAACACCTCAAGCGCACCGCGCCCGACCTGCCCGTGCTGCTCGGCGGACCGCACGCGACCATGCTGCACCGCGAGATCCTGGAACGCTTCGGTTGCTTCGACGTCGTCGTGCGCCACGAGGCCGAGGAGACCCTCCCGCTCGTCCTGGAGGCCCTGGAAGACCGCCGGTTCTCCCACATCCCCGGAGTCTCGTGGCGGACCGCGCCGTTCGCCGCCGACGTGCGGGCCACCGAGGGGCGCCCGCTCGTCACCGACCTGGACACCCTGCCGGAGCCGGCCTACGACCTGTATCCGGTCGACGAACTCCCGCTGGACTACCTGCGGGTGGAGGCCGGCCGGGGCTGCCCGTTCAGCTGCACCTTCTGCTCGACCGCGACCTTCTTCCAGCGCTCGTACCGGCTGAAGTCCCCCGCCCGCCTGGTCGCAGACCTCGACCGGCTCCACCAGCGGTACGGCGCACGGGACTTCAAGCTCGAACACGACCTCTTCACCGTCAACCGCCGCAAGGTGCTGGACTTCTGCGACGCCGTCCGCGACCGCGGCTACACCTGGCGGGTCTCCGCCCGGGTCGACTGCGTGGACGCCGAGTTGCTGGAGCGGATGGCCGAGGCCGGGTGTGTCGCCCTCTACCTGGGCATCGAGACCGGGTCGCCGCGCCTGCAGCAGGTCATCAAGAAGCGGCTGGACCTCGGACTCCTCGGAGCGGTCCTCGACCACACCGAACGCCTCGGCATCGCCGGCACGGTCTCCTTCATCACCGGCCACCCCGAGGAGGAACCCGCCGACCAGGACGCCACCCTCGACCTCCTCGGCGACTGCTTCCGCCGGCCGCGGAAGGCCTGCACCACCCAGCTGCACGTCCTGCTGCCCGAACCCGGCACCGCGCAGCACGCCGCGCTCGGCGGCCGGGTGCGATACGACGGCTACCGCACCGAGTTCAACGGCTGGCTTCTCGAAGAGGCCGACGAGACCTGCGTCCGCGAGCACCCGGACCTTTTCCCCACCTACCACTACTACCCGGGCGCGATGCCGCGCGAGCACCACGTCTTCGCCGTCGACCTGCACCGCGCCGTCACGGAACTCGGGCACACCGTTGCCGCCTACCTGCTGCGCCACTTCGACGGCCGGCTGAGCACGTTCGCCCGCCGGGCCCGCGAGTGGCACGAACGCACCGGCTGGACAGGCCCGGTGGACACCGGGTTCGTCCGGGCCTTCGTCGCCGACACGCTCGGCGCGGAGCACCACGCGCACTCGCTCGTCCGGTACGTCCGGGACCTCCGCGCGGCCGGCCGGCCACCCCGGCCCGCTGCCCCCGAGGACGGCGGACGGCGCTACTCGCTGGCGCCCCGCGCCGTCTTGTTCGACGGGATCCACGACTGCGCCGCGCTGCTCGGGCGCATCGCCGACCTGCCGGCCGGCGGCCCGCCGCTCGGCGAGCGCGAGGCGGGCGGGGTCGGCTGTCGCGTGGTGCTCGCCGCGGACGCCGGCTGCCACGACTACGCGATCGACCCGGCGACCCACGCCGTCCTGAGCCTGTTCCGTGAGCCCCGGACGATGGGCGAGGTCCGCAGCGCGCTCGGCGAGCTCACCGGCGGCTGGGAGCCCGGCGCCGACCACCTGCGACAGCTGGCCGACACCGGGGTCATCGTCCCCTCCGGCCGGCGGGCGGAGGCGGGCGTCCATGGCTGAGCGCTGGACCGCCCTCGACCTCGTCGAAGGGTTCCACCTGGCCCACGCGGTGGCCGCCCTCCACGAGGAGGGCATCCTCGCGGCGCTGGACCGCCCCGGCCCCGCCGAGCACCTGGCCGAGCGGGCCGGCCTCGACGCCGTCTGGCTGCGCACCCTGCTCGACTACACGGCGGCCCGCACCGAACTGCTGGAACACACCCCCGACGGCTACCGCGCCACGCCGCACTACGACGCGCAGGCCCGCGGCCTGCTCGATCAGTACATCGGCGCCTACGGGCCGAACGCACGGCAGCTGCGCACCCTGCTGCGCGAGCCCCGGCACGCCGCCGCCACCGTGGACCGTGCCCGGCACGCCGCCGCCTTCGCCGGGCTCGACCGCTCCCCGGCGCTCGGGCTGATGGCCGAGCTCATCGCCCAACTCGGCCTCGGCCACCTGCTCGACCTCGGCTGCGGGGCGGGCACGCTGCTCCAGGACCTCGCCGGGCGTGTCCCGGACTTCACCGGCTGGGGCGTCGATGCCAACGCCGCCATGTGCGAGGCGGCCCGCCGCCGGCTCGCCGGAGCGGGCCTGGCCGGCCGGGTGACGGTCGTGCACGGCGACTGCTCCCGTCTGGAGCAGGCGCTGACGGCCGAGGTCAGGCAACAGGTCGAGACGCTCTCCGCCACCAGCATGCTGAACGAGTTCTTCGGGGACGGCCGGTCCGCGGCCGTCGCGTGGCTCCGGCGGCTGCGCGAGCTGTTCCCGGGCCGGGCGCTGATCGTGGCGGACTACTACGGCCAGGTCGGCCGCCGGGAGCCGCCGTGGCCCCGCATGCACGCCCTGCACGACGTCGTCCAGGTCATCTCCGGCCAGGGCGTGCCCCCGGGCGATCGCGCCGGCTGGGAGGAGGTCTACCAGGAGGCGGGGTGTGTGCCCGTCCACCTGATCGAGGACGGGCGGAGCACCTTCTTCGTGCACATCCTGCGGCTCTGACACCCGGCGCCCACGGCCGGGCACCTACGACCGGCTGCCCACGGCCGCGCGCCCATGGCCGGGCGCCCTGGCCGGGCGACGGGATCAATCGACCAACAGCGGTAATCGACCGACAGACAGGCAGGGACACGATGGGGAACACCGAGAACGGGACGCCGACTCTGCGCGAGGCCGCGTCGGCCCGGCGCCTGGACGCGCTCTTCAAGGCGATGTCGACGGACTTCCTGCTGCGCGAGCAGTTCGTCACGGATCCCGCGCAGATCATCGCGGAGTACGTGCGCGGCACCAGGCTGACACCGCAGCAGGCGGACACCGCCAACCACTTCATCTACGCCGTGATGTCCAACCCCGACCTCGTCCGCTGGCTCCGCGAGCAGATCCTGACGCACCGCCGCGAGGGCCGCCGGCCGGACGGGCTGCTGGCGGACTTCGGCCGCGCGGTGGTCGAGCACCGGGCGGAGCACGTCGTCGGGGCGCTGCTGCGCAGCTCCGCCGACCAGGAGCCGATCGTCGGGCTCGACTCCTTCGTGCCGTCGGTCCTGGTCGGCAGCGAGGTCTTCCGCGAGCTCGCCGGGACCGAGATGTCCACGGGCGCCGACCCGCTGACCGAGCAGAGCGGCACCCACGTGTCGGCCCCCGTCGAGCTCGCCGACCCGCTCACCGAGCAGAGCGGCACCCACATCTCGACGGGCGGAGGGACCGACCCCCTCACCGAGCAGAGCGGCACCCACGTGTCGATGCTGGAGGACCTCGGCGACCTGAGGGAGATCCTCGGGTCCGGCCGGCACTCCGTGGCCCTGGCGGAGCTGATGAGGTTCGCGACCCGGCTCCGCGACCGGGGCCTGCTCGGCCCGGCCGGGGCCAACCGGTGAACGCTGCGCCGGCCGCCGCCGCGCAGGCCCCCGCCGCGGAGGCCCGCGACCTGACGACCGGGCTCACCCGCAGCGGCCGGATCGACCAGTGCTTCGACCTGTGGCGCCGGCCCGACGTCGCCACCCCCGGGAACCTCGCCTGGCTGGACCAGGTGGCCTGGCGGGCACTGGACGCCGGGGACCTCGCCCTCGGCGGCGACTACGGCCGCCTCTTCGCCCACGCCCGCTGGCGCAGCGGCCTCGATCCGCAGGGCCGTCCGACCGCGCCCGGGGAGGGGCCGCTGCCCCCGGTGCCCGTTCCCTACCTGTCCGTCCCCAAGCTGCACCACGACATCGAGCAGTTCCGCCACCTGCGGGAGCGCGGCCTGCTCGGCAGCGGCTTCGACGCCGTCATCGATCGCTACCGGCGGATCGCCGACCGGCTCACCGAACAGGGGACGTCCGGCCAGGTGCCGCTGACCGGCGCGGACGACGAGGCGATCGGGCGCGTCTACAACAGGCTCGTGCACCTGGGCACCGCGCCCCGGCTGGAGCGGGCGCTCTCGGACAGCTGGGACCCCGCCGAGGTGGAGGACCGTTACCTGGGCGACCAGGCCGGCGTGGTGGTCATCGACGACCTCCTCACCCCGCAGGCCCTGGAGAGCCTGCGGTCCTTCTGCCTGGAGTCGACCGTCTGGTCGGCCAACCGCTACGCGCACGGCCGGCTCGGCGCGTTCTTCCGGGACGGTTTCAACAGTCCGCTGCTGCTCCAGATCGCCCAGGAACTCCGCAACGCGCTGCCGCGCGTCATCGGGGCGCGCTACCCGCTGCGCCAGCTCTGGGCGTTCAAGAACGGTCACCTCCTCCCTCCGGGCGGGAACACGCACGCCGACTTCGCGGCCGTCAACGTCAACTTCTGGATCACCCCGACCGAGGCCAACCTCGACCCCGGCAGCGGCGGGCTCCTGGTGCACCGCGCGGACGCCCCGCCCGACTGGGACTTCGACACCTACAACGGCAGTCCGGACGTCATCGGCTCCTACCTGCGCAGCCGGCACGTCCGCTCGGTCGAGATCCCCTACCGGGCCAACCGGGCCATCGTCTTCAACTCCGACCTCTTCCACGGCACCGCCGGCGTCCGCTTCAAACCCGGCTACGAGAACCGGCGGATCAACATCACCATGCTCTACGGCGAACGCGCCGACGATGTCCACCACCGCAACCCGCAGGCGGACCCGGACGTCGGTGCCCGCGCGGCTGCGACGGCCGCCACCGGAGCCTGGCGCTCGGCGGCGTTCGCCCGCGCCCGCGGCGCCCGCAGGTGAGCTCGCAGTACGGGCAGGACCGCTTCGTGCTCCGGGCGTTGAACGGCCTGCGCGGCGGCTTCTTCCTCGACTCCGGGGCGTCCGACGGCGTCGAGGTCAGCAACACCCGCCTGCTGGAGCGTTCGTTCGGCTGGACGGGCATCTGTGTGGAGCCGGACGCCGCCCTGTACGCCGGGCTCGTCGCGAACCGGTCCTGTCACTGCGTCAACTGCTGCCTCTACGAGCGGGACGACGTCGTCGAGTTCGTCGAGGCCGGGACCATCGGCGGCATCCTCGACGAGTACCACCCCGCCCTGCTCGACCGGGCCCGCGGCCTCCTCGGCGCCGCCCCCGGCGGGCCGCCGCCGACCGTCCGCAAGCCCGCCCGCACCGCCCGCTCGGTGCTGCGCGAGTACGGCGCGCCGCCCGTCATCGACTACTGGAGCCTCGACACCGAGGGCTCGGAGCTTACGATCCTGCGCAGCTTCCCCTTCGACGAATACACCGTGCGGGTCCTGACCGTCGAGCACAACTGGCTGCCCGCCCGCGCGCTCGTCCGGCGGTTCCTTGAGGCCCGGGGCTTCCGCTGGGCCGCGGCGCTCGGCTGCGACGACTGCTACGTGAGCGGCGCGGTGGCCGGCGCCCGCCCGGGCGAAGGCTTCGGGGCCGAAGGCGGCCTCCTTGACGACGGAACCGTCGGCAGCGCCTGGCGCAGCTCGGTCTGGCGGCGCGGCTGACGGTCCGGAGCAGGGGCGGCCTACGACGCGGACGCTCCGGTGGCCCCTCGCCGGGCGGCGCTGCGGTGCTTGGCGAGCTTGGCCAGCGCGAACACCACCACGGCGGCGCAGCCCACGGCGGCCCACGCCGGCAGGAACACGGACGCGGGTACCAGGCCTGCCAAGGTGAGCAGCAGACAGGGCAGGTACCAGCCGAGAACGGTGCGCACGGCGTCCCCGTACCGCAGGGAGATGGCGGCGTTGGCGGAGTAGAAGGCGAGGATGCCACCGCACAGCGCCCACCGGGAGCCGGGCGGCAGCGGATGGTCGGGCTCGGCCACCGCGGTGCCGAGGGCGGCGGCGATCACGGTGATACCGGAGACCAGAACGAACGGCAGGTACATCACGGTGTCGCGGATGGCCCGGTCGGAGCCGCCGGCCTGCGCCCGCAGCAGCCCGCGGGCGGCCTCCGCGGTGCCCCAGACGAAGAAGATCATCGCGAGCTCGGCCACCACCACGAAACCGAGCAGCGCGGCGGCGCCGGACGGACCGGTGAAATGGTCGGCGAGGGTGACGACGACGGTGAAGACGCTCTCGCCGAGCACGATGACGACGAACAGGCCGATTCGCTCGACCAGGTGCTCGGTGGAGAGCCGGGCGTAGAACTGCGTGCTGATGCCGGCGCGGATCACCAGCAGTGTCACTTCCAGCACGACCGCCGCGATCCAGAGCACGAACCTGCCCGGGCTCGGCACCACGGCCGAGACCGCCCAGAGCACGGCCGGCGTCAGGCAGTACA
Source organism: Kitasatospora sp. NPDC041988 (assembly GCF_055588525.1). NCBI lineage: Bacteria > Bacillati > Actinomycetota > Actinomycetes > Kitasatosporales > Streptomycetaceae > Kitasatospora > Kitasatospora sp. NPDC041988. Next base: position 602,190 of record NZ_JBVJCO010000001.1, read on the forward strand.
GCACCGGCCGCCAGACCGGCAGCGGACTGCCGGGCTGCCGCGCCCGGCCGAACCAGATGCCGAAGAACGCGAGCCGCACCCACGCCGCCCCCAGCGCATACGCCCACGCCCGGTCGCCCAGCCCGTCCGGCGCCGCGGCCGCCATCAGTCCGAGGGCGGGCATCGCGCCCAGCAGCATTGCCTGGCTGTGGGGACGGTCGGAGCCGAACACGTTGATCGTGATCGTCAGGTTGGCCCAGGCCCACCAGGCCGGGAAGAACAGCACCAGAAAGGTGCCGAACTGTTTCGCCCCCGGATCGCCGTGCAGGTCGTGCGCCAGCACGCTCACGGTGACGACGAACACCAGGTCGAAGAAGAGCTCGAACCAGCCCGCCCGCTGCTCCTCCGGCACCGCCTCTTGTGCCCTCACCCCACCACTGTGCCCGCCCACCGGCGCCCGGCGGGGGAGGGCGCGCCGTCGGGCCGGGGCGCCGGCCGGCCCACGAGCACCCGAACGCCCGAGCGGGACATGGGACCGCCCGGCCGCGAGGGTGGGAGCGAAACGGATCCCCCGACGGAAGGCGATGGGCCGCCTCCTCCGGCCGTGCCGCCGTCAGGCACCGAAGACGGCGACGGGGTCGCCGGTGAGCCAGGTGTTGTCGATGTGCATCCGGCGGATGAGCCAGCGGCTGCCGTCGCGCACCAGGTCCACGGTGTAGGGGTTCTTGAGCAGGGCGTGCGTGCCCGGGTCGGCCGTGAGCAGGTGCTGGGCCTCGACGAGCGCGGTGAGGCGGGCGGTGTCCCCGTCGATGGTGATGCGCGGGTTGGTGACCTGGTGGGTGGTGTCCACCCGGCCGGTGAACATGGCGAGGATGGCGTCGACGATGGTGTCCCGGCCGCTCATGAGCGGCGGCTTGCCACCCCAGCGAGCGGCGGCCGGGCGGAAGTCCAGCTCCGCGTCGGCGGTGAAGGCCGAGGCGAACAGCTCGCGGTCCTTGAGGTCCTGGCCGAGGCCGAACCGGTAGAGGGCGTCGGTGATTTCGGCGCGGTCGCGGAGTTCGGCGACCACCGCGGCGGTGTCGGCGGGCTGAGCGGCCAGGGCGTAGTGGGCGGTGGTGTCCATCGTGTCCTCCGGTGAATCGGTCAGTGACTGACGTCGTGTTCGACGTCGCGTTCGACGTCACCCATTCTGGTGCGGTGATCACTGGCGACCAACGGCCGTCTGCGCAATGATCGTGAACCCAGGCTTAACGACGGGAGGGGCACGTGATCGAGCGGCACGAGGTGGAGGCGTTCCTGACGCTCGCGGAGGTGCTGCACTTCGGCCGCACCGCCGAGCGGCTGGGCGTGTCCACCGCCCGCGTCAGCCAGACCATCCGCAAGCTGGAGCGGAGGGTGGGCGTGCCGCTGTTCCACCGCACCAGCCGCCGCGTCGAACTCACCTCCACGGGTGCACAGTTGCAGAGTGAGCTGCGTCCTGCCTGGGTGGGAGTGTGTACGGCACTGGAGCGGGCGATCGAGACGGGACGAGGCGTGTCCGGCACCTTGCACGTCGCCTTCGTCAGCGCGGCCGCCGCACAGCTCCTGGCCGGGGTGACCAAGCTGTTCCGCGACCGGGTCCCCGACTGCGAGGTGCGGATCCGGGAGGTACAGGCGGGGCAGCTGCCGCACTGGCTGCACTCGGGCGAGGTGGACCTCGCGCTCAGCGCCTTCCCCGTCGGCCAACCCGGCATCGCCCATGGCCCGGCCCTGGTACGCGAGGCATGGATGCTCGCCGTCTCCACCGAACATCCCCTCGCCCGCCGCAGCAGCATCCCGGTCGACGACCTGGCCCGCGTCCGGCTGGTGCACCTGCCGGATCACGCTGCCGTACCGCCGCGGCGATCGGGCCGGCCACCGGCCGCCGCCCGCAGCGCCACGCCCGCCACTCCCGGCCCGGCAGCCGGGACCTTCCAGGAGGCACTCACGCTCGTCGGAGCCGGGCAGGGAGCACTGGCCGTCGGCGCGCACACCAGGCGCTACTACGCGCGCCCCGACGTCACCTACGTACCGATCAGTGACGCCCCGCCGCTGGAATGGGGCCTGATCTGGCCGGCGGACCGCGCTACCGCCCGCGTCCGCGCGTTCGCCGAAGCCGCCGTCGACCTGGTCGACGGCCACGGCTGACGGCCCGGCCCGTTGCGTCCCACCCCGGCGCGGACCGTGCAGCCCGGCGGGCTCCTTCGGCGACGGTCCTCGTGATCGTCGGGGCGGCGATCACGAGGACTCCGCCGATGTTAGGAGCTCGTGAGGACGACGAGCTGCTGGGTCGCCCGGGTCATCGCGACGTAGCGGTCGACCGCTCCTTCGATTCCCTCGCCGAACGCCTCCGGGTCGATGAGGACGACCAGGTCGAACTCGAGCCCCTTCGACAGCCCAGGGGTCAGCGACCGGACGCGGGGCGTCGCCCGGAACGTGCCGTCGATGCCACCGGCGCTGATGACGCAGGCGATCCCCTCGGCATGCGCATCGAGCCACGTGCCGAGGACCGAGTCCAGATCGGACACGGATCCGTGCACGACGGGGATGCCGCTGCTGCGGATGGAGGTCGGCACATTGGCGTCCGGGAGCGCGGCCCGGATGACCGGCTCGGCCTGCGCCATGACCTCCTCCGGCGTCCGGTAGTTGACGCTCAGGGAGGCCATCGTGATCCGGTCGAGCCCGACCCGCTCGAGCCGTTCCTGCCACGACTCCGTGAACCCGTGCCTGGCCTGGGCGCGGTCCCCGACGATGGTGAAGCTGCGGGACGGGCAGCGGAGCAGCAGCATCTGCCACTCCGCGTCGGTCAGCTCCTGCGCCTCGTCCACGACGATGTGCGCGAACGGGCCGGCGAGCCGGTCCGGGTCGGTGGCGGGCAGGGCGGTCTCGTCGATCAGGGTGTCCTGCAGGTCCTGTCCGCGCAGCATCGTCACCGCGCCTTCGCCGTCGTCGTCGGCGTCGAGCAGGCCGGAGATCACGTCGGCCCTGCGCGCACGTTCGGCGGCGACAGCGGCGTCGTGCCGGCGCTTGCGCACCGAGACCTCCGGGTCACCGAGCCGCTGCCGTGCCGCGTCCAGGAGCGGCAGGTCGGACACCGTCCAGGCCTGGGCGTCCTTGCGCTGCAGCTTGCGGACGTCGTCGGGGCTGAGCCAGGGGGCGCACTTGCGCAGGTAGGCGGGCACCGTCCAGAGGTCTCCGACGAGGTCGGTCGCTTCGAGCATCGGCCACGCGCGGTTGAGGGTCGTGATGAAGTCCCGGTCCTGCAGCAGCGACCTGCGGAGCAGCTCGGGCGAGGCGTCGCTCTCGTCCTTCTCCATCAGGATCGCGAGCAGCTCCTCGCGGATCTGGTCGCGCGCCTCGTTGTGCGGGGTGCCGGGCTCGACCGCTTCGAACGCCGCCGCCCAGTCGTCGGCGGACAGCCAGAGGTCGGACCAGTGGCTCGAGACGGTCATCCCCTCGGTGGGCGGCTCCTCGTAGATGCCGACGGCCGGCTCGATCGCCTTCACCATGTCCGCGGACGACTTCAGCAGGGCCACCTCCGGGTCGGTCTCGATCGCCGCTCCGGCGCCCTCGGCGACGAGCTCGCGAACGGTGCAGGTCTGCACGCCCTCCTCCCCGAGGCTGGGCAGGACGTCGGCGACGTAGGCCAGGTAGGGCTGGTGCGGACCGACGAACAGCACGCCGCCCCGACGGTGACCGAGGCGGGGGTCGGAGTAGAGGAGGTGGGCGGAGCGGTGCAGGGCGACGACGGTCTTGCCCGTGCCCGGACCGCCGTCGACGACCAGAGCGCCGCGGGAACCCGCGCGGATGATCGCGTCCTGGTCGGCCTGGATGGTGGCGAGCACGTCCCGCATCCGGGACGACCGGTTGCTGCCCAGGCTGGCGATGAACGCGGACTGGTCGTCGAGCGCGGCGTGCCCCTCCAGCCCGTCGGCGGTGAACACCTCGTCCCAGTAGTCGCCGATCCGGCCGCGGGTCCACCGGTACCTGCGGCGGCTCACCAGGCCCATCGGGTTGGCGTGGGTCGCCGCGAAGAACGGCTCGGCCGCGGGGGAGCGCCAGTCGAGCAGCAGCCGGCGGCCCTCACTGTCGGTGAGGCCGAGCCGTCCGATGTAGACGGGCTCGGAGTCGTCCGCACTGACGATGTGCCCGAGACACAGGTCCAGACCGAAGCGACGCAAGGCGCGCAGGCGGCCGGTCAGCCGGTGGATCTCCGTGTCCCGGTCCATCGCCTCCCGGCCGAGGCCGCCGGGCGCCTTGCGCACGTCGTCGAGGCGGTCGGACAGTTCGGCGATCGTCTGCTCAAGGCTCTCCGCGATCGCCGCGAAGTGCTGATCGTCGCCGGAGATCAGCGCCGGGTCGGCCTTGGGGGAGAGGCGGTCGGGAAGGTCGAACGCGCTGGTGGTCAGAGGGTTCATGTCAGCAGCTCCAATCCGAGGTCGTCCCCGCGAAGCCCGGTTGCGCGCACACCCGGATCTCGGCGCCGGTTGCCCGCAGGCGCAGCGCGCCTCCCACCACCGCCTCGGCGTCACCGAACGACCCGTCAACCGACAACAACACACGCACCTTGTGAATCTCCCGTTTCTGCAGGTACTGACCTCGGCCCGCGATTCTGCCCCACCACCGGGGCCTTGCCGCAAGCCCCCCGGTGCGCTATAAGTTGAGAGTGGCAAGGAGTGAGTACTCCTCCCATGCCCTCGCTCCCGTCGCACTCGCTGCGCACCAGAGCCCCGGGACTCGTTCGGAGCCACCGGGCTTCCGGGGAAGCCGGACCCTGTTCTCGTGGCGGTCGTCCGTGGCGGTGGCGGACGAGGCCGGCCGGGCCGCCGCCGTCGGCCGGCCGCCGACGAGGATCCGTCCGGAGCTGTCGGCCCGCGGCCTGGACTGCTCCGTCCGGCTGATCGACCGGCGCGGCGCGCACCGCCCCCGAAACCGCGCGTGGCTACTGTCGGCAGGTCCGTTCAGCTTCACGTCGGGAGAGCGATGCCGAGGAGCCGCACGTTCCGCTCACGGTGGCTGGGCGTCGCCATGGGGTTCTGCGTGGTCGCGTCCGTCCTGACCGGCTGCGGGAGCGGCGGGCAGGGCGGGCCGGTGACGTTGAACTGGTACAACTTCCCCGACGACTCCGGTGCTCTCCAGGAGGCCGCCGACCGCTGCGGCCGGCAGTCCGGCGGCCGGTACACCGTCAAGTACAACAAACTGCCGCGCGGGGCCGACGGCCAGCGCCAGCAGCTCGTCCGCCGCATGGCCGCGCACGACGCGGGGGTGGACATCCTGGGCCTGGACGTCACCTGGCCGGCCGAGTTCGCCCAGGCCGGGTGGATCCGGGAGTGGACCGGGCCGATGAAGGAGCAGGCCGTTGCGGACACCCTGACCGCGGCGGTGCAGACCGCGACCTGGCAGGGGCACCTGTACGCGGCGCCGTACAACTCCAACACGCAGCTCCTCTGGTACCGGGACGACCTGGTGCCGACTCCGCCGAAGACCTGGGCGGAGATGCTGGCCCGGGCCGACGCGCTGGCGGAGCAGGGGAAGCCGCACTACGTCGAGATCCAGGGCGCCCAGTACGAGGGGCTGACGGTCTGGTTCAACACCCTGGTGACCAGCGCGGGCGGCTCCATCCTCACCCCGGACGCCCAGGCCCCCTCGCTGGGTGCGCCCGCAGTCGTCGCCGCCGGGGTGATGCACGACACCGCCGTGTCGGCGGCCGCCGACCCCTCCCTGCCGAATCAGATGGAGGACCAGAACCGCCTGGCCATGGAGTCCGGAACGGCCGCTTTCGAGCTCAACTACCCTTTTGTGTACCCATCGATGAAGGCCAATCAGCCCGAGCTGTTCAAGCACTTCCGCTGGGCGCCGTACCCCGCCGTGCTGCCCGACCGGCCGGCCACCGTCACCATCGGCGGGATCGATCTCGCCGTGGGCGCGTACAGCCGCCGTCCGGACCTCGCGTTCGAGGCCACGCTCTGTCTGCGGGACCGCGAGAACCAGCTCACCAACGCGCTCAAGGGCGGGCTGCCGCCCTCCCTGCGCAGCCTGTACCAGGCGGCCGAGCTCACCGAGAGCTATCCGTTCGCCGCGGACGTGCTGGCCGCGCTGGACAACGCCAGCGTGCGGCCGCAGACCCCCGCCTACCAGAACGTGTCCATCGCCATCTCGCACTCCCTCTCACCGCCCGCCGACATCCGGCCGGAGAGCACCGTGGCCGGTCTCCGCGGGCAGATCGAGGACGCGCTCGGGTCCAAGGGGCTGATTCCGTGAGACCGTCCAACGCGCCCGCCGACACCGCCGGGCAGAAGACCGATCAGCTGACCGACCGGCTGTCCGAGGGCGCCCGGCAGGAGCGGCGGCTGGGTCTGCTGCTCTGTGCGCCCGCCGCGATCGTCATGCTGGCGGTCACGGCGTACCCCATCGGCTACGCGGTCTACCTCTCGCTGCAGCGGTACGACCTGCGGTTCCCGCAACAGGCCCACTGGGTGGGGCTCGCCAACTACGGCGCGGTTCTCAGCTCGCCGTTCTGGTGGCAGGCGCTCTGGGTCACCGTGCTGATCACGGTCGTGTCGGTGGCGATCGAGCTGGTCCTCGGCATGGTCCTGGCCCTGGTGATGCACCGTGCGGTGTTCGGACGCGGCACCGTCCGCACCGCGGTCCTGATCCCCTACGGCATCGTGACCGTGGTCGCCGCCTACTCGTGGCAGTACGCCTGGACGCCGGGGGTCGGCTACCTGGCGGCTCTCCTGCCCGAGGGCAGTGCCCCGCTGACCGACCAGTGGCAGGCGATCGGACTGATCATCCTGGCCGAGGTGTGGAAGACCACGCCGTTCATGGCCCTCCTCCTGCTGGCGGGCCTCGCCCTCGTGCCCGACGAGACGGTCCGGGCGGCGATGGTGGACGGCGCGACCTTCGGACAGCGCATGCGGTTGGTGATCCTGCCCCTGATGAAGCCGGCGATCCTGGTGGCCCTGCTCTTCCGCACCCTGGACGCCTTCCGCGTCTTCGACAACATCTACGTGCTGACCGGTGGCTCCAACGACACCGGATCGGTGTCGATCCTCGGCTACGACAACCTCTTCACCGCCCTCAACCTGGGAATCGGGTCGGCGATCTCGGTGCTGATCTTCATCTGTGTGGCGATCATCGCCTTCGTGTTCGTCAAGGTCTTCGGTGCCGCCGCGCCGGGTGGCGACCCGGAGCGCCGATGACCAGCCGGACGCGGACACTGACCGGCTGGGGCGTCGCCAACCTGGTCGTCATCCTCTACGCGCTGTTCCCGGTGTGGTGGATCGTGGCGCTCTCGTTCAAGGACCCGAGCACCCTCACCGACGGCGACTTCGTCCCGCGCAAGTGGACCTTGGAGAACTACCGGGGGATCTTCGAGACGTCGGAGTTCACCCGCGCCCTGGTCAATTCGATCGGGATCGCGGTGATCGCCACCACCATCGCCGTGGTGCTCGGCACCATGGCGGCCTACGCGGTGGCCAGGCTGCGGTTTCCCGGCAAGCGGCTGCTGATCGGGGTGTCGCTGCTGATCGCGATGTTCCCGCCGATCTCGCTCGTCTCGCCGCTGTTCAACATCGAGCGCGCACTCGGTCTCTTCGACACCTGGGCCGGTCTGATCATCCCCTACATGACGTTCTCGCTCCCGCTCGCGATCTACACCCTGTCGGCCTTCTTCCGTGAGATCCCCTGGGACCTGGAGAAGGCGGCGAAGGTGGACGGCGCCACCCCGTGGCAGGCCTTCCGGCTGGTCATCGCGCCGCTGGCCGCTCCGGGGGTGTTCACCACCGGCATCCTCGTCTTCATCTTCTGCTGGAACGACTTCCTGTTCGCCATCTCGCTGACCTCGACGACCTCGGCCAGGACCGTGCCGGCGGCGATCGCCTTCTTCACCGGGAGTTCGCAGTTCCAGCAGCCGACCGGCTCCATCGCCGCGGCCGCCGTGGTGATCACCATTCCGATCGTGATCTTCGTTCTGCTGTTCCAGCGCCGCATCGTCGCCGGCCTCACCGCCGGCGCAGTCAAGGGATGAGACCGCCCCACCGGGCGGACCAGGAAGGCGAATCGTGGCCGAGATCGTCCTCGACGGCATCACCAAGCGTTACCCGGACGGCGCCCTCGCCGTCCGTGATTTCAACCTCACCATCGCCGACGGCGAGTTCGTGATCCTGGTCGGCCCGTCCGGCTGTGGCAAGTCCACCACCCTCAACATGATCGCCGGGCTGGAGGACATCACGGAGGGCACCCTGCGGATCGGCGGACAGGTCGTCAACGACCGCGCTCCCAAGGACCGGGACATCGCCATGGTGTTCCAGAGCTACGCTCTCTACCCGCACATGAGCGTCCGCGAGAACATGGGCTTCGCGCTGCGCCTGGCCAAGGTGGACAAGACGGCCATCGCGGCCAAGGTCGAGGAGGCCGCCCGGATCCTCGACCTGACCCAGCACCTCGACCGCAAGCCCGCCAACCTCTCCGGCGGACAGCGCCAGCGCGTCGCGATGGGCCGTGCCATCGTCCGGGACCCGAAGGTGTTCCTGATGGACGAGCCGCTGTCCAACCTCGACGCCAAGCTGCGGGTCCAGATGCGGACCCAGATCGCCGCCCTGCAACGGCGGCTGGGCACCACCACCGTCTACGTCACCCACGACCAGGTCGAGGCCATGACCCTCGGCGACCGGGTGGTCGTCATGCGCGGAGGCGTCGTCCAGCAGGTCGGCAGCCCCCAGCACCTGTACGACGCGCCCGTGAACCTCTTCGTCGCGGGCTTCATCGGCTCGCCCGGCATGAACTTCCTCGGCGCGACCCTGGAGCAGAACGCGCTGCGCACCTCGCTGGGCGACCTCCCGCTGGACGACCGGAAGCGGCAGGCCCTGGAGCGGGCGGACGCGCCGCGCGACCTCATCGTGGGCATCCGCCCCGAGGACTTCGAGGACGCCTCTCTGGTCGACGACCACGGGAGCGGCATCACGAGCACCGTCACCGTGGAGGTCCGGGAGTCCGTCGGCTCCGATGTGTACGTCCACTTCGCCGAGGAGGGCGGGCCCGCCCGGACCGAGGAGCTCGCCGAGCTGGCCGCCGACTCCGGCCGGGCCGACACGGGGATGCAGGAGCACCGCGTGGTCGCCCGGTTGAACACCGCGACCCGTGCCACCGAGGGCGCCGTCCTGCGGCTGTGGGTCGACGCTGCCCGGATGCACGTCTTCGACCCCGGCACCGGGGCCAACCTGACCCGGTCGGAGGACTCCGGGGCCTGACCCCGCGGCCGCGGGGCCCGAGGACGGGGCCGTGAGCGGCCCGGCTGTCACGGGCAGCGGCCCGGCGGTGCGTGTCACGCCTCGGCGACCGCCTGGAGGGGGCCGAGTGCGGCGGCCCGGCGGGCGGGGAGTGCGGCCGCGACGGCGCTCACGGCGAGGGAGAGCACGACGATGAGGGCGAGGGTGCCCCAGGGGAGGGCGAACGTGTACTGGGGAACGGCCCCGTTGGCGAGTCCGCTGATCCTCCAGGCTCCGAACAGGCCGCCGGCGAGGCCCAGCAGGGTGCCGTAGGCGGCGACGGCGAGGGATTCGAGGCGGATCATGCGGCGGATGCCGCTGCGGTCCATGCCGACGGCGCGCAGGACTCCGATCTCCCGGGTGCGTTCGGTGACGGACATGGCGAGCGTGTTGATCATGCCGAGCGCGGAGATGATCACGCCGATGGCGAGCAGCCCGAGACCCAACGTGATCAGGTCGCCGGCGACGCCGGCCTGCTCCCGGACGAGCTGGGCGCGGTTCTGGACCTTCAGCAGGGGGCTGTTGTCGACGGCGCCGCGCAGCCGCCTCTCAAGCTCCGGGGAGGCGGTGTCGTGGTCGGTGGTCACCAGGATGCGCTGGACGGAGTCGCGCAGGTAGCTGTGCTGCTGGACATCGCCGCGGTAGGCGAGGACGTCCTGGGCGGTGGGGTTGTCCTGGTAGATCCCGACGACGGTGTAGGGCCGGTCGTGGTCGCCCTCGCCGGGGCCGATGCTCGCGTCGATCCTCTCGCCGGTGGTGATCCGGTTGTCGCGGGCGAAGCTGCTGGAGACGGCGATCCGGCCCGGTCCGAGGTCGGTGGCGGAGCCGCTGGTGAAGTGGAGCTTCATGACGTTCCCCACGGTCTTCGGGTCGACGCCGGAGACCTGCCGGGCGAAAGCACCGGTGGAGAGGGTGGAGTCCGCGACGGCGGAGGCGGTCGTGATGCCGGGGAGGGCCGCGACCCGTTGGACGGCGGCCGGGTCGATGGCGGTGGTGGTGTTGCGGGTGCTGATGACGTAGTCGGCGCTCAGGCCGGCGGCTGCCTGGGAGTCCAGGGCCCGGCTGGAGGAGTGGTCGATGACGGCGAGTCCGGAGACCAGCGCGGTGCTGATCATCAGGGCGACGGCGGTGGCCGCGGTGCGGCGAGGATCCCGCAGGGCGTTCTGCCGCGCGAGGTCGCCCACGACGCCGAGCCTGGCGGTGAGCCGGCCGAGGGGGCGGATCACCGGGCCCGCCAGCAGCGGGGCCAGCATGATCAGCCCGGTCACGAGGACGCCGCAGCCGAGCATCGCGGTCTGCAGGTTCTCGTCCGAGGCGTCCTTCGCGTCGCTCAAGGAGACCAGCAGGCCTGCGCCGAGGAGGAGCAGGGCCGCGCCGGCCGCGCCCCTGAGCCGGGACAGTGCCGCGGAGGGAGCCTGTTCGGCGCTGCGCATCGCTTCGATCGGCGCGATCCCGGCCGCGCGCCGGGAGGGCAGCCACGCGGCGAGGACCGTGACGCCGACACCGACGGCGAGGGAGGCGAGGACCGGGGCGGGGCCGATCACCAGCGGGCCCTGGGGCAGCGCATCGTGCGCGGTGCCGAGCACGGTGGGCAGGACGGTGGCGACAGCGAGCCCGAGGGCGAACCCGAGCACGGAGGCGCCGAGGCCGACCAGGGCCGCCTCGGCGAGTACGGAGCCGACCACCTGCCGGCGGGTGGCGCCGATCGCGCGGAGCAGCGCGATCTCCCGGGAACGGCGCGTGATGAGCATGGTGAAGGTGTTGACGATGAGGAACGAACCGATGAACAGCGACACCGCGGCGAAGACCATGGGCAGCCGGGAGTAGCTGTGGGTCTTGGTGTCGATGAAGACCGACTGCTGGTTGACCTGCGCGGTCGCGGTGGTCGCCTCGGCGCGGTCGGCCGGCAGCAGCGCGTCGATGCGCTGGGCCAGGTCGAACTGGTCGGTGCCGGGCGCGGCGGACAGGCTGATGCCGGTGTAGTGGCCGGGGGTGGCGAACAGCTTCTGCGCGGTGGCCCTGTCGAACACCGCGAGGGTGCCGCCGGAGGTGACCCGGGTGTCGGCGGTCGAGACGATGCCGACCAGCCGCAGCCGCAGAACAGGGCCGTCGGTGGCCAGGGTGACGGTGTCACCCACGGAGTAGGCGCCGGCTGCCGCGGTGGTGCGGTCCAGGGCCACCTCGTCGCCGGTGCGCGGTGCGCGGCCGGCCGTCAGCGGGTAGCGGCCGTCCCGGCCGTCGGTACCGGGGAGGTAGCCGGCGGCCAGCCTGCCCATCGGGTTGTCGGCGTGCATCGGGCTGCCGTCCTTGGCGGCCAGGGTGACCGAGCCGTCGACCGCCGGACGGGCCGCCGTGACCCCGGGCACTGCCGCCAGCCTGGCCACGAGCGCGTCGTCGAGGACGGTGGCGCGTTCGTCGGCGGGGGCGCCCGGGGGGTACTTCGGCTCCACGGTGACCGCGACGCCGGCGTAGTTCTTCGCCATGGAGGCGCGGTAGGCGGCGGTGGTGGAGTCGGCGAAGACGAGCGAGCCGGAGATGAAGGCGACCCCGAGGCAGACCGCGAGGACGGTCATGATCAGACGGGCCTTGTGCGCGAGGACATTGCGCAGGGCTGTTCGCAGCATGGTGAGCTTTCGACAGGTGTGGGTTCGACGGGTGTGGTTTGGACGGGGGTGGGTTCGACGCGGCGAGAGGGCGACGGCGGGTCGGCGAACCGGTCAGGAGGCGCGGCCCTGGGCTTCGAACGCGAGCATCCGGTCCAGGACGGCACCGGAGGTCGGCTCGTGCAGCTCGTCCACCAGGCGCCCGTCGGCGAGGAACACCACGCGGTCGGCGTGGGCGGCGGCCACCGGATCGTGAGTGACCATCACCACGGTCTGGCCCAGCTCCCGCACCGAGTCGCGGAGGAACCCGAGCATCTCGGCGCCGGCGCGGGAGTCGAGGTTGCCGGTCGGCTCGTCGGCGAAGACGATCTCCGGACGGGAGACCAGGGCGCGGGCCACGGCGACGCGCTGCTGCTGACCTCCGGAGAGCTGGGAGGGGCGGTGTGTGAGCCGGTCCGCGAGGCCGACGGTGGCGACGACGGTGTCCAGCCACGCGGCGTCGGGCCGCCGTCCGGCCAGCCTCAGGGGCAGCGTGATGTTCTCCAGCGCGGTGAGGGCCGGCAGCAGGTTGAAGCCCTGGAAGACGAACCCGACCTTCCCCCGGCGCAACCGGGTGAGCTGCCGGTCGCTCAGGGAGGACAGCTCGACCCCGCCGATCCGGGCCGATCCCGAGGTCACCGGATCCAGGCCGGCCATGCAGTGCATCAGCGTGGACTTACCGGACCCGGACGGCCCCATGACGGCGGTGAACCGGCCCCGCGCGAACTCCACGGACACCGCGTCCAGCGCGGTGACCATGGTCTCGCCCTTCCCGTACGTCTTGGTCAGGCCCGACGCGCGGGCGGCCGGCTCCGCGGCAGTGGTGCTGGAGGAAGGGAAGGTCTGTGACATGGATTCTCCGCCTGGCGTGCGACGGCCCGCGAGGAGTTCCGCGAGCCGGGGGATGAGTCCATCCTCGCGGCCCTGAACTGCGAAAACGTCGTTCTGAAGGCGGGAGCCGACCTCTGCCGAAGGGGCGACGGCAACAGGCTCGTCTCTGCCGAAGGGCAGAGACCAGGCCGTCGGGACTCTGCCCCGGGACGGAGACGGCGAGAGCCTCGCCGGCGCACCGGGCCGGTCGCAGGCCGGCCCGGTGAGCGGTGCTGTCAGGTGGCCAGGCCGGTCCGGTGGGCCAGCAGCGCGGCCTGGACGCGGCTCGCCGAACCGGTCTTGTCCAGGATCGCGCCCACATGGGTCTTCACCGTGCCCGTCCCGATGCCGAGCCGCGCGGCGATGTCCTGGTTCGACAGCCCCTCGCCGAGCATCGCCAGGACCTCCCGCTCGCGGCCGGTGAGCCGGGCGATCCGCTCGTCCGCGAGCGCGCCGCCTGCCTGCGGCCCGTCACCGGCGCGCAGCATCCGGGAGATCACCGCCCCGGTCACACCCGGGGAGAGCACGGCGTCTCCGGCGGCGGCGGCCCGTACCGCGCTGATCAGCTCCTGCGGGCCCTCGTCCTTCAGCAGGAACCCGGCGGCGCCCTCCCGCAGCGCCCGGACGACGTTGTCGTCGTCGCCGAAGGTCGTCAGCATCACCACGCGCGGCGCGGGATCGAGGGCGAGCAGCGGGGCGATCGCGGCCAGCCCGTCGCACACCGGCATCCGGATGTCCAGCAACACCACGTCGGGGCGGTGTGTGGCGGCCATCTCGACGGCCTGCCGTCCGTCCGGGGCCTCGGCGACGACCTCGATGCCGTCGGCGTGCCGGAGGATCAGACGCACTCCGTGCCGGATCATCGTCTCGTCGTCGGCGAGCAGGACACGGATCGGGCGGGTGGCTTCGGTCACGGAGACTCCCAGGGTGCGGCGTCCCGGACCGACGGGACGGTGAAACGGTCGATGGCGATGAGACGCTGTTCGGCGTCGAAGCAGTAGCGGGCGATGGTCAGGCCGCCGGGGCGGGACTCGGTGGCGCCGTTGAACGGGTAGATGCAGCCCACCGTGCCGGCGGGGCGCGGGGGTTCGTGGCCGGTGGCCGCGGCCCGGACCGCCAGGTTGTCCAGGACACCCAGCCCCGCCACGTCCGCGTAGGTCATGCCGGCCCGGGGCAGCGGGCGTGGCCCGGCGTCCGCCCGCGGCGCGGTGGCGTAGACGAAGGCCGTTCCGAGGGCCATCAGCACGCTCACCGCCACCAGCCCGAGGGCGAGCGCCAGTACCTGCCCGGTCCGCCGTTCGGGAGGGGCGTCTCCCTCCTCGCCCGCCTCGTCGCCGGTCCTGTCGGCCGCGTCGGGCACCTCGCCCGTTCCCGCCGGTTCGGTGCCGGGCCGGTTGGTGCCGGGCCGTTCGGTGCCGGGCCGTTCGGTGCCGGGCCGTTTTGGGCCGGGGGCATCGGCGGGCTCGGCCGGCACCGCCGCTTCCACCAGGAAGACGCCGGAGGGCAGCGCAGCGGCGTCGAACGTCCCGCCCAGCAGCTCGACCCGCTCCCGGAGGCCGGTGAGACCGCGGCCGGTGCCCGCGACCGCGGCGGGGGCCGTGACGGTGGGCGGGGCGCCGTTGCGGACGGTGACCCGCACCGTCTCGTCGTCGTGCACCACCGTCACGGTGACGTGCGCCGCGCTCGCGTACCGGTGCACGTTGGTCAACGACTCCCGCACCACCCGGTGCACCGCCCGGCGCACCCGTGCCGGGCGGGTGTCGAGGTCCGGCCCCGTCCAGGCGAGCCGCACGGCGATCCCCCCGTCCCGGGACTCCGCCACCAGCGTCTCGATGTCGGCGCGGGTACCGGTGGCGTCGGTGAGCGCCTCCGTCCCGGTGTCCCGGCCCAGCGGCCCGAGCACCCCGAGCGCCTGCCGAAGCTCGTGCATCGCGACCCGGGTGGTCCGCCGCACCAGGACGGCCTCCTCGCGCAGCTCCGGGTCGGCCTGCGCCAGGGCAAGCTCCAGCCCGCCGGCGTGTAACGAGATGAGGCTGAGCCGGTGCCCCACCAGATCGTGCATCTCGGCGGCGATACGGGACCGCTCATGGAGGCGGGCCTCGCTGTCGGCGAACCGGCGGGCCCGCTCCGCCGCGTCCGCACGCTCACGCAGCGCCCGCACCAGACGCCGCTGCTGCCCGTACGACGTGCCGACCAGACCGGGGACGATCACGGCGGTCGGCGTGAGGATGAGGCCGAGCGCCAGCCCGTACGGCACCGATCCCGGACCGAGCCAGGGAGCGGACACCGTCGCACACACCACGAGCAGAGCGGCCGCCGCGGCCGGCAGCCGGGCACGCCTGCGGGCCCCGGTCGTCCGCCGCGCCACCGTGTACGCGGTCGCCGCTGTGACCGGCCCGACGCAGGAGGCCAGGCCCGTCAGCCCGGCGAGGACCAGGAGCACGGCCACGGGGAAGCGCCGCCGCAGCGGGAAGAGCGCCGCACCGGCGGCCAGCACCGGCAGCTGCAGATACGGGTGACGCAGCAGCCCGAGGCCCGCGACCGCCCCCCACACGCCCAGG
The DNA here is from genome assembly GCF_055588525.1 of Kitasatospora sp. NPDC041988. Lineage (NCBI taxonomy): Bacteria > Bacillati > Actinomycetota > Actinomycetes > Kitasatosporales > Streptomycetaceae > Kitasatospora > Kitasatospora sp. NPDC041988. The sequence goes on from NZ_JBVJCO010000001.1 coordinate 617,529, forward strand.
CCCGCGAGCACCACCCCGGCCGTCTCCGCCGCCGCGCGTGCGGCCGCGCTCGGAAACCCTCCGGGCGGACGAGTGCGGACAGAGCGACGGAAGGGACGATGACGAGCCACGCTGACCAGTATCGATACCGGAAGTCGCGATGGTGTGCGCCTCACGGCGGATCCGGCCTCTACCGAAAGACAGAGACGCGACGGCGACGGCACGGCTGCGCCATGTCCGTGAGCGGCCTGCCCCCTCGGGAGCCGACCGGACTCGGGGCCGCACCCCGCCTGGGCACGGCCCGGGGGCGTCCACGCAGGCGGGTGCGCCGCCTCGTCGGCCTCAGGGCAGCGGGGTGTCCCAGGTGAGGAGGTGCAGGAGTTCCTCGTCGGGGCGGGAGGCCGGGCGCTCGGAGGCCTGCGGCGGGGCCGTGGCGGAGGGCCGGCCGGAGGTGGGGCCGGTGGTGAGGCGGGCGCTGGTGGCCATGTTCTGTTCGGTCCGGGGCCGGCGGTGATGCTCGTAGCGGGCCAGGGCGGCGGCGGGGGAGGGCGCGTCGCGCAGGGCCTTGGCGAGGACGACGGCATCCTCCAGGGCCATCGAGGCGCCCTGGCCGGTGGCCGGGGAGGCGGCGTGGGCGGCGTCGCCGATCAGGACGGCGCGGTCGGTGCGCCAGCGGGTGCCCGGGCCCAGGTGGAGGGCGTTGGTGACCATCAGCCGGTCGCCCGTCGTGGCGACGATTCGCGCGGTGGGCGTGTCGTCCGGGTGCAGCAGCCGGCCCAGCTGCTCCCGCCAATGGGCGGGAGTGGTGCCGGCGGCCTCCTCGGCGGTCACGGGCGGGCCGGGCACGCGGGCGAACCAGAAGGTCTCGCCGGAGGGGGAGACCAGGTAGCCGAAGGCGGTGGCGCTGCCGCGGACCATGGTGATCCGCTCGGTCGGGCCGGGGGGTGGCGGGGTGGCGGTGCTGTATCCGTAGAAGACGCGCTGGCCGGCGTAGCCGGGGCCGGGAGCGGTGGGGTCGAGCCAGGCACGGACGGCGGAGCGCAGCCCGTCGGCGCCGACCAGGAGGTCGCCGGTGGCGGTGGTGCCGTCGGCGAAGTGGGCCGTGATGTCGTCGGCGGTCTCCGTGACGGCGGTGAGCCGGGCACCGTGCCGGATCGTGATGCCGCGTCGGCGGACCTCGGACCGGAGGGCCGTGCCGAGTTCCGCGCGGCGCAGGCAGCGGTAGCGGGTGAGCGGGTTGTCGGGCTCGCCGAGCGGGGCGGTGGCCAGCTCGGCGCCGTGCTGGTCGATCACGTGCATGACGGTGACGGGGAAGCCGAGCGCGGCGACGTGTCCGGCCGCGTCGAACTGGGCGAGCGCGCGCATGCCGTTGGTGGCCAGGGTCAGGAAGGCGCCGATGTCCTCCCCGGTGTCGGGGTGCGCCTCGTGGACGGTGACGTCGAAGCCCGCCTTGTGGAGCGCCAGGGCGGCTGCCGCCCCGGCGATGCCGCCGCCGATGACCAGGATCCGGGTCAACTCGCGTCCCCCTCGGACGTGTTGTCCCCGCCACCGGCCGGGACGGCTCGGGGCGGGTCGAACTCCTCGCTCGGGTCGAACTTCTCGGGTCGAACTCCTCGCTCGGGTCGGAATTCTAGGCGTGTCCGACCATTCGTGTCGCAGTCCGGCCGGTATCGTCGCGCGCTTTCGGTCCGGAACAGGGACCTACGGCTCCTGCCACTTGTCCGGCCCCGGGTCTCCGCCCTCGGCGCGCGCGACCAGGCGGTCCAGGTAGTGGGTCCAGCCCTCGAAGTGCGGGGCGCAGGCCTCGGGGGGCAGGTTGCGGTGGACCAGGGTGAGCAGGGTGCCCTCGCCGTCGGGGGCGAGGGTCACCTCGACCGTGCTGGCCCCGGGCGGCACCCCCATGGCACCGCCCACCAGGCCCCAGGTGAAGACCACCCGGTGGTACGGGTCCACGGCCAGGAACTCGCCGGCGACGCGGTGGTCGGCGTTGATGCTGGTCCGGTACGCCCCGCCCGGGGTGAAGGAGAATTCGCCGTCCTTGCCCATCCAGGAGAGCCACTTCTCCCGGTCGGTGAAGAACGAGAACACCGTCTCCGGGCGGGCGGCGATCCGTCGCTCCAGCACCACCTGATCGGTCGTCATCCGCCGGTCCCCTTCGACTCCTCGGCCCGTTCGGCCGCTTCCGCTGCTTCCGCTGCTTCCGCCAGTTCGGCGAGCGCGTCCAGCTTGTCGGCCCACATCGACTGCAGGTAGGCCGCCAGTGGTCCCATCGCCTCCCGGTCGGCCCGGTAGTACCGCTTGCGACCCTCCTGGCGCAACGTGACCAGGCCCGCCTCACGCAGCACCTTCAGGTGCTGGGAGACCGCGCCGAAGGTCACCTCGAACCGCTCGGCGATGTCGCCCGCGCACAGCTCGTCCTCCCAGACCAGCCGCAGGATCTCGCGCCGTCGGGGTTCGGCTATCGCTTGGACCGCTTCCATGGCTGTCATTTTAGTCACGGCTTCAGCTTGCGCTCCGCTCGTTGTCATTTTAGTCTCGACTTAACCAATGGGCCCGAGACTCGACGAGCCCCAGAGCACCGAGGACCCCGCCATGCAGACCGCAATGACCGAGTTCGCCACCCTGTTCGCCCGCACCGCCGAGGCCGTCCCGGCCGACCGGCTGGCGGCCGCCACCCCGTGCGAGCGGTACACCGTCGCCGAGCTGCTCGCCCACCTCGGCGGCGTGTTCCCCGATGCCGAGCGCGCGGCCGCCAAGCTCCCCCGCAGCGGCGAGCCCACCCCCGTCACCGAGCCCGCCGCGGTGGCGGCCAGCGCCGAGCGCGCGGCCGCGGCCTGGCTGCGGCCGGACGCGATGACCGGCGAGACCGACTTCGGCTCCGGCACCCTCCCCGCGAGCGTCGCCGCCGCCATCACCCTGGAGGAGCTCGCCCTGCACGGCTGGGACCTGGCCCGCGCGGCCGGCCTGCCGTTCCCGGTCGGCGAGGAGGCCGCCACCGTGCTGCTCGGCGTGGTCGAGCAGATCGCGGACCAGGCCCGCGCCAACGGCGACTACGGCCCGGCCGTCACCGCCCCGGTCGACGCCTCCGCCTTCGACCGCGCGCTCGCCCTCAGCGGCCGCAGCCCGAGCTGGATCGGCTGACCCATCAACTGCCCCATAACGGAAGGTCGGTGGGCAGCCCGCCCGGGGCCGACCCACCGACCTTTACTCACCTCCCAGCCACCGCCGCCGTGCGCCGTTCGCTCGCGCGCGCTGGCCCGGACGGCCCCGCGCGGCCGCCGACGGCGCTCCGCCGGCGGGCGCGCGGGGTGTGCCGTCGGTCAGCGGAGGACGCCGTGGACGGCCTCGGGGTCGGTGGGCGCGAGGGGAGTGGGGGCGGTGGCGGTCCTGCCGGTGAGGGCCGGGGGCGGGGTCACGTAGACGGGGTCGGGCTCGGGCTCGGGGGCGCAGGTCTTGGCGATGCGGCCGCCGCCCTTGGGGAGGCTGCCGTCGCGGAGGTAGGCGGTGAAGGTGTCGTCCAGGCAGGCGTTGCCGTGGAAGAGGATCTCGTGGAAGCTGCCGCCGGTCTGGACGACCAACTTCGAGCCGGGCAGCGCGTCGTGCATGGCGAGCCCGCCCTCGTACGGGGTGGCGGCGTCCTCGGTGGCCTGGAAGAGCAGGACGGGCGGCAGGCCCTTGCCGGTGATCTTCGTCCGGCCCGCCGGGTTGCCCTGGTAGGGCCAGAACATGCAGGCGGCGTTGTACCACATGTTGTTGTACGTGTAGAAGGGCGCGACCGCGTCGACCTTGGCCTGGTCCTTCTTCCAGAACTCCCAGTCGCGCGGCCAGGCGTTCTCGGTGCACTGTGCCGCGTTGTAGGCCGGGAAGGCCCCGTCGTCGCCGCCGGGCGCCGCGTAGCGGTTGTAGGCGATGTTCAGCGGCCGGGTGTCGTGCTGGGTGAGGTAGGCCGAGAGGACGGTGGCCATCCGCGGCCAGCGCAGGAAGTTGTAGCCGCCGCCGTAGAAGGTGTCCTCGAACTCGGCCGGGCCGATCTTCCCGGCGGCCGGGGCGGCGTCCACCGGGTCGGTCCGCAGGGCGGCCTCGACCTGGTCGTACGCCTTCTTGACCGCGGCGGCGTCGGTGCCCAGGTGGTAGGTGGAGTCGGCCTTGGCCGTCCAGGCCGCGAAGGCGTCGAAGCGACGCTGGTGTTCCTTGTCCTGCAGGATGTTGTGGTCGTACCAGCTGATGGTCGGGCCGACGATGCTGTCCAGCACCATCCGCCGCACGTGCGAGGGGAAGAGCTGGCCGTACGTGGAGCCCAGCGACGTGCCCCAGGATCCGCCGTAGAAGTTGATCTGCCGGACGCCGAGGGCCCGCCGGATGCTGTCCATGTCGCGCGCGTTGTCGACGGTGGTCATGTGCGGCAGCAGCCAGGACCAGTCGGCCGCGCAGTCGGCGGCGTACCCGGCCGCCTTCGCCAGCCAGGCCTTCGACGTGCCCTGGCTCGGCTGGTAGTCGGGGCGTTCCCCGTCGAAGTAGTGGGCGTCGCAGACGACATGGGGATCGCTGCCGTTGGTGCCGCGCGGGTCGAAGCCGATCCAGTCGTAGGTCGAGGCGACGTCCTGCGGGATCTGCCCGGAGATGTAGGCGGGCATCCAGAGTCCGGAGTCCCCGGGGCCGCCGGGGTTGAGCAGGATCGGGCCCTGCTGCTTCTCCTTCGGCGCGGTGGCGGGGAGGCGGTTCACCTTGATCTTGATCTTGCGGCCGTGCGGGTCGGCGTAGTCCACCGGTACGTCGAGCATCGCGCACTGCAGCGCGGGCGTGGCGGCGTCGTCGCAGGAGCTCCAGACGAGCTTCCCCTGGCCGACGTCCTCGGGGGCGGGTGTGTCGGATGCGGCACTGGCGGACGCTCCGCCGAAAGCGACGACGGCTGCGGCCGCCGAGAGCAGGGCTACGGCTTTTCTCATGAGGAGCATAATGTGATATGTGCAATGGCACATCCAGAAGGCTGGCTGGACGTTACCAAGCTGTGACCGCAGTGGAGTTGGGGCGGCCGGTGCCGGCGGGCGGCGAGGGGTGTGCCGGTGCCGGGGGTGTGGCGGGGGGTGTGCCGGTGCCGGGTGTGCGGCGGGGGGTGGGCCGGGGCGCATCATCCGCGTTGGGGCCCGCCGCGCCGTAGGTGGCCGGTCGGCGGGGCGGCGCGGAAATCGGTTCAATCCGTCGGTCGCTCTTCTCGGGTATCCGTCGGTGCCCGGCCCGACTGCCGGATTCAGTGCGGGGGTTCGCCGAATTCCCGCCCGGTGGGCGTCGGCGGTCTGCTCCTCCGGTCGCGATCGGCGGGAACTCCGGCGCCGTTCCGGTGCGCAGTATCTCCGGGGTGGCGTGGCAGCGGTGGGCGCCGTTCGCATTCCGGGAAATGCCGGGCCACACCGATTGCATGCGCACGACGAAGGGATTGGCCCCCGAGGGGCAATACTCCTCGTGGTCGGTCGATTGCTCGGCGAAGTCGCTGGAGTCACGGCAGTCCGCCCTGACGGACCCCGCCTCGTTCACATGTCAACCACACATCCTTGAAGTTCCATCCTCAACATCCATTGTGGCTACGCATGTTCGAAGGTAGAGTCCCGGCTCGCCGAGCACCGACAAGGGCTCGTACGGCATTCTTTGGGGCGGGCATGACAAATAACCGCAACATCAACGGAGCCACTTCCGACCTGATTGACGCGTTCACGGAAACCGTGAGCCGATTTTCTGCCCGGCCGGCGGTAGTCCACCGCGGACACGCCCTGAGCTATCGCCAACTCGACATGTTGGCCCGTATGTTGGCCGAGCGGCTCGGTGCCGCTCCGGGCGTGGTCGCCGTGCCGGCGGTCTACACGCCGGAGACGGTGGTCGGGCTGCTCGGTGTGCTGGCGGCCGGCGGCGTGTACTGCCCGGTCGATCCGGCCTACCCGGCGCAGCGCCGGCAGGCGATGCTGACGGCGGTGGGGTGCGGCACCGGCCTGGCCGCCGCCGCCGGCCCGGACGACCGGTCCGGCCCGGACGGGCCGCTCCTGGACGAGCTGGGTCGGGATGAGCTGGGTCGGGACGGGCTGAACCTGGTCGGCCTGCCGCGATTAGCCGGTCCCGACACCGCGGAGCCAGTGGCGGAGCAGCGGGCGGGCGAGCCGCACCGGGCCGATCCGGAGCAGCCGGCCTATCTCCTGTTCACGTCGGGTTCGACCGGGCAGCCGAAACCCGTCGTGACGCCCCGCCGGGCGATCTCCGTGACCGTGGCGTCCCTACGCGAGCTGTTCGAGCTGACGCCGGACGACCGGGTGCTGCAGTTCGCCTCGCTGAACTGGGACACCTGCTTCGAGGAGATCCTCCCGACCCTTACCGCGGGCGCCGCCCTCGTCCTCGACGCCGAGGCGCACTCCGGCTCGTTCCCCCGGTTCCTGCGCATGGTCGAGCGGGAGCGGATCACCGTCCTGGACCTGCCGACCGCGTTCTGGAACGAGCTGGTGCTCCACCTCACCGAGGAGCGGCGGACGCTCCCCGGCTCCGTCCGGCTGGTGGTGATCGGCGGCGAGGCGGCCGCCCCGGCCCGGCTCGCCGACTGGGCCGCCCTGGACACCGGCCGGATCCGGCTGCTCAACACCTACGGGTCCACCGAGACCACGCTGATCACCCATGCCGTCGACCTGCACGGGCCGCGGGCTTCCGAGCGGGCGCGGCCGTGGGCGGCCGGTGACCGGGTGCCGATCGGCCGGGCGCTGCCGCACGTGCTGGAACGGATCGGCGAGCAGGACGAGTTGCTCATCGGCGGGCCCGCGGTGGCGCTCGGCTACCACGGGCTGCCGGAGGCCACCGAGGCGCGGTTCGCCGTCGCCGACGGGGTCCGCTGGTTCCGCACCGGTGACCGGGTGAGCCGCGCGCCGGACGGCGTGCTGACCCACCGGGGGAGACTGGACGGCGAGTTGAAGGTCCGCGGCATCCGGGTCGACCCGGCCGAGGTGGAGGCGGAGATCGCCGGCCACCCGGGCGTCACCGCCGTCGCCGTGACCGGGGCGACGGTGGCCGGCCGGACGGCGCTGGTCGCGTATGTGGTGCCGCGTCCAGGCTGCACCGCCGGCACGCTCGACGCCGACGTCCGCGCCTACCTGCGTGGCCGGGTGCCCGGCCATCTCGTGCCCAGCCGGATCACCGTCGTCCCCGAACTGGTGCTCACCGCGAGCGGCAAGGTCGACCGCGCCGGCTCGCACCGCCGCCACTCGACGCACGGTCCGGGCGCCGGGCAGACCCCCGCAACCGCCCAGGTCCGGTCGCAGCAGTAGGAACGCCCCGGGACGGCCGCGGGGTCCCGGGCCGGCCACGGGCGAAACACGCCCCCGCACAGCCCGACCGGGCTTCTCACCAGGCCACCACCAGGTGCCCCACAGGCGCACCCATAGGTCAAGGAGAGCACTGATGACCAGCGTTGACACCACGTCCGCCGACGCGGAGGGCGTGGCGGTGATCTTCCGCCGCGTCCTGGAGAGCGCCGACGTCACGGCGGACTCGGACTTCTTCCTCCTCGGCGGCGACTCCCTCATCGCCACCCGGGTGCTGAGCGCCGTTGCCCGTACGTACGGGGTCGAGCTGTCCTTCGAGGACTTCGTGCTCGCGCCGACCCCGGCCGGTCTCGCCGAGCTGATCGCGACCGCCGGATGAGCGGCCGGAGACGCGCCAGCGTCGCCTCCGCCGTCGTCGTCGGTGCCGGGCCGGCCGGGCTGACCGCCGCGGCCGGACTCGCGGCCCGCGGGGTCGACGTCACCGTGCTGGAGGCGCGGGACCGGGTCGGCGGCCGGACACACGGGATCGAGGTTTCCCCCGGAGCCTGGGTGGACGCCGGGGCCGCCTACCTCGGCGACCGGCACACCGAACTCCTCGCCCTCCTCAAGGAACTGGACCTCGGCACCACACCGACCACGATGCTCGGCGCCAGCCGCTTCGCACTCGGCGGCACCGGGAGCGGCCACAACGGCGGCGAAAACGGCGCCGGCGCGGACGGCGGCGGGCACGCCACCCGGGACGGCCGCTTCCCGCCGCTCAACGCCGTGGCGCTCGGCGACCTCTTCGACCGGCTCGCCGAACTCACCGCCGCCGTACGGCCGGACGCGCCGTGGCTCACCCCGGACGCCGAGCGGCTGGACACCCTGACGGCCTTCGACTGGGCCGAGCAGGAGCTGTCCCACCCGGACGCCCGGCTGTTCTTCCCGCTCTTCCTGGGCGAGATGATGGCCGCCGACCCGGCCGACGTCTCCGTCCTGCACATGGCGTTCTACCTCCGCTCGGGCGGCGGTCTGCGGTATCTCAACGCCTTCGAGGGCGGCGCCCAGCAGGACCGGGTGGCCGGTGGCGCGCACCTGCTCTGCGAACGGCTGGCCGCCCGGCTGGCCGCCTCGCCCCGCGGGCGGCTGCGGCTCGGCGAGCCGGCCCTGGCGGTCCGCCAGGACGACGACGGGGTCGCCGTCCGCACGGCGCGGGCCGAGTACCGGGCGGATGTCGCGGTGGTCGCGCTGCCGCCGCTGCTCGCCGACGCGCTCGAACAGCACCCCGCGCCGGCCGCGCCCCGCTCGGGCGCACGGACCGGACGCGGCTGTGCGGTGAAAGTCCACCTGGTCTACCCGACGCCGCTCTGGCGCGAGCACGGGCTCTCCGGCTGGTCGGTCAACGCCGAGGGCCCGCTGCTCTCGACGGTCGACGACTCGCCGGCCGGCGCACCGGCCGGCGTACTGACCGGCGTACTGACCGGCTTCGTCACCGGCGTCGAGGCGCACCGGTTCGCCGCCCTGGACCGGGCGGGGCAACGCGCCGCGGCGGTCGCGCAGGCCGCCCGGCTCTTCCCGATGCTCCCGGAGCCGATCGGCTTCCACGTCACCGACTGGGTCAACGAGCCGTACAGCAAAGGCTGTTACGCGGCTCTCCTCGGCCCCGGCGACTGGCTGCGGCTCGGGCCGACGCTGACCGCCCCGCACGGCCGGGTGCACTGGGCCGGTACCGAGACCAGCACCGAGTACTTCGGGCTGTTGGAGGGTGCGGTCCGCTCCGGGCACCGCGTGGTCGCGGAGATCCTCGACCGCCCGGCCTGAGAGCACCTCTCGGCCTGAGCGTCGCCCGGCCTGGTCACCGCCACACGTGACCGCTCAGCGCCGCACCACCGTACGTCCCCGGCAAGGCAGCGGAGAAAGCGGCTCGGCAACACCGCCGCACGCACGGACCTCCGCCGAGCACCAGAGCTCCCACACCACCCAGCCCGCCCGTCCGTTCCACAAGAACCGGCCGCGGGCCACCCCCCAGGAGACCGCCATGAGCGACCAGAGTTCCCACCAGAGTCCCGTCGCACCCCTCGCCGCCCGCGAGCGGCTGATGACCGAGCCAGACCTCGGCGCCGGCAACTTCCTCGACCACGCCATCGCGGTGAACCCCCATCGCGCCCTCCCGTTCGCCTACAGCCACCACACCGACCACCGCGGCGCCGTCGTACTGCGCGGCCACAGCCTGCTCGACCTCGCCGCCCTGCGCGACCGGTACGCCGCCTGGTACCACGCCAACGGCGTGCGCCCCGGCGAGCCGGTGGCCGTGGTGATCGGAGAGGGGCTGGAGCCGCTGCTGCACTTCCTCGCGCTGACCGCGCTGGGCGCCGTCCCGGCCCTGGTCAACGACGCGATGCGGCACGACGTGATGGTGCGCTACCTCAACCACGTGGGCGTGGTCGGCGTGGTCGCGGACGACACCACCCGGCTGGCCGCCGCCTACCGTCAGGACCCGCAGTGCCGGCCCCGCTTCCTCGCGCTCGCCGCCGAGGTGCAGGCCTTCGACGCGGACGCCGCCGGCGGGCTCCCCGCGGTGTACCCGTACCGGCACGCGGCGGACGACGTGGTGGCGCTGATCCACTCCTCCGGCACCACCGGCACGCCCAAGTCGACGATGCTGGCGCATCGGCAGTTCTGGGACGGCAAGCAGCCGCGCATGGTGCGGTTCCCGGCCGAGCCGTACGACCGGCTGATGTCGCTGATGCCGCACACCCACGCGGGCGGCCTGAGCTACTTCCTCACCGCGACGCTGCTCGGCCTGCCGACGGTGGTCATGGCCGACTGGCGGCGCTCGGTCGTCGAGCCGGTGATGGAGGCGTTCCGGCCGACGATGGTGGCGTCGTTCCCGCGCACCTTCGTCGAACTCGCCACGGGGGAGCTGCCGGTGAAGGGCGCGGCCAAGGTGCACTCCTGGTTCAACACCGGTGACAGCGCGCACTACGGGCACATCCGCCGGCTGGTCCGGCTCGGCGAGCGCCCGGCCGGGCTGATCCGGCCGTGGCTGCTGCCGAGCGAGAAGGCCGAGCAACCGGCCCTCCCCGGCTCGCAGTTCGTCGACGGGCTGGGCTCCTCCGAGATGGGCATGGCGCTGTTCGGCCAGGTGACCACGCCGGAGAGCGTGCGCGACGACCGCTGTGTCGGCAAGCCGCTGGAGGTGGTCCGCCGGGCCGCCGTGCTGGACCAGGACGGCGAGGAGGTCCCGGACGGCGCGGTCGGGCTGCTCGCGGTGGACACGCCGTCCCGCACGCCGGGCTACTGGAACAACGCCCGCCTCACCGGCAGCTTCGAGCTGGCCGGCTACTGGCTGACCGGGGACGTCGCCCGGCGCGACGCCGAGGGCCGGTTCTACCACCTCGACCGCACGGTGGACGTCATCGACACCGCGGCCGGGCCGGTCTACAGCCTGCCGATCGAGGAGGTGCTGCTCGCCGACTGCGCCGAGCTGGTACGGGACTGCTCCGTGATCGGTGTACCGGGCCCGGCCGGCGAGGGCCAACGGCCCGTCGCGGTCGTCCAGTTGCAGGCGCAGGCCGAGGGTACGGGCGCCGAGGGCGTCCTGGAGGCCGCCAACAAGGCGCTGGCCGGGGCCGGGCTGGCCGCGCTCGCCGCCGTCCGGATCGCCCGCACCGCGGAGGAGTTCCCGCTCGGGCCCACCGGCAAGGTGCTCAAGCGCGAGCTGCGCACCCGCTTCTCCACCCTCTTCACCGGCCAGTAGCCGCCCGGATGGACCGCCCCGAACCCCCGGTGCGCACCCCGCCGCAGCAGCCGTACCAGTACGTCCGGACCACGCCGGCCGAGCCGGACTGGCGCCGGCTGCCGGGCTGGCGCGACGTGACCGAGGCCCAGTGGCGCGACGCCCAGTGGCAGCGGGCGCACTGCGTCAAGAACGCCCGGCAGCTGCGGGCCGTCGCCGGCGAGCTGCTCACCGACGCCTTCTACGAGCAACTCGCCGCCGACCAGGCCGAGTTCGCGACCATGCCGATACTGCTGCCGCCGCAGATGCTGAACACCATGGCGGCGCACGCCCCGACCGAGCCGCACGGCTTCACGGAGGCCTTCCTGGCCGACCCGGTCCGCCGCTACATGCTGCCGGTGCACGCTGACCGGCACCCGCGGTGGTCCAGCCACCCGAAGGCCGAACGCGACTCGCTGCACGAGGCGCAGATGTGGGTGGTGGAGGGCCTGACCCGCCGCTACCCCACCAAGGTGCTGGCCGAGCTGGTCTCCACCTGCCCGCAGTACTGCGGCCACTGCACCCGGATGGACCTGGTCGGCACCTCCACGCCCCAGGTCACCAAGGCCAAGCTGGTGCTCCGGCCGGCCCACCGTCAGGAGCAGATGCTCGACTACCTCAAGCGCACCCCGGCCGTGCGCGACGTGGTGGTCTCCGGCGGCGACCTCGCCAATGTGCCCTGGCCGCAACTGGAGTCGTTCCTGCTGCGGCTGCTGGAGCTGGAGTCGGTCCGGGACATCCGGCTGGCCAGCAAGGCGGTCGTCGGCCTGCCGCAGCACTGGCTGCAGCCGCAGGTCCTCGACGGCGTCCACCGGGTGGCCGGGCTGGCCGCCCGGCGCGCCGTCAACCTCGCCGTGCACACCCACGCCAACCACGTCCGGTCGGTGACCCCGCTGGTCGCCGAGGCGGCCCGGGCGCTGCTGGATGCCGGCGTGCGGGACGTCCGCAACCAGGGCGTGCTGATGCGCGGCGTCAACGCCACCCCCGAGGACCTGCTCGACCTCTGCTTCGCCCTCCAGGGGGAGGCGAACATCCTGCCCTACTACTTCTACCTCTGCGACATGATCCCCAACGCCGAACACTGGCGCACCAGCGTGCACGAGGCGCAGCGGCTCCAGGAGGCGATCATGGGCTACCTGCCCGGCTACGCCACGCCGCGGCTGGTCTGCGACGTGCCGAACCTCGGCAAGCGCTGGGTGCACCAGACGGTCGGGTACGACCGCGAGCGCGGCATCTCGTACTGGACCAAGAACTACCGCACCGAGCCGGAGGTCCGCGAGCCCACCGGCGAGGACCCGTTCGAGCGCCGCCACCCGTACTACGACCCGGTGGACACCCTCCCGGAGGCCGGCCGCCGCTGGTGGGCCGACCAGGCCGACCAGGCCGACCAGGCCGACCGGGCCGCGCCCCGCGGCCCCACTGGCCCCACTGGCCCCACTGGCCCCACCGGACCCGCTGCCCTCACCGTGCCCGCCGCACACCCGACGACCCCACGGACCACCCCGGAAGGAGCACGGTGAACCCCACCGGCCTCGCGAACGACCCCGGCCCGCTGCGCCGGATGTGCTGGATCTTCCCCGACCGCGAGTCCACCCGGATGACGGCGACCTGGCACCACTTCTTCTGGGACCTCTACGCCGAGACCGCCGAGGAGCTGGGCCTCACCTGGTGCCGGCACGCGCCGGACGCGGTCACCGTGGACGCCACCGACCCGGCCCGGCCGCTGGTCTACGTGGACGAGGAGCCGGTGACCCCGCAGGACACCCTCTTCGTCACCGCGCTCTACTCGCTGCCGTACCAGTCGATGGACATCTTCAACCAGTACGCGCTCTACGCCGTGCTCGAACAGGCCGGGTTCTACCTGCCGTTCCCGCCGCAGGTGTCGCTGATCGGCAACGACAAGCTCGCCACCGTGCTGCACCTCGCCGACTCCCCGGTGCCGCCGATCCCGTCGGTCCGGATCGGCACCGGCCGGGACATCAGCAAGCACCAGTACGAGGTCGCCCTCGGCAACCTCACCTACCCGGCCATCGTCAAACCGGCCGGCTGGTGCGGCGGCGGGGGGATCAACCTGGCCCGCGGTCCGGAGGACATCCGGGGCCTGGCCAGCCTCGCCCAGGGCGGCGACACCACGCTCGTCGCCCAGCCCTACCTCGGCGACGGCACCGTCGACTACCGGGTCTACGTGGTCGACGGCGAGCCGTACGCGGTGATGAAGCGGATCCCGGAGCCCGGCTCGCCGGTGGCCAACGCCAGCCGGGGCGGCACGATGGAGTTCCCGCCCGTGCCCCCCGAACTGGCCGAGGCCACCGCCTACTTCGCCGAGAAGCTGGCGATCCCGTTCTTCTGCGTCGACTTCCTGTACGACGGCGAGCGGTACTGGTTCTCGGAGCTGGAGCCGGACGGGGTGATCGCCCCGGACTGGTCCGACCCGGACCGGACCCTCCAGCGGGCCATCACCCGCGCCCGGTTCACCGCCTACCGGGACGCCCACGCCAAGTGGCTCGCCAACCGCACCCCCACCACCCCACGGACGGACCCCCGATGACCGACACGTTCTCCCTGCCACCCGGGGCCGCCGAGCCGCACCTGCCCGTCGCCGCCAGGGCACTGGAGCGGCTGCGGACCGTACCCGAGCTGGCCCCGCGCTACGCCGGCCGGCCGGGCACCATCGGCACCCTCGACGAGCTGGCCGCCCTCCCGCCGCTGGGCAAGGACGACCTGAACGTCGCCCTGGCCCACCTGGAGCCGCGCGCCGGGACGGGCGCCACCTGGCTGTTCCAGAGCGGCGGCTCCACCGGTGCCCCCAAGGTCGGCTACGCGCCCACCGGCTTCTACATGGCCGGGGTGCACGCGCACTGGCAGCCGCTCGACCGCGACGACACCTTCGTCAACGCCTGGGGCGCCGGCCGGATGTGGGGCGCGCACTTCCTCGCCGCCGCGCTGGCCGACCTGGCCGGCTGCCGGGTGATCGCGCTCGGTTCGGTCACCCGGGAGGAGTACGGGGACTGGCTGGGCTTCCTCGCCGACCGGCAGGTCACCGCGATCGGCGGGACGCCCAGCGTGCTGCGGCTCTGGTTCGCACACGCCCGCGAGGCCGGGCTCAAGCTCCCGGCCCTGCGCAAGGTGCTCTGGCTCGGCGAGGCCTGGCAGCCGCAGCTGGCGGAGGACCTCGCGGCCGTCGCGCCGCAGGCCCGCCGCTGGGGCATGTTCGGCTCCACCGAGACGTGGGTGGTCGCCACCAACACCCCGGACTGCCCGGCCGACACCTTCCACCCGCTGCCCGAGCAGCTGGTGCACGTGGGCCGGGACGGCCTGCTGGACTTCACCACCCTCAACCCCGAGATGCTCAACCCGGTGCTGCGCTACCGCACCGGCGACGCGGGCGAGCTGACGGCCTGCCCGTGCGGGAGGCCGGGCCGGGCGATGCGGGTGCTGGGCCGGCGGGACAGCGTGGTCCAGGTGCGCGGCCTCGGCCTGCACGTGGACGAGCTGGTCGCCCGGTCGGAGCGTGAGCCGGGCGTCTCCCGGGCGCAGGTCGTGATCACCGAGAACGGCGGCCGGGCCACCGGCGTCGACGTCCTGCTGCTCACCGGCCGGGGCGCCGCCCCGGACGCCGACCGGCTGCGCGCGGAGCTGTTCTCGGCGACCTTCACACTGAGCACCGCCTTCCAGCACGACCCGGAGAACTTCCGGGTCCGCGCGGTCGACGAGCTGGTCAGCAACGACCGCACCGGCAAGACGGCCGGCTTCGTGGTCCGCACGGCCGACGAGGAGGCCTCGTGAAGGCCCGGCGCCCGGCCGACCTGGGGCGCGGCTTCAACCTGTTCTGGGCCGGCCAGACGGTCAGCGTGGTCGGCGACCGGATCACCGTCTTCGTCGTCCCCACTCTGATGATCTTCGTCCTGCACGCCTCCGCGCTCCAGGTCGGCGTGGTGGCGATGGCCCAGTACCTGGGCATCCCGCTGCTCGGGCCGGTGGCCGGCGTGCTGGTCGACCGCTGGAACAAGCGTTGGACGATGCTCGTCTGCGACCTGGTCCGGCTGGTCGCCGTCGCGGTGATCCCGCTGGCCTACTGGCTGGACTTCCTCTCCACCCCGCTGCTGTTCGGCTGCGTCGCGGTGATCAGCGGCGCGACCATCTTCTTCAACGTCGGCTATCTGATCGCCGTCCCGGCCGTGGTGAAGGAGGACCAGATGGTCCGCGCCTACTCCCGGCTGGAGGGCAGCGGCTCGGTCTCCGAGGTGGCCGGCCCCTCGATCGCGGCGGGCCTGTACAGCGCGCTCGGCGTGGCCGCGCTGCTGGTGGACGCGGCCAGCTACCTCGTCTCCGCCGCCTGCTTCCGGTCCATGAAGCCGTGGGGCGAGCGCACCGTGGTCGAGGGCACGGTCTGGGAGCGGCTGACCGCCGGCTTCCGGATGAACTGGGCCGACCCGGTGCTGCGCCGGGTGGTGCTGGCGGCCGTCACCCTCAACTCCGGCGGACCGGTCTTCGTCACCGTCCTGCCGGTCCTCGCCTACCGCGGCCTGGACGTCTCGGTCGGCGTCCTCGGCGCGGCCATGTCGGTGGGCGCGGTGGGCGCACTGGCCGGCGCCGTGGTCGCCCCGCGGATCAGCGAACGGTTCGGCCTGGGACGCACCCTGGCCTGGTCGCTGCTGCTGCACTGCCTGGTCGGGCTCGGCGTGCTGGCCGCGCCCGCGCTGCCGGCCGGGCCGGTGATCGCCGTGACCATGGGCTGCTACGGCTTCTTCATGTCCTGCATCAACGTGTGCAGCGCGCCCACCCGGCAGTCCCGGATGTCCGCCGAGCACCAGGGCGTGATGCACGCGGCGTTCCGCACCGTCACCTGGGGCGTGATCCCGCTGGCCGCGCTGGCCGGTGGTCTCGCCGTCTCGCTGCTCACCGAACCCCTGGGCATCCGGGACGCGGCGCGCTGGACCATGGCCGGCGGCACCCTGCTGGCGGCCTGCTCCTTCCTGCCCGCGCTCGGCATCCAGGCCCGGCTCGACGCCGCCGCCCGCGAGCGGAAGGAACCCTCCGACGCGGAGCCCGAGTTGACGGAGACGGCGCGATGAGCGGGCGCGTCGTCCTGATCACCGGCACCTCCTCCGGGATCGGCCTGGCCACCGCCGTCGCGGCCGCGCGGGCCGGGTTCACCACGGTGGCCACGCTGCGCGAACCGGCCCGTGCCCAGGCGCTCACCGAGGCGGCCGAGCGGGCCGGCGTGACCCTGGACGTCCGCCGGCTCGACGTCACCGACGCCGACTCCGTGACCGCCTGCGTGGACGGCGTGGCCGAGACGTACGGACGGCTGGACGCGGTGGTCAACAACGCCGGCGTCTCCAACTGCGACCCGACGCTGGAGATGTCCACGATGGCGGCGCTCCGGGCCAACCTGGAGGTGAACTTCTTCGGCGTCATCGCGGTCAGCCGCGCCGCGCTGCCGCTGCTGCGCGCCTCGGCCGGCCGGCTGGTGACCGTCGGCAGTGTGCACGGCGTGGTCGGCCAGCCCTTCAACGAGGCCTACTGCGCGGCCAAGTTCGCCGTCGAGGGGTTCATGGAGAGCCTCGCCCCGGTGGCCGGGGCGCACGGCGTGCGGGTCTGCGTCGTCGTCCCCGGCTTCGTGCCGGACACCGAATTCGGCGTCTTCCCCGACATCGACCGCACGACCATCGAGGCCGCCTCCGGCCCCTACGCGCCCACCTTCGCCGACTACCTGGCCTGGGTCGGCGGCCAGGGGTGGGAGGCGGCCGGGCAGCCGGCCCGGGAGGTCGCCGAGGTGGTCGTCCGGACCCTGCGTGCCGAACGGCCCGCCTTCCGGGTGCCCACCAACGCCTGGGCCGCCGCCTACCTGGAGCAGAAGCTCGCCGACCCGGACGGCGCCGCCGTCCAGACCCTCGCCCGAACCTGGATCGGCCGCCCCGAGTCCAGCTGAAGCCCCAGGCTGACCCCACGTCAGGAGAGCCCGTGCCCGCCAAACCGCTGCCGGAGCTGATCGACTTCGCCCGGCGCCACTCTCCCTTCTACGCCGAGCTCTACCAGGGCCTGCCGGCCCGCGTCGAGCACCTCGGCGAGCTCCCCGTCATCGAGCAGACCGCCTTCTGGGCCGCCAACTCCTGGCCGGACAACCGGCTGCTCACCGGGCCGCTGCTGGACGCCGGCGTCTACAAGACCGGCGGCACCACCGGCGTCCCGAAGTTCTCCCCCTGGACGCGCACCGAGCACGCCGACTCGGTGACCGCCTTCGGCGCGGGCCTGGTGCAGGCCGGCCTGAGGCCCGGGCACCGGGTGGCGAACCTGTTCTGCGCCGGCGAGCTGTACGGCGGCTTCCTGTACATCGAGAACGCCCTGCACCACGCACCGGTGGACAACGTCCGGCTGCCGGTCGGCGCCGCCCCCGACGCCTACGTGGCCGCCCTGATCGAGGACTTCGGCGTCGACGTGCTGGCCGGCGAGCCGATGAAGCTCAGCTCGGTCGCCGAGTACCTGGTCAGGCACGGGAAGGCCGCCGAGCGGATCGAACTGCTGCTCTTCGGCGGGGACCTGCTCTTCGCCGACCTGCGCCCGATCCTCTCCCGGGCCTTCCCGAAGGCGGCCGTCGCCTCGATCGGCTACGCCTCGGTGGACGCCGGGCTGGTCGGTGCGCCGGTACCGGGTGACGACGTCCGGGTGCACGAGGCGTTCCCGAACCGCACCGTGGTGGAGCTGGTCGACGATGTGACCGGCGAGCCCGTCACCACCGCCGGGGTGCCCGGCCGGGTGGTGGTCACCAACCTGTTCCGCACCCTGATGCCGATCCTCCGCTACCCGACCGGCGACCGCGCCGAGTGGGTCGACGTCGAACGCGGGCGGTTCCGGCTGGTCGGGCGGTCGGCCGAGGGCGCCCGGGTCGGCACGGTGGCGATGCCGACCGAGGAGATCCGCGCCGTCCTGGTCGCCAACGACCCGGATCAGGTCGTCTCCGGCATGCAGCTGGTCCAGCGGCGCTGGGACGGCAAGGACGGCCTGATCCTGCGGCTCGGCCGGACCGAGGAGCCCCCGCCGGGCCTGGCCGAGCGGCTGGTCGAGGCGGTGTACCGGGCCCGGCCGCTGTACCCCGAGGAGGTCGAGGCCGGCGCGATCCACCACCTCACCGTCGAGTGGGTGCCGCGCTCCGGGCTGACCACCAACCCGCGCACCGGCAAGCTCCAGCAGGTCGTGGACGAGCGTCCGCCGGCCTGATCCGGCGCAGCGGCGGCCGGGCGGGGGTGGGCCCCCGCCCGGTCAGCCGGCGTGCGGCTTCCCGGCGAGCATCACGCTCTGCCCGCGGAACTCCGCGACCACCTGTTCCGCGGAGTTGCGCACCGTCACGTCGTATATGCCGCTCCGCCCGGACCGGACGCGTTCCACCGCCTCGGCGGTCAGTTCGTCCCCGACCGCCGCCGGAGCCAGGAAGGTGACCTGCGCGGCCTGGGCGACCGTCACCGGGCCGTAGCTGTTGCAGGCGTAGGAGAACGCCGCGTCGGCGAGCAGGAAGAGGTAGCCGCCGTGCGCGATGCCGTGGCCGTTCACCATGGTCGGAGCCACCGTCATGCGCATCCGCGCCCGCCCGGAGGACACCTCGTCGAGCGCGATGCCGAGCTCCCGGCAGGTTTCGTCGCGCTCGTACAGCGCCGCCATTCGCGCATTCGGTCCGGCGAATTCCACTGGTTCCGTGGTGTCCACGCCCATGATTCCTGCTTCCCCCGGGAACGGCCCGAAACGGCCGGTGTGAGCTGCCTCCGTATGGCACCCGCATTACACCGAGCCCCGCGACGGGCTGTCAACGGTCCACCGGGTGAACGGAATCCCCGCCGCCGCAGCCGCGTGGGGCCGCCGCGGGCCGGGTGGGACGAGGCACCGCCGGGCTCGGGCCGGGGTACCGTGACCGCGCCCCGGCGGCGGGGAGGGAGCCGGGGTGTCAGCGGTGCGGTACGCCGCCGACGAAGTCCTTGAGGGCGTCGAGGCGGGTCCGGCGGTCGGGCGGGTAGCGGCGCAGGGCGCGTGCGGCCTTGCGCGAGTTCGGGCGGTAGCGCCAACGTGCCCAGGGGGAGGTCGGTTTGGCCAGTCGCAGGACGCCGACCAGCCCGACCAGGGGGATCAGCAGGCCGATCACGCCGAGCGCCGTCTTGCCCTTGAGGATCGTGCCGACGCACAGGGCCAGGTTGATGAGTAGCCCCCCGGCGAAGAGGAGGTGGTTGGCCGTGCCCGCGCCGACGTCGGAGAACGGGTTGAACCCGGCGACCAGCAGCAGGCCGACCGCCGCCGCCAGGAACGCCGCATCGACCGACTTGCGGCCCTCCTGTGCCCAGTAGACGTCCTCCAGGTGCAGCCAGAGCGCGTACTCGTCCACGGTCAGGGCGGCACCCGCGCCGAACAGCACGGCCAGGATCTGCGCCCCGGGGCTGCCCGGCCGGTACGAGAACTCGATCGCGCCCGCCACCAGCATCGCGAGGATGCCGTACACCTGGTGGTGCACGTGGGTGCCGCCGACCTCGACGTTGCGGAACGGCCCACGGCCCGCCCGGATCAGCCGGGTGACCGCCCGGGTGCCCCCGAAGGTCAGGATGAACGCGCCGAGCATCCAGAGACCGATGCCCTGGTTGGGGACGGTGATGACCACGTTGGTCTCGACTTCCGCGTGCCGCACGATGTCTCCCGTCCCGTCAGCCGTGCTGCGCAGGTACCGGGAGCGGGTCGCACACCCCCCGCCGCGGGCCCGGAGCCTCCTTGATCAGCGTATCCGGATTCGGCGGGCGGACCGGGTTCCGGAGCGGGTTCCGGAGCGGGTGTTTCGCGCGGGATGACGGCTGGTCGCAAAGGAGTCATCGGCCCCCGGTTCTTGACACGTGCGCGTCATCACGGCTTAACCTGTGACCCGCTACCGATCGGTAGCATCAGCGTAGACCCGGACAGCGGAACAGCGGAACCGCGCGAGGCGCTCCAACTCACCCCACGGCCTTGCGGGTGCTGTACGGGAGTTCTCCATTCCCTCAGGTGCACCACGATGCATACCGGAGTGCCGATGACGCCCAGTTTTCCGCTTTCCGACCTCGTCGTCGGGATCACGCCGTTCCAGGAGCCGGACGCCGGCCTCGCCGAGGCCCTGTGCCGGGCGGGTGCGCTGGGCGTGCTCGACCTCGGGGCCGGCGGCCGTCGGGCCCGCGAGGAGCTCGACCGGCTCCGTGAGCGTGTTCCCGGGCGGTTCGGGGTCAGACTGGGCCCGGGCTGCGGCCTTTCGGCCGCCGAGCTGCGCAGACCTGACGGCAGCGGCCCGCACACCCTGGTGCTCGCCTCCGGCGCGCCGGAGGCCGGCGACAGCCCCGACCGGGGCGGGCTCGCTGGCTACCGCCTGCTGGTCGAGGTGACCGACCTGCGGCAGGCGCTCACCGCCGTCCGCCGCGGTGCGGACGGCCTGATCGCCCGCGGCAGCGAGAGCGGCGGGCCGGTGGGTGAGCTGAGCACCTTCGTCCTGCTGCAGCAGCTCCTGGGCGCACCCGGGATCGGGGTGCCGGTCTGGGCGGCCGGTGGCATCGGCCTGCACACCGCGGCGGCGGCCGTGGCCGGCGGCGCCGCGGGCGTCGTGCTGGACACCCAGCTGGCGCTGCTGGCCGAGTCCGGCGCGTCCGAGCAGGCCGCGGCGGTGCTGCGTTCGGCGGACGGCTCCGAGACCGCGGTCGTCGACGGGCGACGAGTGTTGCGGTGGGGCGGACCGGCCGGCGGAAGATCCGAACTGACGGCAGGTCAGGATTCATTCCTGGCAGCCCGGTTCGCCGATCGTTGGGAGACCGTGGCGCGCAGCGTCCACGCCGTGCGGGAGGCGGTGCGCAGCGTGGCGGCAGGCGCCGGCGCCGCACTGCTCGGCACCGGGTCGCCGCTCAGTGGCGCGCTCGGCACCGCGCTCCCGGTCGCACAGGGCCCGATGACCCGGGTCAGCGACCAGCCTGGCTTCGCCGCCGCGGTGGCCGGTGCCGGCGCGCTGCCGTTCGTCGCCCTGGCCCTGGCGGACGGGCCGCAGAGCCGCGAGCTGCTCTCCCGGACCGCCGCCGAGCTGGGCGAACTCCCTTGGGGCGTCGGTGTCCTGGGGTTTGCCCCGGAGAAGGTGCGGGTCGCGCAGCTGGCCGAGGTCCTGGCCGCCAGGCCGAGCCATGCGGTGATCGCGGGCGGACGGCCGGCGCAGGCGCGGGCCCTGGAGGAGGTCGGGATCCGGACCTTCCTGCACGTTCCCTCGCCCGGGCTGCTGCGGCAGTTCCTGGCGGACGGCGCGCGCCGGTTCGTCTTCGAGGGCTCGGAGTGCGGCGGCCACGTCGGGCCGCTGCACAGCTTCCCGCTCTGGGAGGCCCAGTTGGCGGTCCTCGATGACTTCCTCGACGAGGCGCACGGCCGGGCCGGCGAGCCGGCGATCGAGGTGCTGTTCGCGGGCGGCGTGCACGACGAGCGCTCGGCCGCGATGGTGGCGGCCCTCGCCGCACCGGTCGCGGAGCGCGGCGTCCGGACGGGCGTGCTGATGGGCACGGCGTACCTGTTCACCGAGGAGGCGGTGGCACTGGGCGCGGTGCGGCCGCAGTTCCAGCGCCAGGTGATCGCGGCCCGTGGCACCGAGCTGCTGCTGTCCGCTCCCGGCCACGCGACCCGCTGTGTGCCCAGCCCGTTCACCGCGGAGTTCCGGCAGGCCCGGGAGCGGATGCGGGAGCAGGGCGTGCCGGACCGCGAAGCCTGGGAGAAACTGGAGCAGTTGAACGTCGGCCGGCTGCGCGTCGCCAGCAAGGGGCTGGAACGCGTGGCGGGCGAGTTGGCGCCGGTGGACGAGCAGGGGCAGCTGCGGCGGGGCATGTTCATGGCCGGACAGGTCGCGGTGCTGCGCGCGGCCACCACCACGCTGGCCGAGCTGCACGGCGCGGTGACGGCGGGGGCGGCCGCCTTCCTCACGCGGCGGGCCGCCGAACTGGCCGGCCGGCTCGGCGAGGACGACGCCCCGGCCGCGCGGCCGAAACCGCTGGAGATCGCGGTGGTCGGCATGGCGGGCATGTTCCCGCAGGCACCCGACCTGCCCGCGTTCTGGGCCAATGTGCTGGCCGGGGTGGACGCGGTCACCGAGGTGCCACCGGAGCGCTGGGACCCGGCGGTGTACTACGAGGCCGACGGCGGTGCGGGCCGTACACCGTCCAAATGGGGCGGCTTCCTGCCCCGGATCCCGTTCGACCCGCTGAGATACGGCCTCCCGCCGGCCGCGCTCGGCAGCATCGAGCCGGTACAGCTGCTGGCGCTGGAGGCGGCCCGGCGCGCCCTGGTGGACGCGGGCTACGACAGCGGCGCGGGCGACGGCGGCCGCGGCTTCGACCGTTCGCGCGCCGGTGTGGTGTTCGGCGCCGAGGCGGGCAGCGACCTGTCGAACGCGGGCATACTCGGCTCGGTGCTGCCGTCCTACCTGGGCCGGGTGCCGGAGGCCCTCGCGGCGCAGCTGCCGGGGCTCACCGAGGACTCGTTCCCCGGCATGCTGGCCAACGTCATCTCCGGGCGGATCGCGAACCGGCTGGACCTGGGCGGCGCCAACTTCACCGTCGACGCCGCGTGCGCGTCCTCGCTCGCCGCGCTCGACGTGGCCTGCAAGGAACTCACGGCGGGCACGGCGGACCTGATGGTGTGCGGGGGAGCCGACCTGCACAACGGGATCAACGACTTCCTGCTCTTCGCCTCGGTGCACGCGCTCTCCCCGACCGGGCGGTCGCGCCCGTTCGACGCCGCCGCGGACGGCATCGCGCTCGGCGAGGGGGTGGCCTGCCTGGTGCTGAAGCGGCTGGTGGACGCCGAACGGGACGGCGACCGCGTGTACGCGGTGGTGCGGGGCATCGGCAGCGCGAGCGACGGCCGCTCGCTGGGGCTGACCGCACCACGGCCCGAGGGGCAGCGCTCCGCCCTGGAGCGGGCGTACCACGGTGCCGGCCTCGCGCCGTCCGAGGTCGGCCTGGTGGAGGCGCACGGCACCGGGACGGTGGTCGGCGACCGGACCGAGCTGACCACGCTGACCGAGGTCTTCACCGAAGCCGGTGCGGCGCCCGGCGGCTGCGCGCTCGGGTCGGTGAAGTCGCAGATCGGGCACACCAAGTGTGCCGCGGGGCTGGCCGGTCTGATCAAGGCGTCGCTGGCGCTGCACACCGGCGTGCTGCCGCCGACGCTGCACCTGGCCCGGCCGAACCCGGCCTGGCAGGAGGGCCGGAGCCCGTTCGTGTTCGGTACCGAGGCCCGGCCGTGGGCCACGGCGCCGGCCGAACGCGTCGCGGGAGTGAGTGCGTTCGGCTTCGGCGGCACCAACTTCCATGCGGTGCTGCAGGGTTACGACGGGCCGGCGCCGGTGCACGGTCTGCAGTGGTGGCCGGCCGAGCTGTTCCTGTTCCGCGGGCCGGACCGGGAGCGGGCGTTGCGCGGAGCCGGCGCGATCCTGCGGCTGGCCGAGGCCCCCGGCGCACCGTGGCGGCTGCGCGACCTGGCGTTGGCCGCCGCCAGGCGGGCGGCGGGCGGGCACGGACGGGTGCAGCTCGCGGTGGTGGCCGCGGACGTCGCGGAGCTGGTCGGGTTGCTGAACCGGGCGCTGGCCGGGGAGAACGCACCGCAGCACGGGCTGCACCAGGCGGCCCCGGCCCCGGAGCCGGGCTCGGCGTCGGCCCCGGACGGCGGGTCGGTCGGCGAGGTGGCGTTCCTCTTCCCGGGCCAGGGCAGTCAGCGGCCTGGCATGTTCGCCGAGCTGTTCACGGCGTTCCCGGCACTCCAGCGGCACCTGAGGCTGGGTCGGGAGCACGCCGATCTGCTGCACCCGCCCGCCGCTTTCACGGCCGAGGCCCGTGAACGACAGCGGGCCGAGCTGACCGACACCCGGGTGGCGCAGCCGGTGCTGGGCATGACCGGCCTCGCCGCGTACGAGGCGCTCGCGCTCGCCGGAGTGCATCCGCAGTTGGCGGCCGGGCACAGCTACGGCGAACTGGTCGCGCTCTGCGCGGCGGGGGCGCTGGCGGCCGAGGACCTGCCGGAGCTCAGCGCGGCGCGGGCGCGGTCGATCCTGGCGGCGGTCGGGGTGGCCGCCGCTCCCGGGGACGCCGCCGCTACGGGCACGGACCCGGGAACGATGGCGGCCGTCGCGGCCGGGGCCGCGGACGTCGAGCGGGTCCTGCGGGAGGCGGGCACGGCCGGCCGGGTGGTGGTGGCGAACCACAACGCGCCGCGGCAGACGGTGGTGTCCGGGCCGACCGCGGAGATCGAGGAGGCCGTCGGCCTGCTCCGGGCGGCCGGGTTCGGGGTGAAGCGGCTGCCGGTGGCGTGCGCCTTCCACAGCCCGATGGTCGCCGGCGCGGGCGAGCGCTTCACGGCCGCGCTGGCCGGGCGGACGGTGCGGGCGCCGGAGTTCCCCGTCTGGTCGAACCGCACGGCGGGCACCTACCCGGCGGAGCCCGCCGCGATCCGCGCCGAACTCGCGGCACAGATCGGCGCGCCGGTGCGCTTCGCGGCGCAGATCGAGGCGATGTACGAGGCGGGCGCCCGGGTCTTCGTCGAGGCCGGGCCGGGGACGGTGCTGACCCGGCTGGTCTCCGAGGTGCTCGGCGACCGGCCCCACCGGGCCGTCCCGCTCGAACGGCGGCGCACCGGTCTGCCGGGCTACCTCGACGCCCTGGCCGAGCTGGCCGTCGCCGGTGTGCCGGTCCACACCGACCGGCTGTTCCGCGGACGCGACGCGGTGGACGCAGGGCGAGCCGAGGCGCCGCGCCGTCCGGGCTGGACGGTCGACGGGCAACTGGTCCGCACGGCCGCAGGAGAGACACCGCCCGGTGCGCTGGCACCGGCCCGACTCGTACCGGAGGCATGGGTGACCACGCACGAACCACGGCGCGACGACCCGCAGACGCTGATCGCGGACTTCCTGAGCAGCAGCCGGGAACTGATCGCGGCGCAACGGGACGTGCTGCTCACGTACTTCGGTGCGGCGGGCGCGGCCCAGGCGCCTGCGCTCACGGCCCCGACGCTCACGGCCCCGGCAGGGCAGGCGCCGGTACTGCAGGCGCCGGCGCTCCAGGCCCCGGCCGCGTGGCCGCCGTCGGTGCAGGGACCGGCGGTTCAGCCCACGGGCCCACAGCCGTCGGAGCCGTCGGTGCCCGTTCCCGCCGGTGCGCCCGCTCCGGGCCGTGGGCCGGCGGAACCACCGGCCGTCGGCGCCGCTGCCGCCCCGACGGCAACGGACCTGCTGGCCATGGTGATCGAGGTGATCGGCGAACGCACCGGCTACCCGGCCGACATGATCGAGCCCGATCTCGACCTTGAGGCCGACCTCAGCATCGACTCCATCAAGCGCACCGAGATCATCGGCAGGCTGGTCCGCCGCCTGGCCGGCCCGTCCGACCTCGGCCGGCCCGACACCGACCGGATGGCACTGGGCGACGAGGAGGTCGAGCACCTCGCCCGGGCCCGGACGGCGGCGGCCGTCGCCGACTGGCTCGCCGAGCGCCTCGGGCAGGCGGAGCCGCCGGCGGGTTCCCCACCCCCGGACGCCACGGGCGAGGCCGTCGACGGTACGCCGGCCGACGGACGGGCAGCACACGAGGCGCCCGAGCCCGTCGCGGTCGGCCCGCAGGCTGCCGGCGAGCCGCACCCGGCCCGGCACGACGCGGTGACCGTGGCCGCCGGCAGAAGAGGTCGGGACGCCGCCGACCGGGTGCCCGCGTCCGGCCCGGCCGGCCCGGACCTCCGGCCGACGCCCGAGGGCCACGAGCCGCTTCGGCTGTGCGTCGAGCCGGTCCCGCTCGCGGAGCCCGCCACACCCGGCCGCACCCTCGCCGGCCGGCGCTTCCACCTCCTCGGCGACGACACGCACGGCATCGCCGCCGCCCTCACCGCCCGCCTGAACGCCCTCGGTGCCGAAGTGGCCTCCCACGACGCGGCGTACGAACTGTCCACTGCGGACGGCCCCGTGGACGGCGTCGTGCTGCTCGACCCGCTCTCGCCCGAGGGCGCGCCCGTGCTGCCCGCGGCCGTCCCCGCCCTGCAGGCGGCGCTGGCCCGGGCACCGCGCTGGCTGCTCGCCGCCCGAGCGGCCCACGGCACGGCGCCGGGCCACCCCGCGCCCGGCCACCCCGCGCCCGGCCACCCCGCGCCGGGCCGCCGGGGGACGGCCGCCACACCCGCCGGGACGCCGGCCCACGGGACGACACCCGGGACCGGGCGCGCCGACGGCCTGCGCGGCCTGTTCCGCACGCTGGCCGTCGAGTACCCGCACCTCTCCGCCCGCCTGGTCGAGCTCGACCGGACCGACGACCCGGACACGGCCGCCGAGCTGCTCGCCGCTGAGCTGCGGGCCACCGACCGCGAGCCGGTGGTGCTGCGCACCGCCGCCGGACGGCACGGCCTCACCCTGCGCGAGTCGGGCCTCGGCGTGCTCGGCAGCACCGGCGCCGGCCCGGCCGGTGACGGTGTGGCGGAGGCCGAAGCGCTGGGCCTCGACCGTGACGCCGTCGTCCTGCTGGTCGGCGGTGCCCGGGGGATCACGGCGCGGTTCGCCGCCACCCTGGCGGCCGCGAGCCGCTGCCGACTGGAGCTGCTCGGCCGTACCGCACCGCCGGAGGGCCCGGAGGACCCGGTCACCGCCGCGGCCCGCGACCGCGCCGCCCTGCGCGCGGTGCTCGCCCGCCGTGGCATGCCGCTGCCGGAGGTGGACGCCGCGGCGTCCGGGCTGCTCGCCGGCCGCGAGGTCGCCGCCACCCTCGCCGAGCTGGACGCGCTCGGCGCCCGGGCCGCCTACCGGACCGTGGACGCGGCCGACGGGGCGGCGCTGCGCCAGGCCGTCAAGGAGGTCCACGCCGAACACGGCCGCCTGGACGGCGTGGTGTTCGCCGCGGGCGTGATCGAGGACAAGGTGTTCGCCGAGAAGAGCCCGGCCTCGTTCCGGCGGGTCTTCGCCACCAAGGCCGACGGTGCCCGCGCCCTGCTGGAGGCGCTGGACGAACTGCCGGCCGGCCCGCGGTTCACCGTGCTGTTCGGCAGCATCTCGGCGGTGCTCGGCAACCGCGGGCAGGCCGACTACGCGGCGGCCAACGACGCGCTGGAAGGCCTGGGCGCGCACTGGGCGGAACGGACCGGACACCGCGCGCTCACCGTGCACTGGGGGCCGTGGGCGCCGTCCGGCGGGCACGGCGGCATGGTCTCCCCGGAGCTCGCGCACAGCTACGCCGACCGTGGCGTCAAGCTGATCGCACCGGACGCGGGCTCGCTCGCGCTGCTGCGCGAGCTAGCCTGGGGCGAGCCCGGCCTGCGCTCGGTCGTCTACACGGCCTCGGGCTGGTGACGCGGTGACGGACCGTCAGCCACCGCCGGTGGCCGTGGTCGGCATGGCCGTCCTCCTGCCCGGCGCGCCGGACCTCGCCGCCTACTGGCGGAACCTGGTGGACGGCGTCGACGCGATCACCGACGTCCCGGCCGGGCGCTGGGACGCCGAGTACTACGACCCGGGGGCGGCCGAGGCGCGGGGCCGCTCCGGCGCGGGCGCACCGGACCGGGTGTACTGCCGGCGCGGCGGCTTCGTGGACGGGCTGGCCCGGGTTCAGCCGACCCGTTTCGGGCTGGTGCCGAACTCCGTCGCCGGTACCGAGCCGGACCAGCTCATCGCCCTCCAGGTCGCGGCCGCGGCCGTCGAGGACGCCGGCGGCCCGGACCGGCTGCCGGACCGTGACCGGGTCGGTGTGGTGCTGGGGCGCGGCGGCTATCTGACGCCCGGGATCGCCCGCCTCGACCAGCGGGTGCGCGGCGCGCACCAGCTGGCCCGCACGCTCCGCGAGCTGCTGCCGGAGCTGACCGACGGCCAGCTCGACCGGGTGCGGACGGCGTTCACCGAGCGGCTGGGCCCGGACCGGCCGGAGGCCGCGATCGGCCTGGTGCCGAACCTGGCCGCCTCCCGGGTCGCCAACCGGCTCGACCTGCGCGGGCCCGCGTACACCGTGGACGCCGCGTGCGCCTCCTCCCTGATCGCGGTGGACCAGGCGGTCGGCGAGCTGGTGACCGGCCGGTGCGACGTGGTGCTGGCGGGCGGCGTGCACCACTGTCACGACGTGACGCTGTGGAGCGTCTTCACCCAGCTGGGGGCGCTGTCCCCCAGCCAGCGGATCCGCCCCTTCCACCGCGGCGCCGACGGCCTCCTGATCGGCGAGGGCACCGGCGTGGTCGTCCTGAAACGCCTCGCCGACGCCGACCGGGACGGCGACCGGGTGTACGCGGTGATCCGCGGCACAGGGGTCGCCGGCGACGGGCGCACCTCCGCCCTGGCCAACCCCGATCCGGGCGGTCAGGGCCGCGCGGTGCGGGCGGCCTGGCGCTCCGCCGGGCTGGACCCGACCGCACCCGGTGCGGTGGGCCTGCTGGAGGCGCACGGCACCGCGACTCCGGCCGGCGACCTGGCCGAACTCCGGACGCTGGCAGAGGTGTTCGGGCCCCACGCGGCCCGGGAGCGGCGCGCGGTCCTCGGCTCGGTCAAGTCGATGATCGGCCACACCATGCCCGCGGCCGGGATCGCCGGCCTGGTCAAGGCCGCCCTCGCGGTCCACCACGGGGTGCTGCTGCCCACCCTGCACTGCGAGGAACCGCACCCGGCCCTGGCGGCCACGCGCTTCGGCACCATCGGTACGGCACGGCCCTGGGAGGGCACCGGCGGACCGCGCCGTGCGGCGGTGAACGCCTTCGGCTTCGGCGGCATCAACGCGCATGTCGTACTGGAACAGGCCCCCGGTGCCGGTGCCGGTGCCGGTGCCGGTGCCAGTGCCAGTGCCGCGCTGTCGGGTCCAGTCGCCGCCTCCCGCCCCGTCCCGCCGAGTCCGGCAGGCATCGCGCGGACGGCCCGGCCCGCACCGGGCACCGCCTCCGCGAGGGTCATGGAGCCCGAGCGGGTCCTGCGCCTGGCCGCCGACACACCCGAGCAGCTCGCGGCCCTCATCGGCGACGACCTCACCGGCCCGGCGGCCGCCGGCGCGCCCGAGCCCGGTCCGTCGGCACCGTCCTGCCGCCTGGCCGTCGTCGGTCCGACGCCGAAGAGCCTGGCCCTGGCCCGCCGCGCGGTGGCCCGTGGCCGAGCCTGGCGCGGGCGCGGTGACATCTGGTACGTGCCGCGGCCGCTGCTCGGGCCGGGCGGCGGGCGGCTCGCATTCCTCTTCCCGGGCCTGGAAGGCGAGTTCACGCCGCGGGTGGACGATGTCGCCGACCACTTCGGGCTGCCCCGGCCGGCCGTGGGCGCCGCCGCCCGGGTCGGCGACATCGGCCGGCACGGCGCGGGCGTGGTCACGGTCGGCCGCCTGCTCGACCTCGCCCTGCGCCGGATCGCTCTGCGGCCCGACGCGGTGGCCGGGCACAGCGTCGGCGAGTGGACCGCGATGATCACCGCGGGCCTGTACTCGGGCACCTCGGTGGACGCCTTCCTGGAGTCCTTCGACCCGGACGCGCTGCACGTCCCGGGCCTGGCCTTCGCCGCGCTCGGCGTCCCGGCGGACCAGGTCCT
The DNA here is from genome assembly GCF_055588525.1 of Kitasatospora sp. NPDC041988. Lineage (NCBI taxonomy): Bacteria > Bacillati > Actinomycetota > Actinomycetes > Kitasatosporales > Streptomycetaceae > Kitasatospora > Kitasatospora sp. NPDC041988. The sequence goes on from NZ_JBVJCO010000001.1 coordinate 647,095, forward strand.
CGACACGCTGGCGATGCTGCCCGGCATGGCCGAGGTCGTCCTGTCGCACGACAACGCACCGCAGCAGGCGATCGTCTGCGGTCCGCAGCAGCCGGTCGCGGAACTGGTGCGGTGGTTCCAGGGGCGCGGGGTGCTCGGGCAAGTCCTGCCGTTCCGGTCCGGCTTCCACACGCCGATGCTGGAACCGTATCTGGCGCCGATCCGGGCGGCGGCCGAGCGGTTCGACCTGCACCGGCCGACCGTGCCGGTGTGGTCGGGGACCACGGCCGCGCCGTTCCCGGCGACGGAGGCCGAGGTGCGGGAGCTGTTCCTGCGACACCTGCTGGAGCCGGTACGGTTCCGGCCGCTGGTCGAGGCACTGTACGCGGCCGGCTTCCGGGCCTTCGTCCAGGTCGGCACCGGACAGCTGGGCTCGCTGGTCGGCGACATCCTCCAGGACCGGGAGCACCTGGCGGTCGCGGCCAACTCGGCCCAGCGCGACGGCCTGGCGCAGCTGCGCCGGGTGGCGGCGGCGATGTGGGCGGACGGCGCCGAACCGGACCAGGCCGCCCTGCTGCCCGCCCGGACGGGGACGGGGAATCGGGTCACAGAGCGGGAGCACCCGGCGGTACCCCTGGATCTCGGCAGCGCCCTGGTCTCGCTGGACCGCGCCACGCTCGACGGACTGCGCGCCGAGCTGAGGCCCGGGGGCCGGCCGGCGGATCCGCTCGGCGACCTCGGCCGGCGCTTTCCGCTGGCCGCCGGCCTGGACGCGCTCCTGCGCGAGACCGAGCGCACCGCGGCCGAGCTGTTCGGCGCGGCGGCCCGGATGCCGCACCCCACCCCGGCGGCGCGCCCGTACGCCACCACCCGCTCCGCCGCCCCGGGCCCCGCCGCCCTGCGACTCGTCACCCCGGACGCCGCCGGCCCGCGCCCCGTCACCCCGCCGACCGCCGAACCGAGCCCCGCACCCAGCCCCGGGCGGCACGTCCTCCCGTTGCACGTCTCGCTCGACGCCATGCCCTACCTGTACGACCACTGCTTCTTCCGGCAACGCCAGGGCTGGCCCGATCCCACGGACCGCTGGCCGGTCGTCCCGGCCACCACCATCGTCCACCACCTGCAGGAGGCGGCCGAGCGGATCGCCCCGGGCCGGATCGCCACCGGCGGGCGCGACCTGCGGTTCGGCCAATGGGTGCCGGCCGCCGAACCGCTCGACCTGGCCATCACCCTTCAGGAGAACGAACCGGGTCTGTACGCCGCCGAGTTCGGCCACTTCGCCCAGGGCGCCGTCGAAGTGGCGGACCACTACGCACCCCCGCCCGCGCCGTGGCCGGTCCCGGTGGCCGACGAGCGGGTGCCCGAGCTGACCGCCGCCGGTCTCTACCGGGAGCGGTGGATGTTCCACGGACCCGCGTTCCAGGGCCTGACCGAGCTGACCGCGATCGGTGCGTCGCACATCCGCGGCATCATCACCGCGCCCGCCGCGCCGGGTGCGCTGCTGGACAACGTCGGCCAGCTGCTCGGCTACTGGATCATGGCCACCCGCACCGAGCGCACCGTGGTGTTCCCGGTCGGCATCCGGCGGCTGCGCAGCCACGGCCCGACGCCCCGCGCCGGCACCGAACTGCACTGCCACATCCGGATCACCGCCCTCACCGACCAGGTGCTCGAGGCCGACGTGCAGCTGCGCCCGGCCGGTGGCCCGGTCTGGGCGGAGCTGCACGGCTGGCAGGACCGGCGCTTCGACAGCCACCCCGACACCCGCCCGGTCGAACGCTTCGTCGACCGCAACACGCTGTCCCGGCCGCAGCCGGCCGGCTGGGTCCTGCTGCACGAACGCTGGCCGGACCTCGCCTCCCGCGACCTGATCATGCGCAACCACCTCGGCGCCGCCGAACGGGACCAGTACGCGCGGCAGCCGCCGCGCGGCCGCCGGGCCTGGCTGCTCGGCCGGATCGCGGTCAAGGACGCGGTGCGGCGGTGGCTGTGGGAGCAGGGCGACGGCCCGGTCTTCCCGGCCGAGATCGAGGTGCGCAACGACGCGGCCGGCCGGCCGGTGGTGGCGGGCGTCCACGGCCGTACGCTGCCGGAGCTCGACGTCTCGCTCGCGCACCGCGCCGAGGCCGCGGTCGCCCTGGTCCGCCCCGCCCGCGGCGGTGTCGGCATCGACATCGAGGAGGTCGTCGACCGCCCGGGCGAGACCCTCCAAGTCGCCCTCGGCCACGCCGAGTCGGAGCTCCTCGCCGTCTGCCGGGCCCGCGACAGAGACAGCGGCAGCGGCAGAGACAGCGGCAGAGACAGCGACAGCGACGGCGCAGACCCGGACGAGTCCGACACCGAGGCACTCTGGTTCACCCGGTTCTGGACGGCCAAGGAGGCCGTCGCCAAAGCCGAGGGCACCGGACTGCGCGGCCGTCCACGGGACTTCGCGGTGGTGGCGGCCGAACCGTCCACCCTGCTGGTCGAGACCGCCGGACCCACCGGGTCCCGCCGCCACCGCGTGCACTGCACCACCGTCACCAGCCCGCCCGGCCTGCCCGGGCGGCGCTACGTGGTGGCCTGGACCGCCGGACCGGACGACGGCCCCCGGCCCGGGCCCCACGAGCAGACCGGACACACCGACCGCGACTCCGAAGGGACCACAGCCCCGTGACTGTCAGCGAGCAGACCGTGGACCACACCCCGCCGACCGCCCAGCAGGTGCTCGGCGAGATCACCGCCATGCTGGCCGCGCTGCTCGACGAGTACGGCCTCGACGAGGCCGAGGTCACGATGGCCACCCGGTTCACCGCGGACCTCGAACTGGAGAGCATCGACCTGGTGACCCTCGCCTCGCAGCTCCAGGCCCGCTGGGGCGACCGCATCAACTTCGCCGAGTTCGTCGCCGGCATGGAGCTGGACGAGATCATCGAGCTGACCGTGGGCCGGCTGGTCGAGTACGTGGTGGAGCGCCTGAGCCCGGCCGAGCGGGGCTGACCATGCCCTTCCTCGACCTCGAAGGGCTGCGCTGCCACGTCCAGCGGCTCACCCCGTCCGACGGCCGCCCGCCCGCCGCCACCGCCGTCCTGGTGCACGGCCTGCTGACCGACAGCATGGCCAGCCACTACTTCACCATCGCCCCCACACTCGCCGCGGCCGGGCTGGACGTGCTGATGTACGACCAGCGCGGCCACGGCCGCTCCGGACGGCCGCCCACCGGCTACCGGCTGGAGAACTTCGTGGACGACCTCGCGCGGCTGCTCGACCGGTCGGCCGTCACCCGGCCGGTGCACCTGCTCGGCAACTCCTTCGGCGGCACCGTGGCGTTCGGCCTGGCCGTCCGCAGGCCCGCAGCGGTGGCGAGCATCCTGGCCATCGAGTCCGAACCGGCCTCCCGGGCCTGGTCCGTGAAGCTGGACGGGATCCTGCGCCGGGCCGGGACGGAACTTCTCGACGAGGCCACCCTGGCCTGGGTCGCCGACCGACGCGGCCCGCACACCGCCCGGCTGGCCCGCTCGGCCGGCCGGCTGCTCGCCGCGACCTCACTCGCCCGGGACATCCCGGCGAGCCGGCTGCCGGGCGAGGCGGACCTGCGCACGATCCGCTGCCCCGTCCTGGCCGTGTACGGGACGGAATCGGACCTGGCCGAGCAGGCGGCCCGGCTCGACGAACTGCTGCCGGACTGCCGCAGCGCCTTCGTACCGGGGCACGACCACTCGGTCCTGGTGGAGAACCCCGTCGTGGTGGGCGAGCTGGCGCTGGACTGGCTGCGCGAGCAGGGCGTGGAGCTGCGCGGAGAGCCGGCCACCGTACCCGCCGGAGCACGCGGCGGCGACCGCACCGTGCTCTCACCGGGACGGACCCGCCCGTGAGCCGCTTCCTCTTCGTCGTCCCACCCCTCGTCGGCCATGTGAACCCGGCCGTCGGCGTCGCCGCCGAGCTGGCGGGGCGCGGGCACACCGTGGCCTGGGCCGGAGCACCCGCCCTGATCACACACCTGGCCGGACCGGACACCGAGATCCACCCGTGCGCCATCCCGCCCCGCACCCCGGAGCGGGCACCCGACCTGCGCGGGCCGGGCGCGCTGAAGTTCCTGTGGCAGGACTTCCTGATCCCGCTCGCCGAGGCGATGGCGCCGGACGTCACCCGGGCGTGCCGGCGATTTCGCCCCGATGTCGTCGTCGCCGACCAGCAGGCCCTGGCCGGCGCACTCGTCGCCGAACGACTCGGCCTGCCCTGGGCGACCTCCGCGACCACCTCCGCCGAGCTGACCGGCGCGCTCGACGACCTGCCGCTGGTGGCGGCCTGGGTCCGCGACCTGCTCACCGGCCTGCGCGGACGGATCGGCATCCCCGCGTCCGCGACGGACCCGCGGTTCTCCCCGCACCTGGTGCTCGCCTTCACCACCCCGGACCTCACCGGGCCCGTGACCGCCGGCAGCGGCCCGGTCCATTTCGTCGGCCCCTCGATCGCCCCCCGGCCGACGACCCCGGACTTCCCGTGGCAGTGGCTGGACCCGGACCGCGCCACCGTGCTGGTCACCCTCGGCACGGCCAACGCCGACACGGGCGCCGCCTTCCTCACGGTCTGCCGGCAGGCGCTCCGGGCCCGCACCGCCGGCCTGCAGGCCGTGATCGTCGACCCGGCCGGCGTGCTCTCCGACCTGCCGCCCGACCCCGACCTGCTCTCCCTGCCAGCCGTACCGCAGCTGGACCTGCTGCCGCACACCGCCGCGGTGGTCTGCCACGCCGGCCACAACACCGTCTGCGAGGCACTCTGGCACGGCGTCCCCCTCGTGGTGGCCCCGATCCGCGACGACCAACCGGTGATCGCCCGTCAGGTCGCCGAGGCCGGCGCCGGGGTGCGGATCAGGTTCGGCCGCACCGACCCGACCCACCTCGGCCAGGCCGTCGACACGGTGCTCGGCGACCCCGCCCACCGGGCCGCCGCCCGCCGGATCGGAGCCTCCTTCCGGGTCGCGGGCGGCGCCGCCGCAGCCGCCGTCCGGCTCGAAGCGCTGGCCGCCGCCCGCCACCTGCCGGCCCCGGGCACACCGGCCGTCCCCCCACCCGGCCCCGTCCGGCCCACCGCGCCGACAGCCGAACGGAAGGAGCCCCGATGACCACGCAACCGGCAGCCCGCTCCCGGCAGGCCGCCGTCGCCGACCTGCGCCCCGCCTATCAGGGCGAACTCGTCGAGGGCACCGACCGGTTCTTCGAACCACGCCGCAGTGACTGCCCCTGGTGCGGCGCCCGCCTCCTCCGGCTCCGGCTGCGCACCTCCGACCTGCTGCAGCACAAACCCGGGACGTTCGCCCTCGACGAGTGCGAGACCTGCGGCCACATCTTCCAGAACCCCCGGCTGACCGAGGCGGGCCTCGCCTTCTACTACCGGGACTTCTACGACGGCCTCGGCGAACAACGGCTCGGCGCCACCCTCGGCACCCGCAGGAGTACGTACCGCGGCCGCGCCCGGTCGGTGCTCCCGTTCACCGCCGCGCCCGGCCGCTGGCTGGACGTCGGCACCGGTCACGGCCACTTCTGCGAGACCGCACGCGAGGTGTTCCCCGCCACGGCCTTCGACGGTCTCGACCTCAGCGAGGGCGTCGAACTCGCCGAACGCCACGGCCGCGTCGCCCGCGGCCTGCGCGGAACCTTCCCCGAACAGGCCGGCCGGCTGCCCGGGCAGTACGACGTGGTGAGCATGTTCCACTACCTCGAACACAGCACCGAACCGCACCGGGAACTGGCCGCGGCCCGGCAGGTCCTGCGCCCGGGAGGGCTGCTGCTGATCGAGGTCCCCGACCCGCAGAGCCGCTACGCCCGCCTGCTCGGCCGGTGGTGGCTGCCCTGGCTCCAGCCGCAGCACCTCAACCTGGCCCCGGCGGCGAACCTGCGCCACCGCCTCGACGAACTCGGCTTCACCGTGCTGCTCGAACAGCACGCCGAACCGCACGACCCCGTCGACCTGCTGGCCGCCTGCTGGCTCCTGCTCGATGCCCTCGCCCCGCGCGAGGACGCGCCGTGGCGCGCAGGACGCCCCCCGGGCCGGCTACGGCGGGCGCTGCGCGCCGGAGTGTTCGTCGCCGGCGCGCCCGCCCTGCTCGTCGCCGCCCTGGCCGACCGCCTCCTCGCCCGCGTCGCGGGCCCGGCGGGTCTCTCCAACGCCTACCGCCTGCTGGCCCGGAAGGACTTCGGCGGCGAGGCGCCCTGACCGGGCGCCGCACGTCGGCGGGTTGGATACTGACATCAGCTCTTTGAGGTGATGGGTCTGCCGTGTCGCTGACGGATGGTCATCAGTCGCGGTAGACCGTCTGGCATGCGATATGCGGATGGGGGCGGGCTGACAGCGAAGGGACGTCAGCGCCGCGAGGCTGTGCACCTGGAGGCTGCCGCGCTGTTCGGCGAAGGATGCAAGCCTCCGGAGGTCGCCCGGCAGCTGTGGGTGAGCTGCAGGTCGGCCTACCAGTGGCACCAGGTCTGGAAGCAGGGCGGTACGGCGGCGTTGGGTTCGCGCGGGCCGCATGGGCAGCGGTGCAAGCTGTCCGTGCGGTGCCAGGAGAAGCTGGCCTGTGGGCCCACGTCAAGCGCAGTCTCGCGAACCTCTCCAGCGTCGCCCGCGACCGACTCGAAGCCCTCGTCCGCAACCGGCTCAAGCGACTGCAGTATCGCGCTGACGTCCTCGATGGCTTCCTCGCCGGAACTGGACTCACCCTCGACCTCCCACCGCGATCACCTTGAGCGCCGAGGTCAGTAACGCTGGCCGCCAAAGCCGTCACAGCTCGGAGCCGCAGGGCTGAAAGAGCTCACTGACTCTGACTGCCGGTCCGGCTGCCCACGCCAGCCGCCACCGGGGTAAGCGGCCTGCAAGGGCTACCTCCCTCGTAGCCACCTCCTGCCCCGGGATTGTTCCTGCCAGTACGTGAGTGCCTGCTGGGTGGTCGCGAGGTCGGGATGGTCTGGGCGGAGGACACGCAGTTGCTCGTTCAGCAGGTCGGAGAGGAGGGTCACTGCGCCGCGAGGGTCGCCGGACTGGCCGCGCCAGCGGGCGAGGGCGGCGCGGGTGCGGAAGATTGCGGACCGGTCGGTGTTGGTGGCTACCGCGTACGGGTTGGACCACGTGTCCCGAGTGCCCTGGGCGATCTCGCGCGACTCCAGGCGGAGTTGGTCGTTGAGCAGGTCGGTCAGGACGGTCACGGCCCCTCGTGCGTCGCCCGACTCGCCCAGCCAGTGGCCGAAGCTGAAACGGGTGTCGAAGGTGCCCGAGTTCTCCGGCCCGCGCGTGCAGAACTGCTCGTTGACGAGCTGGCGGTACACGACCACTGCCCCGGCCGCGTCTCCCGCCTTCCCCTGCCACTCGGCGGCGTCGCGGCGCAGAGTGAAGTCGGGCGGGCCCGCCCGTCCGTCGACGGCCGCGATGTAGCCGTCATCGGCGAGCAGGTCGCGATAGACGCGTGCGACGCCCGGCAGGTCGCCGGCCTGTTCGAGCCAGTAGGCCAGGCGGTAGCGCAGCTCGGTGACCTCCTCGACCAGGCGGATCCGCTGGGAGGGGTACAGCTCGTACTCCGGGGCCAGCAGGGCCAGTTGATCGTCGATCATCCGACGGTACTCGGTGATCGCGGCGGTGAGGTCGCCGGATTCCGCCCGCAGCCGCGCGATCCGGCCGCGCAGCTTCGTCACGGACTCGTGCCGGGCTCCCAGCCGGTCGGCCGTCGTCGGGAGCAGCGCTACGAAGTAGTCCAGTGCGGCCTGTGGCCGGCCTTCGTCCGCCAGCGTGTCGCCCACCCGGAGTACGAGGTCGTGCAGCTCCTGACCGGTACTCCACCCGTACCGAAGCTCGGGCTCGCCGGAGCCCAGCATCATGGCCGGGGCATTGCGGGTCAGCGCCTCGACGTTGGAGCGCAGCACGTCCGGAGGGAAATCGAGGGCGCGCGAACGCAGGTGCGGAGCCCGATCCCTCGGGGGAACCAGGAAGAACGTCATCGAGTTCGCCTGGTCCGCCGACGTCCGGGACGCGACGAAGAGCAGGTTGGCGGCCACGTCGGCCAGCTCTGCGGCCCGGCTCGCGGGCACGCCCTCGCGGACGGCTCGCTGCACCATCGGGTGGACCCGCACCGACCGGTCCTGGTCCGCCGGGTCGTAGTCGAGCAGGCTCCACCGGTGCAGCAGCGCGAGCGTCTCGTCGGCGCGCTCGTCCGGCTCCGCGTCCTCTGCCGGGCGGTCGGTCCGCTGCCGGTCGAGGTACCTGACCGCAGCGATCAGCACGGCAGCCGGGATGCCGTCGGAAGCCAGCGGCGCCGCCAGTTCCAGCAGCATCCGCGCCGTCCCGACCGGCGCCAGGGCGTCGGCGCGCTCCAGCGCGAGGTCCCAGGCGTATGGCAGCGGCAGGCTCTGCTCGTCCGGCAGTCCGCCCGGGTCCGGCACGAGGTCGGCCAGCCGCCGACCGTCGTCGCCGAGCAGGCGCAGGTAGTCGGCGCAACTCAGACCGGTGCTGCCCAGGTAGGTGGCCGCCTGCGCGAGCGCGAGCGGCAGGTGTCCCAGCTCGCGGGCGAGCGCCTCCAGTTGCTCAGGCGGCTCGACCCGGCCGGACGCGGCGAGCACCGCCGTGAGGTAGCCGAAGGCCTCGGCGGAGCTGAACGACGGCACGGTAACCACCTGTCGGCCAAGCCCCTCGCGGGCCAGGTCCCGGCGCCAGGTGGTGACCAGGGTCCGCCCCACGGGCTGGTCCGGCGGCCAGAGTCCGCGCAGGTCGTCGGGGTCGACCAGACCGTCCAGGACGATCAGCCGGCGAACCGTCTCCCCGGCCCCGCCCGGCCGGAGCCAGGCCAGGAACTCCCGCGCGCCCTGCTCCGGATCGGCCGGGTCACTACCGGTGATCTCGGCGATGGCCTGGGCGTAGGCGGTCTGGATCGCCGCGCGGCTGCCGGCGGCGACCCAGACCAGCAGGTCGAGTTGCCCGGCCTGCCAGGCAGTGCGGGCCTCGTTCGCGGCCAGCTGGGTCTTGCCGGCCCCGGCGGCGCCGACCAGTAGCCGGCAGCGCGCAGGGGCGTCGGGAGTATCGAGAACGGCCCGGCGCTGGAAGCAGTGCGCGGTGTTTGGGACCGCCCCGACCTGGTGCGGCCAGGCGGCCGGGGCATGTCGGCCGGCGTAGTAGGCCACCTGGTCGGCGTGGCCGACGGCGAAGCTGTGGTTGCTCGCCTGTACCCCTGTGAGCGGCGGCGGTGGCGAGGTTTGTGACGGGCTTGGCGTGGCCGGTCCATTCAGCCCTGGAACGGATCCGGCACCTGAGGGTGGCCGATCTGCACGCCCCCATGGATCACACCGGCGGCGACCGAGCCTTCCTGGGCGCTGATGTGCACGTTTCCGCCGACCGCCATCCCGCCGTCCCCGGCCGACACCTGGGCCTGGGCCGCGCTCTCAGTCAGCAGCTCGCGCAGCGCCTCGCTGGCGCGCTCGCGCTCGTCCTCCGGCAGGTCCTCCAGGAACGCCTCGAACCGGGCCTGCCAGGAGGCCTCCTGGCGGATCCGGAGCCGCTCCAGCTGCCCGCCCTCAGCTGCCGCGAGCTCGGCGGCAGTGCGACCCAGCCGCTCCAGCTCGGCACTCTCACGCTGGGTGTTCCCCCGCCCGAACCAGGCGGCCACCCGGCCTCGGAACCCCTCCCATGCCTCGGTCCCCGCCGCGGTCATCACCGCCGTCCCACCGGACATGGCCAGCGCGGTCAGTGCCTCGGACAGCATGCGCAATCCCCCCTGTCGACAACCGTGACCCCGACCGTACCGCGAGCCGGGTGCCGTGCCCAGGCGGATATTCACGCAGATACGCAGGCGAGCAAGGATAAGTGACTAGCCGTCAGCACTACCTGCCAAATCGTCGCCCTGAGGCGCCGAAGTCAGTAGGTGCTTGGAACGCCGCGACGCCGCTGTCCCGGACCGTGGGTGTTCGGTCGGGTGCAGCGGCGTTGTCGTGGGGGTGACGTCGGGGCGGCGGGCTGGCCTGGTGGCCAGGTGTCGGCGGGGTGTTACTTGGTGAGGCCGGCCTTGACGGAGCAGACGGGCCAGGCGCCGGGGCCCTGGGCGGCGAGGACCTTCTCGCCGATGGTGATCTGCTGGGCCTTGGTGGCCTGGTGGGCCTGGGGGGCGTAGGCGGTGCCGCCGAAGGCGGCCCAGGTGCTGGAGGTGAACTGGAGGCCGCCGTAGAAGCCGTTGCCGGAGTTGATGGCCCAGTTGCCGGTGGCCTCGCAGGCCGCGACCTTGTCCCAGACGGAGGCGGGTGCGGCGGAGGCGGTGTTGGCCGCGACGAGGCCGGCCACCGGCAGGGCGGTGAGGGCGCCGGCCATGAGTGCCATGCGGACGCGGTTGCGGCGCTTGGTGGTGGCGGTGGTGGTCTCGTTGCGGAGGGTCATGTGGTTCCTTTGCGTGAGGCGTGAGGCGTGAGGGGTGTGCGGGCGTGCGGAACCAGGCCCTGGGGGCTGTTGGTTTCGGGGGGTGTCGCTCGCGTGGGTTGTGCGCCGTGGTGCTCCGGGGCGGGGGCCTCGGGGGGCGGTGTGCTCGGTGCAACGGGTTCGAAGTTACGGGGGTGGTGGTGGGGGTTTCAAGGATTCGCAGGTTTAGGCACGTCAGGGGGTTGTTACCGCGGGTAGGAATCAAGGAAATGGGCTGATTTGAAGCCAAATGCCCCATTTTTCAAGATCGAATGGGGGGTGGAAGTGGCCCGGGCCACACGGGTGGTGGTGTGAGGCCGCGCACATCGTCGACGGTGGGTGACGGGCCCTCGGCCGCGCGTGCCGAAGTGGTGGGGTGGTGGCCGGGTCGGGGGTGGCCCGCACCACAGTCCTCACGCCCGGCCCGCCAGCCGTCCACACTCCGTGACGAATCGCGGCCCGGCGCGGTGCCCGACGGCGGCGATCCGCGGCCTCACACGTACGACGCCTCCGCCCCGGCGGGGACCGGGGTGGAGGCGGGACGGCCGGTGTCAGGCGAGCGCAGCCGCCTTGCGCAGCAGCACGGACCGTTCGCGGCTGTTGCGGCACAGGCGTGCGGCGAGCTCCAGCTCCGCCCGCGCCTCGTCGGTGCGGCCGAGCCGCGAGAGCAGCTCGCCGCGCACGCTCGGGAGCAGGTGGGAGCCGGACAGGCGACCGGAGGCGACGAGCTCGTCGACGAGCGCCAGCGCCTCCTGCGGCCCCGTCGCCATGGCCACGGCCACCGCCCGGTTGAGTTCCACGACGGGAGAGGGCGCGACCCGGCCGAGCGCCTCGTAGAGGAGCACGACCCGCTCCCAGTCGGTCTCCGGGACGGACGGGGCCTTGGCATGGCAGGCGGCGATCGCCGCCTGCAGGCCGTAGGGCCCCAGGCCGCGTCCGATGGCCGTCGCCCGGTCGAGCGCGGCCAGGCCGCGGCGGACGGCGGAGTGGTCCCACCGGCGGCGGTCCTGGTCCTCCAGCAGGACGGGCTCGCCGTCGGGCCCGGTGCGCGCGGGGAACCGTGCGGCGGTGAGCTCGAACAGCGCGAGCAGCCCGAATACCTCCCCTTCGTCGGGCAGCAGCGCGGCCAGCGTCCGGGCCAGCCGGATCGCCTCGAAGGCGAGACCGGGGCGCAGCAGGTCGTCGCCGGTCGTCGCCGTCGAGCCCTCGGTGAAGATCACGTACAGCACGCTCAGGACGCCGCCGAGCCGTTCGCGCCGCTCCGCGGGCGGCGGGAGCTCGAACGGCACCGCGGCCGCGGCGATCGTCTTCTTCGCCCGGGTGATCCGTGCCTGGACGGTCGGCACGGGCACGAGGAACGCGCGGGCGACCTCCTCGCTGGACAGGCCGGCGACCACACGCAGGGTCAGCGCCGTACGGGCCTCCGGCGAAAGCACGGGGTGACAGGCGACGAACATCAGCGCGAGGACGTCGTCCTCGATGCGGTCCGGGTCCCAGGGCGGGTCGTCCGACCGGTCCGCAGCGGGCTCCGCCCCGGAGCTCGCCTCGCCCTCGCCGAGCCGGGCCGCGAGCGCGGCGTACCGGTCGTCGAGGGCGGAGCGGCGGCGGAACTGGTCGATGGCGCGCCGCCGGGCGGTGGCGAGCAGCCAGCCCACGGGGCTGGCCGGCTCGCCGTCGCGCGCCCAGACGACGAGTGCCTGGGCCAGGGCCTCCTGGGCGACGTCCTCGGCGAGGTCGAAGTCCCCGGTGTAGCGGGTGAGTGCGCCGATGATCCGCGCGGACTCGATGCGCCAGAGGGCCTCGACGGCCCGCCGGGCCGATTCGGTGTCCGGCGGGCCGTCGGAGCGTGCGGGTGTCAGAGCTGGCCGGTCCGCTCGCGCCATGCCCGCTCCTTGACGATCCACTCGTTGTCCTGCGGGAACTCGTCGATCCCCGGCACCCGGCGGATCTCCACCTTCGTGCCCGGGAACGCCGGGAGGCGCTTGGCCCATTCGACGGCCTCCTCCTTCGAGGCCACGTCGAGGATGTAGTAGCCGCCGAACAGTTCCTTGGTCTCACCGTACGGGCCGTCGGTGACAACGGGGGTCTCCCCGCTGAGATCGACCACCACGCCCTGCGAGGCGTCGTCCAGGCCCTCGGCCGCGACGAGCACGCCCGCCCGGATCAGCTCCTCGTTGTAGCGGCCCATCGTCGCGAGCATCTCGTCGAAGGGCGTCTCCATCATCTTCGCGACCGACTCGTCGCTGCCTCGCATGATCAACATGTACTTCGCCATGGCTGGTCTCCTTCGTGCCGGGGGCCGCTGTCCGACCCTCTCTCTATCTCAGGTCGAACGGGGCCGTCGCGGATCGACACGACGGAGAAAACCGAATCACCTTTCTTTCCGTCCCCGGCGCCCCCGGTGGTGGGCGGGAGGGTGCGGCAGGGCGGCGGGGCGCCGGCGTGCGAGGTCGAGGACGAGGTCGCAGCCCTGGGGCCGGGGGAGTCCGGGTCGGCGCGGCGAATTCCTGACCCTCACTCAACTGTCCTTCTCTTTACGGGGTTTACCGCTCATCGATCCGTGGGTACGGGTGCCGTCGCCCGTCCGGGGACAGGCCCCGGAAGCATTGGGGAAGGGGAGGTCTCCCGTATGCGCGGGAACCGAATGCGTGGGAACCGAATGCGGCGAATGCGCCGGCTCCGCGCCAGGGCGGCGGTGCTCCTGGCCGCCGTCGTCATGGTGCTCTGGGGGGTTCCGCAGGGGGCCCAGGCCGTGCCCGTCCGGGGCTACACGGGCTGGTCGATCCTCATGTGCAAGGTGTCGGACAACGCGTCCGAACCGCACAGCGCCGCCTGGCTGAGGAACTTCTTCACCGACTCTGGTGCCGGCACCGGCGGCATGTACGACTACTTCAACAGCGTCTCGGCCGGCGCGGTGCAGATCCGCAACTCCAACGCCGCCGGCTGGTACACGATGCCCTACACCCTCGCCCAGGAGCAGGGCCGGGACAGGTGGACCCGCTTCCAGGACTGCGTCAACGCCGCGAGCGCCGGCGGGTACACCGTCCCCGCCGGGCACCGCACGATCGTCGTCACCAACGTCGGCATCGACTGGTGGGGTGCCGGCGGTGCGATCTACCTGGACGGCACCGGCCTCGGCTCGGTCTCGGTCGCCCACGAGATGCTGCACGGCTACGGGCTCGGGCACTCCTTCTCCAACGACACCAGCTACCGCAACGCCCCGTGGTCCGCGCCGGGGGAGTACGACGACCCGTGGGACGAGATGAGCGCCGCCAACGTCTACGGCTCGGGCACCGGCGGCACCTACGGCAACGCGCAACCGGTCGGCCTGGCCGGTTTCCAGCTCGACAAGCTCGGCTGGGTGGACCACAGCCGGGTGGCCGTCGCGCCGGCCGGCTGGAGCAGCTACACCCTCACCTCGTTCCAGAGCGACGACGGCTACCACCCGCAGTTGCTCCGGGTGCCGATCGGATCGGACCCGTTCCACTACTACACGGTGGAGTTCACCCGGAAGCTCGGCTACTCCGGGGGCATCCCGAACGACGTGGTGCTGATCCACGAGATCGTCAACGGGACGCCGTACCTGCAGCGCACCCTGGACGGCGGCGCCCGGCTCCCCGTCACCTCGCTGAACGCCAACGGGGACTCGATCGCGACCTCGGTCAGCGGCGGCACCGCGAGCGTCACCGTCTACTCGGCCACCTCGGTCGCGATCTACGGGCCGAACACCTGCACCCCGGGGTACGTCTGGCGCGACGGCGACTACCGCGACTACGCCTGCGTGACCCCGGCGACCCGCAGCCAGACCACCGCCGACAACGCGGCCCGCTACAGCCGGTGGGTGTCCGGCCCCTACGGACCGCACACCTGCGTCTCCGGATACGTCTGGCGGGAGGCCTGGCCGGGTGACGACGTCTGTGTGACTCCCGGCGTTCGCTCCCAGGCGGCTGCCGACAATGCGGCGACGCCGTCGCGCGTCCTGCATCCCTGATCCGCCGAGGACCGGCCCCCGGCGCCCCGTGTGTGGGGGCCGGGGGCCGGGCGGTGCCCGCCGGCCACGTCGCCGGTGCGGTGAGTGTTCGTCCCCGCCCTGCTCGCGGACGCCCCGATCACCGCGTTCTGGCTGGACACCTGGGACCGCACCCGCGAGGCCATGCTCGCCACCGGGCTCATCGATGCCGAACGCCTCGACGAGGCCTGCGAGTCACTGGCCTCGGGGACCGCCGCCGACCTCTCGCCCGGCCTGATCACCGCCTGGGGGCGCCTGTCCTGAGCCCCCCTCCGCCCGGGCGAGCCACTCCTGCGGAGCATCGACTCCCGCCCCTCGCAGGAGAGGCGCACGACGTGGTCGGGTTGTTGCGGACAGGTCGTAAGCTGTGGGCCCGGTCGACGAGGGGGAGTGGCGGCAATGGGTGGCTGGATCTGGGCGCTGATACCTGCCGTGATGATCGGCGGGGGCTGGATCGGCGACAACGTCCGGGGTGCGCTGAAGACGCGCCACGAGCGGAAGATGGAGCTGCAGGAGGCCGCTGAACGGCGGCAGCTCGCACTCGACGCGGCGAAGCGTCCCCCGGAGCCCGTCTGCGGATGCACCCACCACCTGGCGACGCACGACAAGCAGGGCAAGTGCCATGAGGTGGTCGAGGCGCCCACGGCCTGGGACGCCGAGCGCAAGCCACTGCGGTTCGAGCCCCGGCAGTGCAACTGCCAACGGTACGTCGGCCCCGAGCCACTGGGGACGGTCTTCGCGCCGGAGATCGTCGACCCCCGCTGAGCGTCCGGCTCGGCCGGCCCCTCGTGGGCGTGCGCGCCTTCACATGACGACGGCCCCGACGGGGCCGTACTCTGACCTGCTATCACCACATTTCGGACAAATGGGATGTTCGGACATGTCCGGGTGAGAAGTGTCACCCGTTCCACCTGGCCACCTCGGGCAGGGCGAGGTCGCCCGGGCCTGGCCCCGGCCCGGCAGGCTTCAGCCGCCGCCGCACGGGTACGAGGGCCCGTCCGGTTCGGGACCAAGGGCCCGAACGCGGCCGACCTTCGTCCCCGTGGGGACGGCTCCGGAGCGGGCAACCGTGGACGGTCGCCCGGTGAGCCCGGGTGACGGGGCCGCCCACCCGGGCGCCCCCGACTTCTGCCGTCTACCAGGCGTACGGCGTGCGAGAGCACCGCCGTACGCTCCGGAGGACCCGAATTCCATGTCCCAGAGCATCGACAACGCCCCGTATGCCGCCTTCCATCGGAGGCTGGCCCTGGCCTGCTCCGGTGGGCCGTTGCTGGACGGCTACATTCTGAGCATCGTCGGCGTGGCCCTGATCGGGATGCGCCCCGAGCTCGGCCTCTCCACCGCCGAAGTCAGCCTGATCGGCGCCGCCGCCCTGGTGGGCATGTTCGTCGGGGGCGCGCTCTTCGGCGTGCTGACCGACAAGATCGGCCGGGAGGTGATGTACACCGCGGACCTGTTGGTGATGGTCGTCTGCTCCGTGCTCTCCTTCTGGGTCGACACGGTGTGGGCGATCGCCGTGTTGCGCTTCGTGCTCGGCATGGCGGTGGCCGCCGACTACCCGATCGCGACCTCGCTTCTCGCCGAGTGGCTGCCGGCCCGCCACCGCGGCCGGCTGCTCGGTCAGCAGATCGTCGCCTGGTACGCCGGTTCCGTCCTCGCCTACCTGACGGGCTACCTGTTCCTGCGGATCGGCGGGCCGGGCAGCTGGCGCTGGATGCTGGCCAGCTCCGCCGTCCTGTGCGTGGTGTTCCTGGTGATCCGGCGCGGCTCGCCCGAGTCGCCGCGCTGGCTCGCCGCTCACGGGCGGGTCGGTGACGCGGTGCGCGTGGTCGAGAAGCATCTCGGTGTCCGGGTGGACGGCTGGAGCTGATGCCCGATCCGTCCGAGGCCGGCCGCCCCGGCGGTCTGCGTCTGCTGATGACCCAGCCCTACCGGCGCCGCACGCTGTTCTGCGGCCTGTTCTTCCTCTGCCAGGTCGGCCCGCTCTTCGCGATGCTGACGTTCGGTCCGCAGATCCTCTCGTCCTTCGGCATGCCCGGCGGCACCGTGCTGGACACGCTGGGTACCGGTCTGGTGAGCCTGGTCTTCCTCCTGGGCTGCTTCCCGGCCCTCCGGCTGATCGACACCTGGGGCCGTCGGCCGGTGATCATCTGGTCGTTCGCCCTGATGATCGTTCCGCTGGCCCTGCTGGGCGTCTGGCCCGCCGCCCCCGCCGCGGTCGCCGTCACCGCGCTGTGCGCCTACGCGTTCCTGTGCGGTGGGCCCAACGTGCTCGACTGGACCTACCCGAACGAGCTCTTCCCGACCGAGATCCGGGCGACGGCGGTCGGTGTCGCGACGTCGGTGAGCCGGATCGGCGCGGCCGTCGGCACGTATCTGCTGCCCCTGTCGCTCAGCGGGCTCGGCACCGGGCCGACCATGCTGATCGCGGCCGGCACCACGGCCGTCGGCCTCCTCGTGTGCGTCCTGTGGGCCGAGGAGACGCGCGGCACCGCCCTGGGCGCGGCGGCGGCCGCCGACTCCCCGTCGACCGCTCCTGCCCGGCGCACGCCCGAGCCGGTGAGCTGACACCGGGCGCTCCGCGAAGCCCGTGGAGGCACGGCCGGCCCGGCCGTGCCTCCACGGCGCCCGCCGCCCGGCTCAGGCGACTGCTGGCAAATGGACCGCGGCCGCGTCGGCGGCGAGATCCCGGAGCGTGTACGCGGGCGCCTCGGGGCCGACGGTTGTCGACGCGCCGGAGTCGCGCAGGTCGTAGCGCACGACGTGACGTCCGCCGCGCGCGAGCGACTCGCAGAGCGCGTCGGGCCACGACAGCATGGCCTTGCCGCCCGCGATTGACCTGCTTCACCTGGGTCGGCACCTGCCGTCCCCCCTTCCCCCGGAGGTGGCACGGGAGGCCGTGATCACGGAACCGGGGTCGGTCCGCTGCCGAATGCAGCGGTCCTGGCCGCCACCGTCGGCGGCATGCGCTACTCGGCGCCGACGGTGGCGGTTCGCGTCACAGGGTCAGGCGGACGTGGCGACCTCGGCGGTCGGCTGGATTCTACGGCGGGCGCCCAGGAGCTGGTCGAGTGCCAGCGCGCCGGGGCCGGTGAAGACCAGAAGCACGAAGGCCCAGGCGTAGATCGCCGAGAGCTCGCCGTGGTTCTGCAGCGGCAGCAGGGCGTCGGCCTGGTGCTCGACGAAGTACGCGTACGCCATGGAGCCGGAGGCGATCAGCGCGGCGAAGCGGGTGAACAGGCCGGTGAGGGCCAGGACGCCGCACACAAGCTGGATCACGGCTGCGTACCAGTAGGGCCAGACGCCGGCGTCCACGGAACCACCGCCCGGCGCGCCCCCGAAGACGCCGAACAGGGAGGCGGCGCCGTGGCAGGCGAAGAGCAGGCCGATGACGATCCGGAAGAGGCCCAGTGCGTAGGGCTTCGCGTGATCAAGGTACTCGTCGATGGCTGGCATGTACAGACTCCTTTGATGGCGGGGGAAGCGGCGGAGCCATACGTTAGGGAAGGCTCCCCTGGCTGGCAAGGGTTTGTGGTTCGCAGCAGAACCGGTCGCGGGCCGACCAAACGGCCAGGCCAGGCCCATCTTGTGAGTGAGCATCAGGAGTTGGGTGCGATCGGCATCCCCTTCGAGACCCCGGGTTCGGACACGTCTTGTTAGGTGAGCCTTTCCTGACCTATGGTCTGCTGGGCCGGGGGTCGCCTGGCTTCCTCGCATAACCATGCCCTCATGGGAGAACTCACTGTGCCCAGACCCAGGCAATCCGTTACCGCTGCTCTCGTCCCGCCCGTCACGGCTCGCATACCGGTCCTGGACCCGGTCGTCAGGTGAAGGGCAACCGGCTGATCCTCGACTCGGGACTGACCGCGCTGGCCCCGGCGGTCTGGGGCAGCACCTACCTGGTGACCACCGAACTGCTGCCTCCCGACCGGCCGCTCCTGGCCTCCACGGTGCGGGCGCTGCCTGCCGGGCTGGTGCTGCTCGCGATCGGCCGGGTCATGCCGCGCGGGGTGTGGTGGTGGCGCGCCCTGGTGCTGGGTGTGCTGAACATCGGCGCTTTCTTCTACCTCCTGTTCGTCGCCGCCTACCACCTGCCCGGCGGTGTGGCGGCACTGGTGGTGGCGGTCCAGCCGATGCTGGTCCTGCTGCTGGCGGCGATGCTGCTGAAGGACCGGATCCAGCCGGTGCAGGTCGCGGCCTGCGTGCTCGGCGTGCTGGGCGTGGCGCTCCTGGTCCTGCGACCGCAGGCGGGGCTCGACACCGTCGGTGTCCTGGCCGGACTGGGCGGCGCGGTCTGCATGGCGTCCGGCATCGTGCTCACCAAGCGCTGGGGCCGTCCGGCGGGCGTGAGCGTACTGACCTTCACCGGCTGGCAGTTGACCGTCGGTGGCCTCGTCCTGCTGCCGGCCACGCTGATCGCCGAAGGCCTTCCCGCCGCGATCACCGGCACCAACATCGCCGGGTTCACCTACCTGAGCGTCATCGGAGCCCTGATCGCCTACGCGCTCTGGTTCCGCGGCATCGAGCGGCTGCCGGCGCTCGGGGTGTCGATCCTGGGCTTCGGCAGCCCGCTGGCCGCCACGATCCTCGGCTACGCCGTCCTGGGCCAGGCCCTGTCAGCACCGCAGCTAGCCGGAGCCGTGGCCGTCGTCGCCGCGGTCGTCCTGGCCCAGCCCAGGCGGAAGCCGGAGATCCAGGCACCGGCCGAAGACCCTGTCGTACAAGCGCTTTAGTCATACAGCAACACCAGGGGGAACCATGAAAACCACCCAGACCATTCGGACGGGCAGTCGCAGACACGGCACTCAGCTGGGCGGCTGCCTGCCCGACCTGCTGGCGGAGCAGGCGGAGGCCCGGCCCGAGGCCGTCGCGGTCGTCAGCGGCGACCAGCGCCTCAGCTACCGCGAACTCGACCGGCGCAGCGGTGAACTGGCCCGCTACCTGCGCCACCTGGGCGTGGGTGCGGACGACTGCGTGGGCCTGTACATCGAGCCCTCCGTGGAGCTGGTGACGGGGGTCTGGGGAGTCCTCTACGCCGGTGCGGCCTATCTGCCGCTTTCCCCGGAGTACCCCGACGACCGGCTGCGCTACATGATCGACGACAGCCGTACCTGCATCATCGTCACCCAGCCCCACCTGCGGGAACGCCTCTCCCGGCTGGCGCCGCGAGGGACGACGGTCATCACCCCGGCGGACGCGGAGTCCATGCCCGACGAGGGCCCGACGGGTCCGACTGCGCTGCGCCCGGACGGTCTCGCCTACGTCATCTACACCTCGGGCAGCACCGGCCGGCCGAAAGGCGTGATGATCGAGCACCGCAGCGTCGTCTCCCAGCTGCGCTGGATGCACGCCTGCGGGCACCTGGGCAAGGGCACCACGGTGCTGCAGAAGACGCCGATGAGCTTCGACGCCGCGCAGTGGGAGATCCTGGCCCCGGCCGTGGGGGCCAGGGTCGTGATGGGCGCGCCGGGCGTCTACCGGGATCCCGAGGCGCTGATCGCCACCATCGTCGAGCACGGGGTGAGCACGCTCCAGTGCGTGCCCACACTGCTCCAGGCGCTGCTGGACACGGAGGACCTGCACCGCTGCACCAGCCTCGCGCGGGTGTTCTCCGGGGGAGAGGCGCTCTCGCGACAGCTCGCCCGGTCCTTCTGCGACGAGCTCCCGTGGGCGTCGCTGGTCAACCTGTACGGGCCGACCGAGTGCACCATCAACGCGACCGCGTACCTGGTCGACCCGGAGGAGATCGGGGAGGGCGCCGGTTCGATCCCGATCGGAGTGCCCGTCGACAACACCCAGTGCTACATCCTCGACGCCGACCTGGCGCCGGTGGACATCGGGGAAACCGGCGAACTGTACATCGGCGGCGTTCAGTTGGCCCGCGGCTACCTCCACCGGCCCGACCAGACCCGGGAGCGGTTCGTCCCCTCGCCGTTCGTCCCGACGGAACGGCTGTACCGGACAGGGGACTTGGCGTACTGGAACCCGGACGGGACGATCCAGTTCTCCGGCCGGACGGACAACCAGGTGAAGCTGCGCGGCTACCGGGTCGAGCTGGACGAGATCGCCCTCGCGATCGAGGAGCACGCCTGGGTCAGGCGGGCCGCGGCGATCGTCACCGACGACCAGCGGACCGGCTTCCAGAACCTGGTGGCGTGCATCGAGCTGAACCCGAAGGAAGCGGCCCTGATGGACCAGGGCAACCACGGCGGACACCACCAGTCCAAGGCGAGCAAGCTCCAGGTGAAGGCGCAGCTCTCCAACCCGGGCCTGCGCGACCCCGAGGAGCTCGACGGCCGGCCGGTGGTGGAGCTGCCCGGCCGGGAGGAGACGCAGCGCCAGCGGCGGGAGACCTTCGCCCGCAAGACCTACCGCTTCTACGAGGGCGGGGAGGTCGGCCGGGACGACATCGTCGAGCTGCTCGCCCCGCGCCCGGCTGGCGGACTCTCCCGCGCCCTCGACGACCTGACGTTCGCCGAACTCGGCGAGATCCTGCGGTGGTTCGGCCAGTACCACAGCGACGAGCGGCTGCTGCCGAAGTACGCGTACGCCTCGCCCGGCGCGCTGTACGCGACGCAGCTGTACCTGGAGACCGCCGGCGTGGCCGGCCTGGCCGCGGGCGTGTACTACTACCACCCCGCCGATCACACCCTGGTGCGTACCGGCCCGGCCGGGTTGCACGTCGGCGCGCACCTGTCGGTGCACTTCGTCGGCAAGCGGCGGGCGATCGAGCCGGTGTACGCCAACAACATCCAGGAGGTCCTGGAGTTCGAAGCCGGCCACATGGTGGGCCTGTTCGAGGAGGTGCTGCCCGAGTACGGGCTCGGCATCCGCCCCCTGGCCCACCTCCGGTCCGTCCGGAACAGCCTGGACGTCGCCGACGAGGACCACTACCTGGGGACCTTCGGGATCCACCCGGGCGACGGCACGCCGCGAGCCGCCTCCACCGAGATCTACGTCCAGGCGCACCCGGGGCGGGTGACCGGCCTCCCCGCCGGTCAGTACCGCTACGTGGACGGCGAGTTGGAGCGGATCTCGGACGAGCTGGTGCTGCGCAAGGACGTCATCGCCATCAACCAGAAGGTGTACGAGCGGGCGAGTTTCGGCATCACCGCCGTCAGCCGGGCGGTCGAGCCGTGGCTGGAGTACATCAGCCTGGGGGCGACCCTGCACCACCTGCAGCGCAACGGCCTCGGCCTGGGGTTCATGTCCTCGGGCTACAGCTCGAAGACCGGCCACCCGCTGCCGGCGGCGCGGCGCATCGACGCCGTCCTGGCCGCGTGCGGGATCGGATCGGGCGCGTCGTACTTCTGCCTCGGCGGCAGGGTCAGCGAGGAGCAGATCCGCAGCGAGGGCATGTACGAGGACACGGTCCACATGAAGGGCCCGGCCGAGATCGTCAAGGACGAGCTGGCCGCCCTGCTGCCCGACTACATGATCCCGAACCGGGTGCTCGTCCTGGACGAGCTGCCACTGACCGCGAACGGCAAGGTCGACGGCAAGGCCCTCGCCGCCTCGGAGCAGGTGCGGTCCGCGGACACCGGCGGCCCGTTCGTCGCCCCCGTGACGCGGCACGAGCGGTGGCTGGCCGAGGCTTGGGGCAAGGCGCTGAAGTACGACGAGGTGTCGGTCGAGGACGAGTTCTTCGCGTCCGGCGGGAACTCGCTGACCGCCGTCGCCCTGGTCAACCGGATCAACCGGGAGTTCGGGACCAGGCTGCCGCTCCAGGTCGTCTTCGAGTGCCCGAAGCTGGTCGATCTGGCGGCACGGATCGGCCGGGACACCGGGAAGCCGTCCTCCCGGCTGGTGCCCCTCCAGCACGCGGACTCCGGCCGGAACGCGGACTCCGGCGGCCCGGTGTTCTGCTGGCCGGGGCTCGGCGGTTATCCGATGAACCTGCGCCTGCTGGGGCGTGAGGCGGGCGCCGGCAAGCCCTTCTACGGGGTGCAGGCGCACGGGATCAACGCCGGCGAGCGGCCGTACCCGACGATCCGGGAGATGGCCGCGGCCGACGTCGCCGAGATCCGGCGGGTGCAGCCGACGGGGCCGTACACGCTCTGGGGCTACTCCTTCGGCGCCCGGGTCGCGTTCGAGGCGGCCTGGCAACTGGAGCAGGCCGGGGAGACGGTGGCGGACCTGCTGCTGATCTGCCCCGGCAACCCGAAGGTCCGCCAGGCCGACGGGGAGCGCCACGGCCGGGAGGCGTCGTACCGCAACCCGGCGTACGTGACGATCCTCTTCTCCGTCTTCACCGGGTCCATCAGCGGGCCCGAACTGGAGCAGTGCCTGCGGGCGGTGGCGGACGAGGACGGCTTCGTCGCCGTCGTGAACGGCCTGCTCCCCTCACTGGACGAGGAGTTGATCCGGCGGATCACCCGGATCGTGGGGGAGACGTACGAGTTCGAGTACAGCTTCCGCGAGCTGGCCGAGCGGCGGCTCGACGCGCCGGTGACCATCTTCAAGGCCGCGGGGGACGATTACTCGTTCATCGAGGGCAGCTCCGGCTACTCCGCCGCACCCCCGACCGTGGTCGAACTCCACGGGGACCACTACAGCGTGCTGAGGGAGCACGGCATCGCCGAACTCGCGGCGGCGATCCACACCCGCCCCGGCAGCTGAACCCGCACCTGCACCCGCCGTGACCTTGCCCGCACGTGCGCGGCCAGGGTGGTGGAGCGAACGCCAACCCGATCTGCCCCCCTTCCCGCCACAACCGAACGAAGGAGCACTCCGTGCCGCACGTCAACATCAAGCACCTGCCCCGGGACTTCACCGACGAGCAGAAGAGGAGGCTGGCAGAGGTGATCACCACGGTCGTGATGGACCACTTCGACGTCTACGAAGGCGCCGTCTCGATCGCCCTGGAGCCGGTGGCCGAGCCGGACTGGAGCGCGAGGGTCGAGGTTCCGGAGATCGCGGGACGTCAGCAGTTGCTGATCAAGGTGCCGAACTATCGCAGCGAGTGAGTGGCGGTCCACGCTTCGTCGGCAGGGTGCGGGTGCGCCGCGCGGCGTTTGCACCGGCACGGTGCGGGCCGTTTTCTGGAAGGAGGGCGGGCCGTTCCTGCAAGCCGGAGGAGGAGAGGGACGCCATGCAGGTGACCAGGAGGTCGTCGAGTTCCTCAATGAGCAGTTGACTGCGGAGCTGACCGCGATCAACTGATCGCGGGGCCCGGCTGCGAGCCGGGACTCACACACCGGCGGCGATGACGACTGGATCCCGGTCGCAATCCCGGGTGGGCCGGCCAGCGGAGGCCGGCACCGCCGTGCCGGCGCCGCCCCGTCAGTGCTGGCTGTTGAGGAAGCCGATCACGACGGCGCCCCACCAGCAGATCTGGGAGACGAGCGCGGTGGTGGCGCCCCAGGCCAGCAGGCGCGGGGTGAGCGGGGTGGGTCCGTGCTCGGCCATGCGTCTGTTCAGGAGCCCGGCCTGGAGGCCGTTGACGGTGAGGAGGAGGACCAGGGCGAGCTTGACGCAGGTGATGGGGGAGGACAGGTCGGGCTCCAGCATCACGCCGCTGACGATGAGCCCGCCGAGCCCGGCCCAGATCGGCAGGTGAAGGCGCGCGGTGGCACCGAGGGTCTCGTGCAGGCTGCACCGCCGGGTCATCCAGAGCAGGCCGTAGTAGTCGGCAACGAGGACCGCGCCGAAGCCGAGGACGAGCGAGGCCAGGTGGACGAAGAGAGCCGCCGTGTGCAGAGCCGGGTCGACGTTGATGTGCGCCGCGATCCACGTGCACGCCGTCAGGCCGGCGCAGGCCGCCAGGGCCGCGGCGGCCACCGTCCACCACCCGTCGTGCAGGCTCACCGGTCGGTCGGAGGCGCCACTGGGCCACGCGGGCGTGGTGAGAACGGAAACGGATGGCTCCGAGGGCAGAGCGGGCACGGGGCCTCCAAACGGGTGACGTAAAAATCAGGTAAGGCTTACCTACTTGTTGATTCCTTGGTCAATCCGGGAAGCCCCGAATCGGCCCGCGAACCCCGAAGCGTGGCCACTTCGATGCGGAGTCGAGATCTGACGGCGCGAAACGTTGTTAGGTAAGGCTTCCTTGCCCTAGTGTCTGCCCGCCGAAGATCGTCCCCCGCCCTCAGGGAGCCCTCATGTCCGCCCGTCGTTCGACAACGCCTGGGCCGTGGAACTGAGCGAGGCCGTACCCGTGCCGGCCGCGTGGGCCGGGATCCCGATCGCCATGAGTCACCTGCCCGGAGTTGCCTTCCTGGCGGCGTTCGTCCCCGACGAGGATCCGACTCTGGAGCCGAACGTCCACATCCACAGCCATGACGAGCGCGTCATCCCCTGCGAGATCATGCGCTGGTTCATGGAGCAGGTCACCGAGCAGGTCGAACGCGCCCGCGTCGAGCACGTCTTGGCCCGGATGAAGACCTGGAAGATCCTGCGCGACTGCCGCCTCAAGGGCGATGGCGTCCACCACGCCATGCTCGGCATCGCCCACGTCCACAACCTCCTCCAGGCTGCGTAGTCCGGTCTGCCACCGCTGGGCGAGACTCGCCTGCCGCCGTCGAAGATCAATTGCGGGACGGCCCTGAGCCGTCCGCCACGGCTACTTCAGGGCTGCCAGGTACGTGAGCACCTCCTCGCGGGCGGCTGCCGGGGCGACGAGGGCGACGTGGTTGTCCGGCCGGACGAGGACGAGGGCGTCGCCGGTGATTCCGTAGGCCCGGCGGGCTTCGCCGTCGGGGTCGTCGAGCGCTACCGGCCGGACGTGGCCGGGCAGTTCGGTGAGTGCGGGGCGGGCGCCCGGACCGAAGCCGAGCAGCGTGAAGTGGTCGCCGGAGAAGTGCTCGAAGAGCCGGGCCGGCTCGCCGTCGGGGCCGGGGCCGGGGCAGAGGGCGTCCGGTGCCCGGTCGCCGGCCTGGAGCGTGCCGTCAGCGCGTCCGGTGGCGAGCCGGCTCCACCGGTAGCCGAGCGAGAGGCCGGTGAGGTCGCCGACCCGGCCGGCTTCGACGCCGATGCCGGGGGTGCTGATGCCCTCGGTGACGGCGGCCATGCCGGCGGTGGTGACGTCGAGGGTCCAGGCGGCGATCGGCAGGCGTTCCTCCTGGTAGGTGTCCAGCAGGGCGGGTGCGGCGAGACCGCGCACCACGTAGCCGAGTTTCCACGCGAGGTTCCAGGCGTCCTGGATTCCGGTGTTCATGCCGAGCCCGCCCGCGGTGGGGTGGACGTGCGCGCAGTCGCCGGCCAGGAAGACCCGCCCCTGGCGGTACTGCTCGGCCATCCGGACGTTGACCCGCCAGGTGGAGAGCCAGGTGGCATCGGTGAGCCTGAGGTCCTGGCGGCCGGTGTGCAGTGCGGCCAGCCGCTGGAAGCTCTCCAGTGACGGGGCGACCGTCCGGCCGTCGGCGTCCGTCTCCGGGCTTGCCTGCAGCTGCCAGCGGCGGGTGCCCTCGAACGGGCAGAGCATGAACGCGCCCTGCGGCCCGAACCACTGGTGCCAGGCGCCCGGATCCAGCCCCTCGACCTCGACGTCGCCGCAGACCATCACCGGCTCCGGGTCGCCGTGCCCGACGAACGGTATGCCCAGCAGCTTGCGCACCGTCGAGCGGCCGCCGTCGCAGGCGACCAGGTACTCGGCGGAGATCCGACCGCCGTCGGCGAGACGCACCTCCACTCCGTCGCCGTTCTGGGTGAAGTCCACGAGTTCGGTGGCGAGTTCGACCGTCACCCCGTACTCGGCGAGCCGCTCGCGCAGCAGGCGCTCCACCCGCGTCTGCGGCAGCCACAGGCTCGCCGGGTACGGGACGGCGGCGCTGGGGCGGGCGCCGGCGAAGGGTTCGGTCTCGTTGACGAACTCGCCGGCGAAGTACTTGCGGAACGGCAGGTGGGTGCGGCCCGCGGCCGCCAGCCGCTCGCCGAGGCCCAGGTCGGCGAGGACCTCCAGGCTGCGCGGGTTGAGCGTCTTGCCGCGCGAGCCGGTGTGGAATGCGGCTGCCCTCTCGATGACACGGACCGCGACGCCCTGCCGCGCCAGTCCGCACGCCAGGGTCAGTCCGGTCGGCCCCGCCCCCACGATCACCACGGTCGTCATGTGTGTGTCCGCCCTTCCGGCTTGTCGGTACACACCATGGAACAGCAACCGAGTAAGAATGGCAACCAGGTAAGAAAAGAAACCGAGTAACAAATGTCTCCGGGTTATGATCAGGGCATGAGTCCGAGCGAGCCAGACACGGGTCTGCGGACCCTCAAGAAGCAGCGCACCCGGCAGACCATCGCCGACGTGGCCATCGCCCTGTTCCTCGACCGGGGGTTCGACCAGGTCTCGGTGGCCGAGATCGCCGCCGCCGCCGAGGTTTCCAAGCCCACCCTCTTCCGCTACTTCGGAAGCAAGGAGGAACTGGTCCTGCACCGCTTCGCCGACCACCTCGGCGAGGCCGCGCGGGTCGTTCGCGCCCGCGAGCCCGGGGTCACCCCGCTTGACGCCCTCGAACGCCACCACCTGGATCGTCTGGCGGCCCGCGACCCCAGCACCGGGCTGACCGACGACCCCGAGGTGCTGGCCTTCCTCCGGCTGGTCTACGAGACCCCCAGCCTCTCCGCCCACCTCCTCGACTATCTCGACGCCGACACCCGCGCGCTCACCGAGGCGCTGGACCCGGACGGGAACGTGGCCGCCCGGCTGGTCGCCGCCCAGTACTCGGCGGTGCGCCAGGTCCTCGCCCGCTCCACCTGGACCAGGCTCGCCGAGGGGCTGGACATCGGCGACGTCGCGCGGAAGGCCGCCGCCGAGACGGCCGAGGCGTTCGCCCTGCTGCGCGGAGGCGCCGCCGGCCACGGATTCTGAGCCGGCCGACACCGTCCGGCCCCGGCCCGGGGCCGACCCAGGCCCGGTACGACGACTGACAGGGGTCCGGCCGCACCGGGACGGCCCGGGGCCGGACGGTCCAGTGGTGGTGCCGGCGCCGTCCTACGGGTGGTAGAGCCCGTGGGCACGGGCGGAGTCGACGGGCTCGCCCTCGTGCAGGGGTAGGAAGTGGTCCAGCTGCCAGGCCTGCGCGCTGCCGGCCTGGCGGTTGGTGGTGGTCACCCAGGGCGGGTAGACGCGGAAGGCCCGTTTCCCTCCGGCACCGTCCGTCGACACGACACCGTGCCGGCGGAGCGCGTCCATGGGGAAGACGAACTGGCCGAAGTGGTGACGGTCGCGGGTGCTGATGACGAAGAGGTCGACGGGGTCCGTGGTGTCGAAGGGCTGGATGGGCCCACCCGGCGACCTCTTCCATACGGTGACGAACTGTCCGACCTTGGTGGGGGTCGTCCTGGCCGCGCGGAACCGGACGGAGCGGCCGTCGAGCGTGAACTCGTGGGCGGCGTAGGCGGCACTCTCGGCTTCGGGAACCGGCTGCGAGCAGATGAAGCCGCAGGGGTCGTAGACGAGCGTCTTCGCCGCGAGGAGGTCGCTGTGGGCCGCCGTGGTGTCCGACCACGGGGTGAGGCCGGCGGCTTGGGGGTCAGGTGAGTGGTCGCGGTGCGTCGTCATCAGTCCACCCTGCCACGGCTGCTCGGACGGTCGTCGACCTCCACCCGGGGCGTGGCTCCCGTGCGGGCCCGGTACAGCAGGTAGGTCCCGGAGGCGGCGGCGAGGACGGCCATGCAGGCCGTGAACACCAGGCCGGCATCGGCCAGGCCGAGCGGCTCGCCGAGCAGGCCCACCCCGATGACCGGGATCGAGATGCCGAAGTAGGCGACCACGAAGAGCAGCGAGAGGGCGCCGCCGCGGTGTTCGGCGGGAGCGGCGGCTGCTACCTCGCCCACCGCTCCGCGCAGGCCCATGCCCTGGCCCGCGCCGCCCACCAGGGCGCTGAGCACCAGCGGCGGCAGGCTGGTCCACGCGAGCGAGGCGGCCAGCAGGGCCAGGCCGGCGATGAGCACCAGGCAGCCCAGCGGGATCGCCCGCGCGGTGCCCAGCCGGGGCACCAGGAGCTGGCCGAGGGTGGAGGCGAAGAAGGCCGCGAAGACGATGAGGCCGACGACTGCGTGGTTGTGGACGTCCAGGCTCTCGGCGAGGAAGGCGGGGCTGACCGAGGTGAACACACCGAGCAGGGAGAAGCCGGCGAAGGCGGCGATCCCCGCCGGGACGAACACCCCGCGGACCTCCGCCGGAAGGGAGGGCCGCTGCGGACGGGCGGTGCGCAGCGGGCGGGCCCCGGCGACCGTCTCCGGCAGGAACCAGGTGACCGTGAACGACGCGGCGAGCAGCACCAGGTGCACGACGAACGGCAGGACCAGGGGATCGGGCGCGTACTCGGCGAGCAGTCCCGACAGCAGCAGTCCGCAGCCCAGGCCGCCCATGTTGGCGGCGGTCGCGACGAAGCCGGCACGGGCCCGGCGCGCGGGCGGGGCGAGCTCCAGTACGTACGCGGTGGCGGTGCCGGTGAACAGGCCTGCCGACAGGCCGGACAGCAGGCGGCCCAGGCAGAGCAGCGGCAGGCCCCCCTCGGCGAGGAAGGCGACGGCGCTGCAGGCCGCCAGTGCCAGTCCGCAGAGCAGGACGGGCCGGCGTCCGACGGAGTCGGAGACGTTGCCGACCAGCAGCAGGACACCGATGACGCCGAAGGCGTAGACGGCGAACACGACCGTCACCATGAGTTCGGAGAAGCCGAGCTCCTCCTGGTAGAGCCCGTACAGCGGAGTGGGCAGGGTGGTGCCCGCCATGCAGACGGCGAAGGCGGCGGCCGCCCCGAGGTAGCCCGCCTGGCCGGCGGCGGTCCGCCCGGCCCGACGATCAGTCATCCGCCCACGGTAGGCGCCCGGCGCCGGCGCTGTGCCGGCCCGACACGCCGCCGACCGGCGGAACACGGCCCGACACTCCGGGAGCGCGCCTACTGTCGCCCTCGCCCATCCAGGGATATTTACTGACAGAAGCGGAGAATCTCCATGAAGTGTCGCGCCACGTGGATGCCGGCCCTGCTCGCCGCCGTCGGAATCGTCGCCGTGCCGACCGTCGCAAGCGCAGACGTCGTCTCCGGCGGCAACCACGGGACGGTGATCGTCGGCAACGACAACCAGGTCGCCGGCTACGACCTCATCAACGCCGGCAACGACGCCACCGTCGGTTCCCACAACGGTTCGGGCACCGTGGCGGGCGGCGCCGTGGATGCCGCCCAGGCCGCGGGCGGCAACTACGACACGATCATCGTCGGCGACCGCAACCAGGTCGGCGGGGACGACATCATCAACGCCGGCAACGACGCCACCGTCGGCTCCTACAACGGTGCCTCCGGCATGGCGGCGATGATCACCGACGCGCTGCGTCCGATCACGGGCTGAGACCCGGGCCGCCGCGGCAGGGCGACGGCGCCCCGCCGCGGCGGCCCGTGCGTGGCGCCCGGACGGTGCGGGCCTCCGGCCGGCGCAGTACGGCCCCCCGCGCCGCGGCTGCGTAGCCGGCACCCGCATCCCCTGATACCCCGCTGCACCCGCACGGGCCCCGGCGGCACCGGCCGCCCCTTGCCACGGGAGGGAGCCCGACCACGGCGCCTCCCAACTCAGTGCGTTCGTCGCCTGCCTCCAGGAGAACCCCTGCCATGACCACTGTTGCCGCCTACGCCGCGCCCGCCGCGAAGGCCCCGCTGGAACGGACGACCATCGAGCGTCGCGCGGTCGGGGAGCGCGACGTACTGATCGACATCAAGTTCGTCGGCATCTGCCACTCCGACATCCACCAGGCCCGCGAGGGATGGGGCAAGGCGATCTTCCCGATGGTGCCCGGCCACGAGATCGCGGGCGTCGTCTCCGGGACCGGCCCCGGCGTGACGAAGTTCGAGGTCGGCGACCGGGTGGGCGTCGGCTGCATGGTCGAGACCTGCCGCGAGTGCGACGACTGCAAGGCGGGCCTGGAGCAGTACTGCGCCAAGGGCCCGGTCTGGACGTACAACGCCGTGGGCAGGGACGGGCGGCCCACCTTCGGCGGCTACTCGCAGAAGGTCGTCGTCGACGAGAACTACGTCGTGCACATCCCGGAGGGCCTCTCCCTGGACGTGGCCGCCCCGCTGATGTGCGCCGGCATCACCACCTACTCACCGCTGCGGCACTGGCACGCTGGCCCCGGCAAGAGGGTCGCCGTCATCGGTCTCGGCGGTCTCGGCCACGTGGGCGTGAAGATCGCCCACGCGCTCGGTGCCGAGGTCACCGTCCTGTCGCAGTCCCTGCGCAAGAAGGACGACGGCCTGAGGCTGGGCGCCGACCACTACTACGCCACCAGCGACCCGAAGACCTTCCAGGACGCGGCAGGCAGGTACGACCTCATCCTCAACACCGTCTCCGCCCCGCTCGACTTCGCCGCCTACATGTCGTTGCTGCGCACGGACGGGACCATGGTGAACCTCGGACTCCCGGAGGAGCCGGTGCAGATCGAGCTCCAGAAGATGTCCGGCAATCGCCGCAGCCTGAGCAGCTCGGGCATCGGCGGCATCGCCGAGACCCAGGAGATGCTGGACTTCTGCGCCGAGCACCAGGTGGGCGCCGAGATCGAGCTGATCCGCGCGGACGAGATCAACGACGCCTACGAGCGGGTCCTCGTCAGCGACGTCCGCTACCGCTTCGTCATCGACGCGGCCACCATCTGACTCCGTCTTGCACGGTGACGATCCGACCTGCTCTCCCCGGTGGCGGCGACCGGGGACCGGGCCGCCGCCGGCAACCCCGGCGGTGACGGCCCGCCCACCGGCGCGGTGAGCGCGTGGCGAGGCCCGAGGCCACCCGCACCACCGCAGGTGCCGGCACCGGGTGCCGCCGCCGTTGCCGTCGGCTCCGGCCCCGCGCTTGGGTGGGCGGTGTTCACCTGCCGGGGTGGGCGGGGCCGGCGTGGCCGGGTGGCCGGGAGTCGGGTGCGGTCCCGAGCGAGCGCAGGACGAGCGAGAGCCCGTACTCGAAGCGCTCGTCGAACGCGGTGTCCTCCAGGTGGCCGGCCACCCGGCTGAGGGAGGGGTAGGCACCCGGGGCGAGTGCCGGGCCGAGGGTGTGTTCCCCGCCGGACGCGGCGAGGGCCTGTTCCTCCTGGGTGAGGCCCAGGACGAGGTACTGGATGGTCCACAACGCCCAGACCGCTTGGCGTTCGTCGAGGCCGCCGGCGAGGAGGGCTTCGACGGTGACATCGGCGAAGGCGAGGGTCGCGGGCTCCGCCGCGTAGGTGCCGGCCACGATGGCCGCCCCGTCGCGGTGGCCGAGCAGGCAGCGCCGGTAGCGGCGGGCCAGCTCGCGTACCCGTTCCTCCCACGGCTCGGGCAGGTCCGTCAGCGGGAGTTCGCCGACGATCGCCTCGGCCATCAGCTCCAGCAGGCGGGCCTTGGTCTTGGCGTGCCAGAGGACGGTGTTCATGCGCACGCCGAGGCGTTCCGCGGTGCCGCGCAGGGACACGGCGTCGGCGCCCTTCTCGTCGAGCAGCTCCAGGGCGGCCCGCACCACTGCGTCCGGGTCCAGCCGCGTCCGCGTGGACGCCGGGGGTTGATTCTTGGTCACTGACCTAGTCTACTGGGGCTCACTGAATTGGTCAGTGACCAAGAGAGGGGTGTGGTCATGCACGAGGTAGTCATCGCCGGAGCCGGCCCGGTCGGGCTCTGGCTCGCAGCCGAGCTGCGGTTGTACGGGGTCGAGGTCACGGTGCTGGAGAGCCGGGCCGAACCCGACCCTCACTCACGGGCCCTGACGCTCCACCCGCGCAGCCTGGAACTGCTGGCCTGCCGGGGCCTGGCGGAACCCTTCCTCGTCGAGGGACTGCGGGTACCCAGCGGCCACTTCGCCGGGCTGCCCTCCCGGATGGACTTCACCGGGTTGGACACGCCGTACCCGTTCACCCTCGTCCTCCCGCAGGCCCGCACCGAAGCGCTGCTGGCCGCGCACGCCCGCTCGGCCGGCGTGCGCCTACTGCGCCGACACCGGGTGACCGGCCTGATCCAGGACGGCGACGCGGTGACCGTCGAGGTCGAGTCGCCGGACGGCCCGCGGCAGGTGCGGGCGGCCTACCTGGTCGGCTGCGACGGCACGCGCAGCACCGTGCGGACGGCCGCCGGAATCGACTACCCCGGCACGGACGCGACCTGCTGGGCCTGGATGGCGGACCTCGTCCTCGACAACCCGCCCAGCCGTGCCTCGACCTTCAACGAGCACGGCGCCGTAATGGTCTTCCCCCTGCCCGGCGGGATCCACCGGGTGGTCGGCAACGACGCGACGAGCGTCCGCCGGCGACCCACGCCCCTCACCCTCGGGGAACTGCGCGCCCGGGTGCTCCGGATCACCGGCACCGACTTCGGCATGCGGGACCCGCGCTGGTCCTCGGTCTTCGGCAACGCCACCCGCCAGGCCGACCGCTACCGCAGCGGCCGGGTGCTGCTCGCCGGCGACGCCGCCCACATGCACTTCCCCTCCGGCGGCCCGGGCCTCAACGTCGGACTCCACGACGCCTCCAACCTCGGCTGGAAGCTCGCCCAGACGCTGGCCGGCACCGCCCCGGCCGGCCTGCTCGACACCTACCACGCCGAGCGCCACCCGGTCGGCGTCGAGCTGCTGCGCAGCACCCGCGCACAGACCGGCCTGATGACCACCTACACGCCCGAGGCGCTGGCCCTGCGCGAGCTCATGGGCGAACTCATCACCGAGGTCGGGGAGTTCTCCGCGGCGCTGGCCGTCAGGGCCGCCGGGCTCGCCGTCACCTACCCGCCCGCCGATCCCGCCGGGGCCCACTCGCTGACCGGCTCCCGCGCTCCGGACCTGAAGGTGAGCGGATCGGGCACGCTGTTCCCGCTGCTGCGGCAGGGCCGCTACGTCCTCCTCGAAGTCGGCGGCCGGCCGGGCCCGACGCTCGCGCCGCTGGCCCACGATGTCCGGCCCGGCCTCGACGTGTACGGCGCGCCGCCCGTGGAGGACCGGCCCGGCTGGTCGGGGGTCGGCGCCGCCCTGGTCCGCCCTGACGGGCACCTCGCCTGGCTCGGCACTCGGACGGACCCGACGACCCTGCTCGCGGCCGCACGGGAGGCGGTGGCCGCGACGATCGCGCCGCCGTCGTCGCCCGCGTGAGACGGAGCAGGGGAGTGCAGCAGGCGAGCCGGACCGCGGGCACGTCGCTGGGAGACGGGGGAGTCCGGCAGCCGCAGTGACCCGGTGCGGGTGGCGGCGGGGACGCCAACAGCCGACGATCCGCCCCGACCAGGCCGGAGCGGATCTGTAGGCGCGGTTCGCAGGAGCCCCCGGCCTCGACGAGCCGGACGGTCGGCCGGATGCGGGCCCGGCCGACTCTCACGGCTGCCGCTCTACACGGCGGCCCGGTCGCCCGCCGTGGTCGGCCGGGCGGCCGGTGCCTGGTGGCCCCGGTCGACGGCGTCGAGGAAGTGAAGGATCTCCTCGACGCTCTGCTTGGCGTCGCCGAAGAGCATGCCGCTGTTCTCGCGGAAGAACAGCGGGTTCTGGACCCCGGCGTAGCCGGAGGCCATGGACCGCTTGAACACGATCACCTGCTCCGCCTCCCAGACCCGCAGTACCGGCATGCCGGCGATGGGGCTGGAAGGGTCGTCGGTGGCGGCCGGGTTGACGGTGTCGTTGGCGCCGATGACGAGAACCACGGAGGTGTCGGTGAAGTCGTCGTTGATCTCGTCCATCTCCAGGACGATGTCGTAGGGCACCTTCGCCTCGGCGAGCAGCACGTTCATGTGACCGGGCAGGCGTCCGGCGACGGGGTGGACGCCGAAGCGGACGTCGACGCCGCGCTCGCGCAGCCGGCGGGTGAGTTCGGCGACCGGGTGCTGCGCCTGCGCCACCGCCATGCCGTAGCCGGGGGTGATGACGACGGACCGGGCCTGCGCGAGCTGACGTGCCGCCTCCTCGGCGCGGACCTCGCGGTGCTCGCCCTGCTCCTCCTCCCCGCCCGAGGGGGCTTCGATGCCGAAGCCACCGGCGATGACGGAGAGGAACGAGCGGTTCATCGCCTTGCACATGATGAAGGACAGGTAGGCACCCGAGGAGCCGACCAGCGCGCCGGTGACGATGAGCAGGTTGTTGTCGAGGAGGAACCCGGCGGCCGCCGCGGCCCAGCCGGAGTAGCTGTTGAGCATGGAGACGACGACCGGCATGTCGCCGCCGCCGATCGAGGCGACCAGGTGCCAGCCCAGCGCGAGTGCGAGCACGGTGACCGCGATCATCAGGCCGAGGCCGGGGCTGACGGTGAACCAGATCGTCAGCGCCACGAACGCGGCGAGCGCGCCCAGGTTCAGCCCGTTCTTGCCGGGCAGCACCAGCGGGCGCGAGGCGATCCGACCGGACAGCTTGAGGAAGGCGACGATGGAGCCGGTGAAGGTGACCGCTCCGATGAAGATGCCGATGAACACCTCGGCGTGGTGGATGCCCAGCAGGTCGGCCGGGACGGCGTCCTGAGCCGAGCCCCGCGACTCGACCTCCAGGTAGCTGTTCCAGCCGACCAGCACCGCGGCGAGGCCGACGAAGCTGTGCAGGACGGCGATGAGCTCCGGCATCTGGGTCATCTCGACCTGCCGTGCCCGCCACAGGCCGATCGCGCCGCCCAGCGCCATCGCGACGACGATCAGGGCGACCGCGCCGGCGGTGATGCTCCGGGACGCCACCACGACGGTGGCGACCAGGGCGAGGGCCATCCCGGCGATGCCGTAGCCGACGCCGGCGCGGGAGGTGCGGTGCTGGGACAGCCCCGCCAGACTGAGGATGAACAGCAGGGCGGCGACCAGGTCCGCGGCGTGGGCGGCCGTCGTGGAAGTCATCGGGCTCAGCGCCTTTCGGGGGACGTCGAGAACATGCTCAGCATGCGACGGGTGACGGCGAAGCCGCCGAAGATGTTCACGCTCGTCAGCAGGATCGCCACGAACGACAGCGCGGTGACGAGCGCGCTCCGGTGCCCGATCTGCAGCAGGGCGCCGATCACCACGATCCCTGAGATCGCGTTGGTCACCGACATCAGCGGGGTGTGCAGGGCGTGGTGGACCTTGCCGATGACGTAGTAGCCGATGACCACCGCCAGCGCGAACACCGTGAAGTTCTGGGCGAGTTGTGCGGGGGCGAAGGCGACCAGCGCGAACATCGCCAGCAGGCCGAGGCCGATCAGGCCGAAGCGGGCCGCCGGGGTGAGCCGGGGCGGCTTCGGCTCCGCGACCGCGGGAGCGGCGGCGGGCTGCGCGGCGGGCTGCGCGGCGGGAGCGGCCGAGACGGCCACGGGCGGTGGCGGCCAGGTGACCTCGCCGGCCCGGACCACGGTCACCGCGCGCTGGACGACGTCGTCGGAGTCGATGACCAACTGCCCGTCCTTGCCGGGCGTCAGCAACTTGAGCAGGTTGACCAGGTTGGTGCCGAACAGCTGTGACGCCTGCGCGGGCAGGCGGGACGCGAGATCGGTGAAGCCGATGATGGTGACGCCGTTGCCGGTGACCACCGTTCGACCCGCAACGGTGCCCTCGACGTTGCCGCCCTGGACGGCCGCCATGTCGACGATGACGCTGCCGGGCTTCATCACCGCCACGTCCGCGGCGGTGAGCAGGCGCGGGGCGGGCCGCCCGGGGATCAGCGCGGTGGTGACGATGATGTCCACGTCCTTGGCCTGCTCGTGGTAGAGCTCGGCCGCGGCACGGTCGTAGTCGGCGGAGGTCGCCTTGGCGTAGCCGTCGGTGCCTGCCTCCTGGGCAACGTTCACGGCGAGGTACTCCCCGCGCAACGACCGTACCTGGTCGGCGACTTCCGGCCGGGGGTCGGTCGCGCGGACGATCGCCCCCAGGCTGGAGGCGGCGCCGATGGCGGCGAGCCCGGCCACGCCGGCACCGGCCACGAGGACCTTCGCCGGGGGGACCTTGCCCGCGG
The DNA here is from genome assembly GCF_055588525.1 of Kitasatospora sp. NPDC041988. Lineage (NCBI taxonomy): Bacteria > Bacillati > Actinomycetota > Actinomycetes > Kitasatosporales > Streptomycetaceae > Kitasatospora > Kitasatospora sp. NPDC041988. The sequence continues at coordinate 683,306 of NZ_JBVJCO010000001.1, forward strand.
CCGTCACCTGGCCGGTGAAGAAGCGGCCGAACACGTGCGCCGCCTCGATCACGGCCCGGTACCCGGCGATGTTTGCCATCGAGCTGAGCACGTCCATCGACTGCGCACGCGAGATCCGTGGCACCGCGTCCAACGCCAACGCGGTGACCGGACGCGACGAGAGCGCCTCCAGCAGTTCGGGCCGCTGCGCCGGAGCGAGCAGGCCGACCAGCGTCGATCCGTCACGCAGCCGGGTGATCTCCCCGGTCGACGGGGCGTTGACCTTCAGGACGATGTCGGCTGTCCAGGCGTCCCCGATGTGCGCGCCGGACTCGGCGTAGGCCTCGTCGGTGAAGCCGGAGGCCGCGCCCGCCTCGGACTCGACGACGACCTCGTAGCCGAGCGCGAGCAGCGCGCGTACCGTCGACGGTGTCGCGGCGACGCGGGTCTCCCCGGTGGCCGACTCGGCGACCACACCGATGCGCTGCGGGGGGTGGTGCGTGGCGTCCTGTGCAGACATCACCTGACTTCTCCCAGGAGGCTCCGGCCTTCAGGCCGGGGAGGAATGGGTCCTTGACTCGGGGCCGCGTAGCGGCGGAGCGCTTTGCTCACCTGCTGTGACCTTTGCTTTCTTCCGTTGTCAGTGGGTGGCTGTAGGTTGCCCGACATGACGGCGCGACAGGTTGTGGAGGACACCGGGTATGCCCGGTACACCTACCGTCTTCGCGTGTCGTCCACCGCGCTCGCCCGGCTCGATGCCGAGTGGGGCCGGTGCCGTTGGGTGTGGAACGAGTGTGTGGCCGTGTCCCGCAAGGTGCATTTGGACAACAAGGCCACCGGCGGGAAGACCACGTGCGGGCCCGCACAGCTCGACAGGATGCTGACCGGGGCCCGCCAGTCGATGGCGTGGCTCCGTGAGGGCGCTTCGGTGCCGCAGCAGCAGACCATCCGGGACTTCGCCAAGTCCCGCGCGAAGGCACTCAAGGACATCAAGGCGAAGGGCCGGACACCAAGGGGTACGGAAAGGCCCGTAGACAGGCCGCGAGGGTGTCCAGGAAGATCGCCCGGCAGCGGCAGGACACCGGCTGCAAGTGGGCGAAGTCCGTGGTGCGGGACCACGACCACATCGCGGTCGAGGACTTCCGGCCGACGTTCCTTGCCAGGACCACCATGGCCCGCAAGGCGGCCGACGCGGCGACCGGCGCGACCAAGACCGCGCTGATCGAGATGGCCCGCAAGCACGGGCGGACCGTGCACCTTGTCCACCCCGCGCACACCACGATGGACTGCGCACCCTGCGGAGCAAGAGCCAAGCACGCACTTCCCCTTTCCGAAAGGACCTACACGTGCACCGCATGCGGAGTCTCGTCCCTACGGGACAAGAACTCCGCCCGCGTGATGCTCGTCCGGGCTGGTCTCAACCCGGCTGGTGCTGATCTTGGAAGCCCTGCCACCTGCTAGGTGCCAGGCGAAGTGAGCCAGGAATCCCCGCGCTTCAGCGCCGGGAGGATGTCAATCGTGCCTCTCTCGTCGGAGGAGTTGTTGACGGTGGGATCTGCGTCCAAGGGGGAGTGTCCTCCCCTTGGACGCAGGAACCTACCTGCTCCGACCCGGTGGGGGGACGGGGCGAGGCCGTGACATGCTTCACCTGTTCGCGGCCTGTCGGAAGAGCCGGGTCGCGTGCCGGGCGTTGCGCGGCTGCGGATTGACCTGCCAGGGACCACTCGGGGGCGCACGCCGTGGGGGAGCGAGCACGGCTCCCGGCAGACGGCTGTCGCCAGGAGGGTAAAGGTCAGGCGGGGGCCGGGACTTCAGCCGACCGACCGCCTCACCGCGCGAGCCTCACCCGGCTGGCCGAGCCCGCCGGACGGTCAGCATGTCCTGGGTGTGGCCGATGACGAACGAGCCGTCCGGCCGGGCGAAGTGACGCCGGACGTAGGCGGTCAGCTCGGCGCGGTCCGGCCGCGGGTCCATGGTGGCCAGGTCGGCCACGTTCACCATGAACTCGGCGACGTCCACCGCCTCCTCCAGGCGGTCGGCCCGGTAGCGGAGGTCGAGCGTCTCCAGCGCGTACTCGTGCGCAGGCTCCCGCTCGCGCAGGCGGTCGGCCAGCGGCCGCAGGTCGTAACGGACCCCGGTGAAGTGCTCGGCCATCCGCATGCACGGGCTGTCCGGGTTCTGGAGCATCACCACCAGGGTGCCGCCGGGCGCCGTCCAACCGAGGACCGTGCCGACCGTGCGCAGCCAGTCCTCCTCCGGCACGTAGTAGAGCACGTGCGAGAGGTGGACCAGGTCCGCCGGCCCGGGCGGCTGCGCCTCGTCGATCGGCTCCGGCAGGACCAGGGCGTCGGGACAGGCCAGGCGCAGCCTTTCGCGCATCGCGGCACTGGGCTCGACGGCCACCGTCCGTTCGAAGAACCGCCCCAGGTGTGCGGTGGTCCGGCCCTCGCCCGCGCCCACGTCCAGCAACACCCGGCGATGCTCCAGCCCGGCGACGACCTGGTCCAGCCGGGCGTGGGTACGGAGCTTCTCGTCGGTGCCGGCGAGGAACAGCTCGAAGGCACGACGGTAGGCGGCGCCGGAGACGTCCAGCACCCGGACGGGCCCCGGCTCCGCAGTCCCTGCCTCCATCCGGAAACCCCTTTCGACGGTGCGCCGCGTCCGGTCCATTGCACCGGGGACCGGCGGGTACAGAGCGCAGGGACGTTCCTGCCCGCGTGTCGCGGACCGGGCGGACCCCGTCGGCGACGCCGCCGCGTGGGATGCGGCGGCTCGCCGGACGGGCGGGGCCGGGCTGTCGGGGGGCCGGGAGCTCAGGTGGTGATGCCGCAGTACTGCTGCTGCTTGCCAATCACCCGGAACATGCAGTCGGCGGTCTCCACCAGCCGGAGCACGGCCTCGCGGTTGCGGCTGGTCTCCCGTCCGATCACCTCGTCCGGCGGGTAGAAGCCGCTGTTGCCGTTCGGGCCCGGATACATCTCGAAGGTGTAGGCGAAGATCCGCTGCGCGCCCCACAGCCAGTCGTCGATCGCGCCGTCGGTGATGTAGAGGTCGCTGGACTGTTCGGGCGTGTAGCCGTTGGTGCCGGCCATGCTCCGGCCGAGGGTGGCGAAGGTGTTGGCCTCGTCGGCGGTCATCCCGGTGGCCGTGTCCGCGGTGGTCCAGCCGAACGGCCAGAGCACCAGCTCGCTGTAGGTGTGGAAGTCGATGGCCGCGGTGATCTGCTGCTTGCCGCCCAACACCCGGGAGCGGACGAAGTCGGCGACCACCTTGGTCTCCTTGGCGGACTCGGGCGCGGCGCCCCGGTAGGTCTCGCTGGAGGTGGAGCCGGAGGAGCCGCCGCAGCAGCCCCACTTGTAGTCCCAGTTGCGGTTCAGGTCGGTGCCGACGTTGCGGCTGCCGGCGTTGGGCTGGCGGTCCTTGCGCCAGCTGCGGTAGCGGCCGGTGGCGATGTCGTACTCGCCGCCGTCCGGGTTGAGGTCGGGGATCACCCAGATCTCGCGGCTGTTGACGGCGTTGGCGATCCGGCTGTCGGTGGCGTACTTGTCGCCGAACTCGTGCAGCAGGTAGAGCGCCATCTCGACGGTGAGGTGCTCGCGCGCGTGCTGGTGGGCGGTGAACAGCACCTCGGGCTCGTTCTCGTCGGTGCCGACGTTGTCGCTGATCTTGACGGCAACGATCGGGCGGCCCTCGTAGGAGGTGCCGATCACGCGCTTGCTCATGATGTCGGGGTGCGCGGTGACGACGGCGTCGATGTCGGCGGCGGCCTCGGTGTAGTTGTGGTACCCGGAGTCGGCGGGCGGGAAGTCGTACAGGCCTGCGGCCGTGCTCTCCCGGCCGTCCTCGACGCCGTACCGGGGCCCCGGCAGCGCGGTGGGGGACCAGCCGAGCGCGCGCAGGCGGGCGAGTTCGGCGGGCGTGGCGGTGACCACCACAGAGTCTGGCCGGACGGCGTCGACGGAGGCGCCGGTGGCGGCGACGGCGCTGCGTTCGGCGACCGTGCGGGGGCCGTCGAGGAGGTACTGACGGGCGGTGTCGCCCGCGGCTTCGGCCGCGGCGACGGTGTCGCCGGCGACCGGCTGGGCGGCGACCCGCGTGGTGAGCGGCGAGGCGAGTGCGAGGGCCAGCAGCACGGCGGTGACCGCGGCGGGCTTCCCTCGGCGGGGCAGTCGCATGACTGTCCTCCTGTGGGGGGTCCGTAGGGACGGAGCAGGGGAGGAACTGCGGCGCGCGCCAGCATGATGGTCCGTCAGTGTCATGAGTTCGTCAAGACGGCGGTGTCCGTCCGGCACGCGGTCTTCGTCAGGATGGCGGTGCCCATCGGGCTGGCCGTGTTTCCGGGTCAGACCCGTTCCCCCGCGATACGGGCCTCACCGGCGGCGCGGGCCACCCGGCGGACCGCCCCGTACGCCGTCAGCAGCCAGACCGCCGCCGCGATCCAGAGCAGCACCCGTCCGAGCGGGTCCAGCCACGAGACCCGCGCCGCGGCCGCCGTCGAGAGGGCGGCGACGGCCGTCATGCCCAGCGGGAAGACCGTGGACCAGCGGCGGAGGTCGTATTGGAGGCGGGGGCGGGCCGCCTCGAAGCAGGCCGGCACCAGGTACCAGCCGAGGCCGATCCCCAGCAGGACGAGCGTCGTCGTCCGCAGCGCCGTGTGCGCCGTCTCCGACCAGGCCCTGGAGGCGAGCAGCTTGGAGGCGGTCAGGGCGGAGATGGCCATCGCCCCGCCCGCGACCCAGTGGTCACCGGCCCCGACCGCCGCACCGGCAAGGCCGAGAAGTGCACCTTCTGCTACCCGCGCGTCGAGGTCGGCCTGCCCACCGTCTGCTCCGAGACCTGCGTAGGCCGGCTGCGCTACCTCGGCGCCGTGCTGTACGACGCCGACCGGGTCACCGCCGCCGCCTCGGTGGCCGACGAGCAGGACCTGTACCAGGCACAGCTGGACGTCTTCCTCGACCCGGAGGACCCGGAGGTGCGCCGGGCCGCCGAACGGACGGCATCGCGCACGACTGGATCGAGGCCGCCCGCCGCCGACCGGCCTCACGCTGGTGCGCAGGGCCGCCGCCGAGTGCCTCTGCTGGCCCGACCGAGACGCCCTGGTGTACGAGTCCCGGCTGCTGAAGATCGCCTCGCCGATGTTCCACTACGGCATCCACTTCGTCCTCGCGGGCCATCTCATGGGCCTGTTCGTCCCCGCGTCGTGGACCGACGCGATCGGACTCGACGAGCACGCCTACCACCTGCTCTCGCTCTTCGCCGACTGCGCGGCCGGGTTCCTGGCGGTGGCCGGGATCCTGGTGCTGCTGTACCGCCGCCGCACCAACGCGGCCGATGACGGCCGGGCGGACGGTGGCGAAGGTGGAGAAGCAGGCGAGCGTGACCGGCCCGCGGGGGGTGCCAGCCGCCAGGAGGTCCCGCTCGGCGGCGCGCGATAACGTCGCGGATGTCGTCCGTGCCGTCGGGGCCGGCTGTCCGTGCCGTTCGGCCGGTCCCGTCCGGCTGTCCGTCCGGTCCGGACCGGCTGTCCGGTCCCGTCCCGTCCTGTAGGAGGCCCCCGTGCCGCAGATCCTGATCGACCACTCGCCGGAACTCGACTTCGACCAGGCGGGCCTCGCCGCGGAGGTCCACCAGCTCATCACCGAGGTGATCGACACCAAGGTGGCGGACTGCAAGACCCTGTTCCGCCCGGCCGCGCGGTACGCGGTCGGCGACGGGAGCACCGGTGAGGCCCTGGTGCTGGCGCAGATCAAGATCCTGGCCGGCCGCACCACCGAGCAGCGGGCCGAACTGACCGCCCGGGTGCTCACTGTTCTCCAGGCCCGCATCGCCGTCCCGGCGGCGATCTGTGTCGAGGTCACCGAACTCGACCGCGACACCTACCGCTTCGTCCACCACCTTGGCCGGTAACCGGCCCTGACGCCTCCACCGGTGGCCGGGCCGTCGCGCGGGGCGTGACCCAGGGCCCTGCGGCGGTGCCGGCCCTTCCCGCGCAAGGTCGTCGATGCGGGAGGGGCCGGGCGTCGGCGCGGTGGTGTCCGGCCGGGGCCAGGGCCTGGGTCAGAGCCGGAAGACGCGGGTCTCGCCGGGTGCCACGATGGCCGACCTGCCCCGGAGGCGGACCCGGACGGGCTCCTGCCGGCTCTCCCGGAGGCTCACCGTCACCTCCCGGTGGCCCGTGGTGACGACGACGCCCCAGTGGCCGCGGTAGCGCAGTTCCAGTTCCAGCCTTCGTAGGGCGGACGGGAGATTCGACGCCTGGTACCGGTTGACGGTGTCGCCCTCGGCCTCCAGGAGCCGGTCGAGCCGGCGCAGGTCGGGGTAGCGGCGGCGGCGGTAGGCCGCCCAGTCGAGCTCGGCGAGCCGCTCGTACCCCTCGAACTGGCTGATCACCCCGCTGTGGAGCCTTGCCTCGCCCGGCATGCTTCGGCTCGGAACCGTCACCGGCCTCGGCGAACGCCTCGACGCCATCCTGGACGCGTACCAGCAGCACGCCCCCGGCACCCGCGTCGAGCTGCACTCCGCCCCGGTCGGGGACCGGCTCGCCCGGCTCGCGGACGGGCGGCTGGACGCCGCCTTCGTCCGGGGCGCGATCCCGGAGTCCGACCCCGCTCTGCGCTTCCTGCCGGTCTGGCAGGACGAGTTGGTCCTCGCCCTGCCCGCGCGGCACCCGCAGGCCGTGCACCCCGTGATTGATCTGTCCGAGCTCGCCGAGCTGCCACTGCGGCTCACCGAGCGGTCGAACCATCCCGCCCTGGTCGACCTCGTCATGCCCGCCTGCCAGGAGGCCGGCTTCCGCCCCGTCCTCGGTCCGTCCACCGTGCCACGTCCCTCGTCGTCGCGGGCATCGCCACCGAGTACGGCGTCGGCGAGACCGTCCGCACTGCGCGGCCCTCGGCCACCCCGCCACCGTCGTCGAGGACGCCGTCACCGCCCTCTCCGCCGCCGGCCACGCCGCCGCCCTGCAGGCGTTCCGCGCCCTGGGCGTCACCGTCACCGGCGCCGATGCCCTCCTCGCCGGCGGGGTCACGGGTGGGGCCACCGGGCCTACCCGCCGGTAGTCAGTTCCGCCGGAACTCTGGACAGCCGGGCGGGACTGGGCCACGATCCACCACCATGACGTCTGCCCCGGTCCCCCAGGACTCCGTGCGCACCGCACTCCTCGACGCCGTCCTCGGCGTGGCCGAGGACACCGCGGCGCTGCTCCGCAACCGCCCTGACACCGGCCTCCCGATCCCCGGCGCGCTGTGGACCGTGGGCGAGGCGGCGGCCCACCTCGCCCTGGCCAACGAGCTGATGGCCGCTCTGGCCGCCGGCGAGCAGCGGACCTACGGGGACGGGACGCCGGACAGCCTGGCCGCGGCCAACGAGGCGTCCCTGACCGCCTTTCCCGAGCGCGACGCGACGGTCCTCGCCGAGGCGATCGTCCGGCACGCCCGCGCCTTCACCGAGGCCTGCGCCGAGCGGCCGGCGTCAGCCCCGGTACTCACCCCGCTCGGACCGATGGACCTCGCCACACTGGCCTCGTACCTCCTCACCCACATGCTCGGCCACGGGTACGACCTGGCCGTCGCGCTGCGCCGGTCGCACATGGTCGACCGGCACCGGGTGGCACTGACCGTGCCGTTCCTGATGGCCGCCATGCCCCGGGTGGTCGACGCCGGTTCCGCCGCCGGTCACACCGCCTGCTACGACCTGCGGGTGCGGGGCGGAGCCCGCTTCACGGTGACCTTCCGCGACGGCGTCGCCGAGGTGTCTCCCGAGCCCGCGACCCGGCCCGACTGCACGATCCTCACCGAGCCGGTGACCTTCCTGCTGATCGCCCTCGGCCGGTGCAACCCGATCGCCGTACTGGCCCGCGGCAAGATCCTCGCCTGGGGTCGCAAGCCCTGGCTCGCCCTGCGGTTTCCCCTGCTGTTCAAGGCGCCCTGAAGCCTGTCGCGGATGGCAGGCCCCCGTCCGCGTCGGAGCCGTCGGATGCCGGGGCGCCGGGCTACTCTCGGCCTGTCACGAGCCGGCCCGTCACGAGCCGGCCGGTCGTGAGGGGAGACGGCACCGATCAACCGCGAGCGTCTTATCAGAACGCTGACGTTCTGGCTGCGCCCGGCCTTCGCGCTGCGCGTCATCAACCGCTTCCAGAAGGTCGTGGGCTTCGACCGGGCGATGGCACTCGCCTCCAGCGCCCTGACGGCACTCATCCCGCTGGCGATCCTCTGCAGTTCCGTCCTGAGCCGTGTGGGCGACAAGGACGTCGCGAACCGCATCATCGACCGCTACGGCCTCACCGGAGGAGGGGCCGAGGCGGTCAACGAGGTCTTCTCCTCCGCCACCGGCACCAGCGCGAGCGCGAGCATCCTGGGGACGTTGTTCCTGCTGGTCTCGGTACTGAGCTTCACGCGGGCGATGCAGCGGATGTTCGAGCAGACCTGGGAGCTGCGCCCGCTCAGCGTGCGCAACACACCGAACGGACTGCGGTGGGCGCTCGCCCTCCCGGTGTACGCGGCGGCCGTTTCGTGGCTGCACGCCGTTCTCGGCCACGGACGTCTGGAGGTGGCGGCATCCCTGGCCGAGGTGCCGCTCACGGCGGTCTTCTCGGTCTGGAGCGGCCGGGTGCTCTCCGCCAGACGCATCGCCCTGACGGACCTCATCCCGTTCGGTGTCATCTCCGCCCTCCTCCTGGCGGCCTGTTCGATGGGGGCGACGTTCTACCTGCCGCGCCTCTTCAGCTCCTACGCCACGCGCTACGGCGCGGTCGGTGCCGTCTTCGCGATCCTCTCCTGCCTCTTCTGCGCCATGGTCGTCGTGGTCGGGTCCGCGGCACTCGGACGGGAGGTGCGCGGTGAACTCGACCGCATCCGTGCGGGCGAGCGACCGCCGGACGACGAAGTCCGCCGGGAGTGGGACCACGTTCTGGGCCAGATGCGACTGCGGTGGCGGACCACCCGGCAGCAGATCTCCCGCCGCCGCCGGCACCGGCACCCCAAACGACGGCACCCCAAACGACCCTGACCCGATGGACCACCGCGTGGGCCGACCGCTTTCACCGGGGCGGCCAGGCCCCGGCGCCGGGCACCGGCCGCCGGCTCGGGCGTCACGGCGACGCGGTGGCCGAGCCGGGCGCGGCCGGTGTGAGAGCAGGCTAGGACCCGGACGGCCCGGGCGACGTCGACGTCGTGGGTGAGGCGGAGGTCATGGGGGAGCCGGAGGTCGTGGGAGACGCGGGCGAGGCCGAGGGCGACGCGGGTTTCGGTGCGACCTGGAGGCCGACGACATGCCCATCGGCCGTCAGGAAGTACTGGAGTCCGGCGTAGCCCGGCGTCACCAGGATCCCCTGGGTCATCTTCGGCAGCTGGCTCGAGCGGGCCAGCTCGGTACCGGTGCGGGCGTCGCGCCAGACCACCTGTTCCGTGTCGTACTTCTTGAGCCCCTGGAAGAACTTCACCGGGATGTCGGTCCCGATCAGGACGCGCTGGTCCTTCGGGCCGAGCAGGGTCGTGAAGCTGAGCGTCGTCTGGTCCTGGGTCCACGCCACCGACAGCGTGCCGCTCGCCAGGTCGAGCCCGGCCAGCTTGCCCGCTCCCGCGTCCATCGCGTAGACGCGGTCGTTCTCCGGGTCGACCGAGACCATGGACGGAATGAAGCTCTGCTTGGCGCCGCTGCTCGCGAACGGCTGGACGCTCGCCACCTTGGTCGAGTCCGCCTGGGACACCGCGACGACGCTCATGGGGGTCGAGGTCGGCTTCCCACCGTTGGTCATCGCGACGACGTGGTCGTTGATGACCGCCATCGCCGACGCCGCCGTCTGTCCGTCCTGGAGGTAGGACACCGGCCCCCAGCCGGAGTCGGGGGCGAAGGCGCCGTTCTGGTAGGTGTACCGGTAGAGCTTGGTCGCGCCGGGCAGGTAGATCGCCTGGCTGCCGTTGAAGGTCGTCGTGGTGATGCGGCCGCCCATCATCTCGGGCAGCGTCACGTGCGAGATGACCTGCAGGGTCTTCGGATCGATCGCCACCATGATCGAGGGTGCCGTCGCCGTCGGGTCGGGGCAGTCGAGGAAGGCGCTGAACCCCTGCTCGGTGCAGCCGGGCTGCCGGTTCACCGTCTTGGCCACGATCGTGCCGTCGGGGAGCGCGTCGTAGCCGTTGTAGGCCGTGTCGCGCGGGGCCGACTGTCCGGTGGGCAGCGTGGTCTCGGTCAGGACGTTCCCGGTCGCCGGGTCGATCCTGGCGATGTGATAGCCGTAGATCACGACCAGGCTGCCGTCCGCGAGGGTGTTGAGGACGCCCGGGTAGTCCCACTCGTCGGTCGCGTTGGTGTTGATGAGCACCCGCCGCCAGACCTCGTTGAAGGTGCCGGGCTCCACCCGTGAGACGAACGAACCGGACGCGGCCGGGTCGTCGCCGTAGCCACCGCCGTAGACGTACAGCTCGTTGGGTCCGCGGTCCACGATGTTGTACGGCGTGGCATAGACCTGTTCCGAGCTGTGAGCGAAGACCTGGTTGTTCGACGGGGCGCCCTCGAAGTGCGCGCACGCGTAGAGGTGCGTCCGGTTCGAGTCGTGCACCTCGAAGGCGGCGATGGTCGGGAACCACGGAGCGTTGCCCTCCGCGGCGGCACAGGACTGTTCGCCGGCGACCAGCGCGGGGTTCCCGACCAGCGGGCCGTTGGCGGCCACCTCGTCGGCCGGCGGCGAGGAGCTCGCCCGCGGGCCGGAGGCGCCCTTGCCGGAGTCCGAGCTGGAGCATCCGGAGAGCCCGACGATCAGGCCCATCACGGCGGCCGTCAGCCTGAGAACGGGCAACCGGATCATCGGCGGCTCCTCACGTCGGTCGGGGCGCCGGTGCCCCGGCCGGCCCGACCCTCGATCGACCGACAGAGTGTCAGTGCCGCCACGACCGACCAGGACTGACGCGCCGCTCGGCCCCGCGGGTCACCCAGCTGGGCGGTTCAGGAGGCCGAGGAGGCCCCCGAGGCGGCCGCCCATGAGCTTTCGCTCACCGCCCACGCCCGTCGCCTGCGATCACCATCGGTACCTGTCGGCCCGGTACCCGGACGGGCCCGTACGAGGCGGGGGTGTTCGCCGCCCATACTGATCACCATGCAATTCACCTCTGGTGGCACCACCGGCCCGCGATTCGACCAGGACGCGTACGACCTGCGCCTTGGTAACAACGTCTACGGCTTCCTCCCATCGGCGGTGACCGCCCTGGACGTCGCACAGGCCTTCCACGCGGCGGGGTGGCGGGTGCGTAAGTCCAGCTGGACCGAGTTCGAGGTCGAACACACCTACGCCGAGCTGGAGCTGTTCCCCAAGACGCCCGTGAGATTCGGCGGTGTCGTGGTTCCCGAACGGATCGGCGATCTCCTGTCGGCATTCGCGGCTCTCGGACTCTCCTACACCGTTGAGCTGTACGGCGAGGACGACGACGAGACGATCTACCGGTCCTGAGCCTCGACCGGTGACGCGGCCCGCCCGCCGGCGGGGTGGAGCAGCGGGACGCGTGTGTGGCGCGTGGGCACGTCGCCGGCTACTTCTGGACGGTGACCACGATGAGACCGGAGTTGTCGCCGAGGCAGCGGTCCTGATCGTTGATGTGCAGCAGGAGCCGGCCGTCCGACTGGGCCCGGAACTGGCCGCCCTCTCCGGCCCAGGTCACCGGTGAGGGAGCTCCGGCGGCGGTCGGGTCGCTGCCGACGGCGACCAGGAGTGCGCCGTACGGTGCGCCGTCGACGAGCTTGCAGCCGGGCAGGATGTTGGAGTCATCGGCCGGGGAGTAGCCCTGGGGCCCGGTGCGGCCCACTTCCGGCTGGAGGCGGGCGTCGACCGTCCAGCTTCCCGCACCGTGGACGATCGTCACCGACTGGCCCCGCTTCACCGACAGCCCGGTGTCCAGCCAGCCGGGGGTGGTGGAGGCTACCGTCACGGTGGCGCGCTGGACGTCGCCGGCCGGCAGGTGGCCGGACCGCTGGACCGCGTGGTACTTGAGGTGTCCGCAGTTGAACAGAGCGTTCGCCTGCCCGAAGGGATCCCGAGGCCTGCACGTGTCGGGGGCCAGGGCCCGGACCCACTCCTCGTTGGTGACGGCGGTGCCCGGCTCGGGCGTTCGCTGACCGTCCCGCCCGCCCGGGGTCGCACAGATGGGGTCCACCGTGTCGGAGCCGCCGTAGCAGGACGACTCGGCGCGGCCTTCCAACGAGGCCGGGAGGTACGGGTGGCGGGCCCCGAGTGCCCGGGCCGCGATCCCGAGCGCCTCCCGGGTGCCCGGCTGGTCTGGGCTGTGCGCGGCGGGGGAGTCGCTGTCGAACATGGGGTCGCCGTAGAGCAGGACCTCCTCGATCCTGCCGTAGTACGGCCGCAGCGCCGGCTCGCCTCCCGGGACTGCCGTGTACTGCAGGGCGTCACCCAGCACCCACGCCCCCTCCGAGTAGCCGGCGAGGACGAGGTGCTGGTCCGGACAGGCCGCAGCCTGGTTCGCGATCTGCTCGGCAGCCGCCCTGACGCCCGCGAGTCGGGTCTCCCGGAGGTCCTTCGGCAGCAGTTCGGGGTGCGCGCTCCCGTCGGGGTTCAGCATGTCGCGTGTGCTCCCCGGGTGGGCGCGCGCCTCGTTGTCCGCGATGGCCAGCGCTCTCGCCACCTCCTCGGTCAGGAAGGCGTGTTGGTAGGTCGAGGGCTGGTAGTCCACCCAGCCGACGGCAAGGTTCTGCGGACCGCCGAGTGTGGCCTGGAGCCCCGGGATCACCTCGCCGTTCATGAGGTCGGGGAAGCCGGGGAGGCTGGGCATGCCGCCCGACTTGTTGTCGATGTCGTCCTGAGGCCCGACGACCCCGCGTACGCCGATGAAGGCCCACGGCGTGCAGGGCAGCGTCGGCCCCGGCGGCCCGGTGGTGGGCACTGCCGCCCCCGGCCCGGGGACCGGCCCGGAGGAGACCGGGCCGGGTACCAGGGCGGGCACCGCGGAGCCGGGCGAGCCCGGGAGGCCGAGGGCGACAGCGAGGACCAGAGCGGCCAGGCCGGCCCCGGCCGTCCGATGGGCGGGGTGTGTCAGGGCTTTCGTCGGTTTCCGCAACACGATGTCGTCCGATCCGCTCTACGGTGGGGCGCTCGGCCGGCGGGCCCGGCGGGCCTGGCGGCCGTCGGCCTGCCGCGGGGATTCCTCATTGAGCGGCCGGCAGACGCACCACCGCCGGGGCCTCCGTGCCGGACTCGACGATTGCGGCGACCGGCTTCTGGTCGGGCCGGTAGGCGTAGCAGGCACGAAGGTCGGTCGAGCCGGCCGGTGGCACGCTCAGCTGTCCGCGGTAGCCGAAGGTGCAGTTGTCGTCGTCCCAGACACTGTTCTCCCGGGACGCGAACCGGGCCACGCCGTCCTGGTCGACCAGCCAGATGGTGAGGTCCGTGACCTGCAGATCCGCGAACTGGTCCGGGTTGCTCGCCTGCGCGTCGATCCGTGTCCGGCCGGTCTCGGGCACCTGCGGGAAGTGCTCGATCGCCGTGACGGCCAGCGTCCCACCCGGACCGTCCGCCGCGAGCGGGACGGGAGCCGGCGCCTGCGGGGTTTCGGGCGCAAGGGTGGGTGCGCAACCCGACCGGTCCGCGGTGGCGGTGAGGTCGACCGACCCGAGGTCGGGAATGTCCAGCCTGGTCGGGTTCACCGTGTGGGGGACCTCGCCGACGGCGGACGGCACGACGATCCTGAGCTCACCGTTGTCGTCCTGGACGTTTCCGCAGATCGCGATTCCGGTCGGGAGGGCCGGGCCCGCCGCATCGTTGACCTCGGCGTCGTAGGTGGCCGTCCCTTCCGCGATCTGGAAGCTCCCGCCGCCCCCTCCGAGATGTTCGAGCACGTCGGACGGGGCGCCGTCATTGCGGATCCCGAATTCGACGGTCACCTGGTCCCAGCCCGCATGCCCGGAGCTCGGCTCCCGGTGGACCCCGAGCAGGAGAGGCGCGATTCCTCCGTCCGACCCGCTGCGGACCGCCCCGGGAACGGCCCCCGCAGCGGCGGGCCCGGCTGTGGAAAGGGAGAGCGGCGAGGGTAAGGAGGCGGCGGTCGCTCCGTGCTCGAATCCGGTGACGAGCACCATCGAGAAACCCAGTCCGGCCAGAGCTGCCATGAGCGCGCCGATTCTTGGCATGATCTCACCTTCCTCGCCACCGGTCAGACCTGACGGCCGGCGGTCTGGGGGAGTACGTACGAGGACACGAGGGAGACAGGCACCAGTGGATCGGGGGGTCTTCTCAGCATCTGCCGCTGACAGCGGCCCTGCAAGTCACCCCGAGCCCGGCCGTGGCGGCGCCCGGCGAGTGCACGCGCCTGCTGCGCAGGGCCGGGGAGCGGGATCGGCGGGCCGGTGCGGTGGGCGACCCGGCGGGCGACCGTCGGCGCGGGAACAGCCCGGGCGGCGTTCCACCCGCTATCCAGGATGCATGTCGCTTTCGCACCCCAGCAGTCCCCGGCCCGACGGCCGGCCCTCGGAACGGGGCGGTCGGTCGCGCTCCGACGGCGCCGGGCGCGGCGGCCGGGCCCCCGCGTGGCGTGCCGGGGCAGGGTGGGCGGCGGGTGGCGGTGTGGCATGCCGGTGAGGCGGCCCAAGCCCCGCCGGCCGGGCCCCGTGGCGGCCGGCGGTGGCGCGGGCCCGGCGCTGCGCCGCCTTTCGGATTACGCCTGGCGGCTGCTCGTCGTTGCGGCGGCGGCGTACCTGGTGCTGGTGGTGCTGGGGCGGTTCCACCTGATCACGCTGGCCGGTTTCCTCGCCCTGGTGATCACGGCGGTGGTCCGGCCGGTGGTCGATCTGGTCGCCCGCGTCCTTCCCCGGGCGCTCGCCGTGGTGATCGGCCTGGCCGTGGCGATCCTGGTGCCGGCCGGCCTGCTCACGCTGATCGGCGAGACCGTGGCGGACGACGTGTCGCGCCTGGTCAGGGAGTTCCAGGGCGGTCTGGACCGGCTGGAGAGGTGGCTGGAAGGGGCGCCTTTCCATCTCTCGGCGGGCTACTTCGACGACCTCCGGCGCAAGATCTCCGACTATGTCTCCGAGCACCGTTCGACGCTGATCAGTACGGCTGTCAGCGGTGCCGGCCGGGTGATCGAGGTGGCGACGGGCGCCGCGCTCGCGCTGTTCATGTCGGTGTTCTTCCTGCACTCCGGGGATCGGATGTGGCGGTGGACCGCGGCTCAGCTGCCGGCTGCCGCGGGAGAGCGTCTCGACCGGGGCGGCCGGGTGGCGTGGCGGACCTTCTCCGGCTACACCCGGGGCATCTTCATTGTCGCCGCGAGCAACGCGGTCATGGTCGGCATCGCCCTGTTCTTCCTCGGCGTGCCGCTGGTCCTGCCGCTGATCGTGCTGGAGTTCTTCGCGTCCTTCGTCCCGCTGGTCGGCTCACCGATCGCGATGCTGGTCGCCTCCCTGGTGGCTCTGGCCGCCCGCGGCCCGGTGATCGCGATCGTGGTGCTGCTGCTGATCGTGGTGATCGGTCAGATCGAGGGCCATCTGCTCCACCCGCTGGTGATGAGCTGGGCGGTCAGTCTGCACCCGGTGGTGGTCGCGGTCTCGGTGCTCGCGGGCAGCATCGCGGCCGGGGTGATCGGTGCCGTGGTCGCCGTTCCCGCCGTCTCGGTGGCCTGGTCGGTCTATGCGGAGCTGCGCCGTCCGGCGCCGCCGCCGTCGGCCTGACGGCCCCCGAGGGCCGGTGTCCACCGCCGGCTCGGCGGACGGCACGGCTCCCGCTTCACGAAGATCGTTTTGCCGAGCGGCACCTCACTGGCCCACCCGTCCGTCGATGCACTCGCGCAACAGGTCGGCGTGACCGCAGTGGCGGGCGCGGCGGCGGGCAGGACGGCGCCGATCCGGTCACGCAGGGGTGATGGCCTGCTCCAGCAGGCCCTGAAGGACCTGCTGCTCCTGCGGGCTGAGGCCGGACAGGGGGGAGTCCAGGGCGAGAAGCCCAAGGAGACGTTCGCGCAGTGCGGTGCCCTCGGCGGTGAGGACGAGGTGCTTGGCGCGGCGGTCGGTGGGGTGCGGGTGGCGCTCGATCAGGCCCTGCTTCTCCAGCTTGTCGACGACGAAGGTGGTGTTGGAGGGCTCGCAGCTCATGCGTTCGGCGAGCTCCCGCATGGTCATCGGCCCGCTCATCTCCCGCAGCGCGGTCGCCTGGGACGCGGTGAGGCCCAGAGTGGCGGCGCGCTCCCGTACGTGCTCGCCGATCCGCTGGGCGAGTCCGTTCACCAGACCGCACAGCTGTCGTTCGGCGATGGCCTGCCGCTCGGGGGACGTCGTCATGCCACCACCCTAGCAAGTCCGTGAAGACAAAATAATTACAGCTTGAATGATTCGAACTTGATGCTTATGGTTGGCGTCGTCGCCGCGGAAACACGGCGGCGAGCTGATGACGACTCACAGGAGAGAACCCATGGTCGACATGACGGTGAATCGGGACGAGCGACTGCGCCGGCCGGCGGGAATCCGCTCGATACGGCTGGGCGACACCTTGGTGTCGTACGTGCCGGACGGCGACGTGCGGCTGCGGCCACTGCCACTGCTCCCGGACACCACCGACGAGGTGTGGGCCGCATACCCGGAGTACCTGGACGCCACCGGCCACCTCGTGGCCAGCGTCGGCGGTCTGCTGGTGGAACACGGCGGTCGCGCGCTGCTGATCGACGCGGGCTTCGGCCCGCAGACGCTTGAGGCTCCGGACGGCCCCCTCGGCGTGCTCCACGGAGGTGCGCTCCCGCACAGCCTGGCCGAACTCGGCCGCAGCCCCGAGTCCATCGAAGCGGTGGCCTTCACCCACCTCCACTCCGACCACATCGGCTGGGCCCGCCACCCCGCCCCCGGCGGCGACCGGCCCCTGTTCGCCCACGCCGACTACCTGGTCTCCGAGCCGGAGTGGGACCGGCGGGACCTCCTGGAGGCCGACGAGGTCGCGGCCCTCGCACCGCGCGTCCGTACGATCACGGACGGACAGGAGATCTTCCCCGGCGTCCACGTGCGGATCACCCCGGGCCACACCGTCGGGCACGCCGAGTACGTCATCACCGGGGGCGGACGGCGTCTGATCGCCTTCGGCGACGCCGTGCACTCGCCGATCCAGATCGACCACCCCGACTGGTCCTGCGCCTTCGACCACGACCGCGCCCAGACCGCCGACCACCGCCGCCGTCTCGTCGCCGAGCTGGCGGAGCCCGGCACGATCGGCTTCGGCATCCACTTCGCCGACGTGGTGTTCGGACACGTCCAGCACGACGGGGACGGTCCGGCCTGGCGGCCCCTGGACGCCTGACCCGGCCGGAGCCGGGGCCGAATCCGGCACCGCTCGGACACGGCTCGGGGCTCGGGCGCGGGAACGGCAGTGCGCCCCGCATCGACGTGATGCGGGGCGCGCCGTGCGGTGTGATCAGAGGGGCACGATGTTCTCGGCCTGGAGGCCCTTCTGCCCCTGGACGACGTCGAAGGAGACTTTCTGGCCCTCCTGGAGCTCGCGGAAGCCCTGGGCGGCAATGTTGCTGAAATGGGCGAAGACGTCGTCGCCGCCGCCGTCCTGCGCGATGAAGCCGAAGCCCTTCTCGGCGTTGAACCACTTCACCGTGCCAGTCGCCACGGTTTTCTCCCTCTGACTCGTGCTCACCCGAGGGCGAGCGGCGTGGGTACATCGGTCGTCGTTGCCGCCCGCGGCCGACGGGTTACCTGCACGGTGGCGGCGCTGCCGCCGGGCCGACCGCGAGCAGCCCGTAGGACGGAAGGTACGGGACCAGAGGCTCCGCGCGGCGCACGCATCTCCGCCAGTCACCCGATCGAGGTGGTGGCGCCCGGCCGGCGCAGGACATCACCGCTGCCGGGACGGTTCCAGGACGCTGAAACCATCGTGAAACCGCGCTGAATGCGCCCTGGCGCAACCTCTGCGGCATGACGACAACGACATCGCGCTCACTGGCGATCGCGGCGAACGGGCTGCGCAAGTCCTACGGTGACAAGACCGTCCTCGACGGCGTCGACCTGGCCGTCCCCGAGGGAACGGTCTTCTCCCTGCTCGGCCCGAACGGTGCCGGCAAGACCACCGCCGTCAAGATCCTCTCCACCCTGATCACCCCCGGCGCCGGCTCCGGCGAGATCCGGGTCGGCGGCCACGACCTGGCCACCGCCCCGCAGGCGGTGCGGGCCGCGATCGGCGTCACCGGGCAGTTCTCCGCCGTCGACGGCCTGATCACCGG
>NZ_JBVJCO010000002.1:0-127827 GCF_055588525.1 Kitasatospora sp. NPDC041988
GGGGAGGGAGAGCTCACTCCCGGGCGGGTGTTTTCCCTCGGGGGGGGGGGACTCCCCTAGTGGGAGCACGGCGGAGGGTTGGGTGTGGGGGGGGGGCGGGGGCTCCCGGGGGGGGTCCGGGGCGCGCCGCCGGGCGGGTCACCGGCTCGCGACGTAGGGGTGGTCGCGGCGGGCGTCGTGGAGGACCGAGGCCCACCAGAGCAGCTGGTCGAGCATGACCTTGGCCGAGCCCTCCGGCTCCTCCGGGGCGATGAGGGTGCCGTCCGGGGAGAAGAGCAGGTAGTAGCGCGGGAAGGAGACGTACTCCCGGACGGTGTGGGCGTGCAGTTCGTTGAACACCTGGCGCAGTTGCTCGATCGCCAGCAGGCCGCCGCTGCCCCCGCTGTAGCCGACGAAGCTGATCGGCTTGGCCTGCCACTGGGTGTAGTGCCAGTCGATGGCGGCCTTCAGTGCTGCCGGGAAGCTGCGGTTGTAGTCGGGCGTCACCACGACGATCGCGTCGGCGGCCTCAAGGCGCCGGGTCAGGTCGGCCATGCCGGCGGGGCGGGGCAGGTCGGGCTGCAACGCCGGTGACACGGAGGGCAGTTCGAGCGGGATCTCGACGTCCGCCAGGTCGATCAGGTCGACCGCGAACTCGCCGTGCCGCTCGGCCTGTTCGACGAACCAGTGCGCCACCACCGGGCCGAAGCGGCCCTCCCGGACACTGCCGATGATCACTGCGAGGTTCAGTCGCTCACTGGACATGGTTGCGCTCCTCAGGAAGGGGGTTGGGGTTGTCCGGCTCCCTGCCGGGGCCGTGCACTCCAAACTGCCCGGTCCGCGGGACCGGAGGAAGGCCGGGCGGAGAGTGGTAGTGGCAGGGCCACGATCCGGGTGCCGCCCGGGTGTTACGTTCGGCGGGTGAGCGACAACGAGCTGGGCCTCTTCCTGCGCCTCCGCCGTGAGGCCGTCACGCCGGCCGAGGTGGGACTGCCCGTCGGGCCGCGCCGCCGCACTCCCGGACTGCGCCGCGCGGAGCTGGCGACGATCGCCGGGGTCAGCGTCGAGTACGTCACCAGGCTGGAGCAGGGGCGGGACCGGCGGCCGTCGATGCCGGTGCTGTCGGCGCTGGCAGACGCGCTGCGGCTCACCGCCGCCGAGCGGGTCCACCTGTACCGGCTGGCCAAGGGGGCCGATCCGGGCTTCAGTTGCACGGGCGGGGCCGGGCCGAACCGGGTGGTGAGGCCGACCGTGCAGGCGCTGCTCGACCGGTTGGAACCGGCGCCCGCCGTGGTGCTGAACAGGCTGAGCGAGATCCTGGCCTGCACGGACGGGTACCGGCTGCTGGCCGGGCCGATCGGACTACTGGACGGCAGGCAGCCGAACCTCGCGCGGTTCGTCTTCACCGATCCGCGGGCGCGCACGGCATACCCGGACTGGGATCGGGTCGCCGACGAGCAGGTCGCGGCCGTCAAGCAGGGGCCCGGGCGGTCCGATGCCCATGTCGGCATGCTGATGGACGAGTTGACCGTGTCGTGCGGGGCGGAGTTCGCCGGGCGGCTGGAGACTCTGCCCGGGCTGCCGAGGGCGAACGGGTTCACCCGGGTCGTCCACCCGGAGGCGGGGGAGCTGCGGCTGGCCTACGAGACGCTCGAACTGCCCGCCGACGACGACCAGCGGCTCGTCGTCCACCTGCCGGCCGACGAGGCCACCGCTGCCGCGCTCGACCGCCTCACCGGCCGCCGCCCGGGTGCCCTGCGGGCGGTCTGAGTCTCTGCCGAGTCTCTGCCGACCCGGCGGTCACGGCCCGGAGCTACGGCGCCTTCTCCGGCGGGTGGAACGCCACCGGGGCGGCAAAGGCGGCGCGGCGGGTGGCGCGGCGCAGGGCGCGCAGGACGGGGGTGCCGAGGGTGAGGCAGAGGACGACGGTGAGGGCGGCGCGGGGGAGGTCCCAGCCGAGGGAGGTGGTGAGGCAGTAGGCGGCGAAACGGACCAGGTTGGTGCCGACCGGGTCGCCGGGGACGAAGGAGATCGAACTCGCCAGGCCGGCGATGTAGGGCCAGCCCTGGAGGTTCATGATCGTTCCGTAGAGCACGGAGGACAGTGCCCCGTAGCCGGCCAGCAGGGCGAGTTCGCGGCGGCCGCGGAGGGTGGCGGCGCCGGGGAGCAGGCCGGCGCCGAGGCAGACCCAGCCCATCGAGAGCATCTGGAACGGCAGCCAGGGGCCGACCCCGCCGGTCAGCAGGGCGGAGGCGAACATCGAGAGCGAGCCGAGGACGAAGCCGAAGCCCGGGCCGAGCACCCGTCCGGACAGCACCATCAGGAAGAACATCGGCTCCAGGCCGGCCGTGCCGGCGCCGAGCGGGCGCAGGGCCGCGCCCGCGGCGGCCAGCACACCGAGCAGGGCGACCGACTTGGCGTCCAGGCCGGGGGCGCCGCCGCCGGCCGTGCGGCCCTCGGAGATCTGGGCGATCACGACGGCGAGCAGCAACGGCAGGAGCAGGGCGAACAGCCAGGGGGCGTCGGTGGAGTGGCCGACCAGCGCGGAGTCGGTGGCGGCGAGCAGCGGCCAGCCGAAGGCGGCCACGCCGACCAGGGAGGTGAGGAGCAGGGTCGCGATCGAGCGGCGGCCGAGGGGAACGGGGCGGGCGAGTGCGGCCGGGCGGGTGAGGGGCCGGGGGGCGGCGGTGGGGCGGTTCATCCGGTGCTCCCGTCGGGTCCGGTGCTCCCGTCGAGGGCCCGTTCGACCTG
This sequence comes from Kitasatospora sp. NPDC041988, assembly GCF_055588525.1. NCBI lineage: Bacteria > Bacillati > Actinomycetota > Actinomycetes > Kitasatosporales > Streptomycetaceae > Kitasatospora > Kitasatospora sp. NPDC041988. Next base: position 2,731 of record NZ_JBVJCO010000002.1, read on the forward strand.
GTGGACGGTGAGCCAGGGGGAGGGGGCGAGGATCTTGGCGACCTGCGGGGCGAACGCGGGCGAGGAGACCACCACTTCGGGCGTCGGACCGTCCGCGACGATCTCGCCCTCGGCCAGGATCACCGTGCGGTGGGCGAGTTCGGCGGCCAGCTCCACGTCGTGGGTGGCGAGCAGGACGGCGTGGCCCTCGGTGGCGAGCGTGCGCAGGATCTCGACCAGGCGGGCCTTGGCGGCGTAATCGAGGCCGCGGGTCGGCTCGTCCAGCAGCAGGAGCGGGGGCCGGGCGGTGAGGACTACGGCCAGGGCCAGGGTGAGCCGCTGGCCTTCGGAGAGGTCGCGCGGGTGGGTGGTGTCGGCGATGCCGGGCAGCAGCCGCTCCACCAGGGCGCGGCAGGTGCCGGGGGCGGCGCCCGCGTCGCTGTCGGCCGCGGCGCACTCGGCGGTGACGCTCTCCCCGTAGAGCAGGTCGCGCGGGTCCTGCGGGACGAGGCCGACCTGGCGGATCAGGTCGGCGGGCCGGGTGCGGTGCGGGGTGAGCCCGCCGACCCGGGCGCTGCCGGTGGCGGGCGTGTGCAGCCCGACCAGGGTACCGAGCAGGGTGGACTTGCCGGCGCCGTTGCGGCCCATGAGCGCCGTGATCTCGCCGGGTCGGAGGGTGAGGTCGACGCCGCGCAGGGCGGGGACGGGGCCGCGCTTGACGGCGAGGCGGTCGGTTACGGCGACGGGGGTGGTTGCGGTCGGTTCAGGGGCGGTTGCCGGGTGCAGGCCGTCGAGCCGGGTACGGAGGGCGGCGGCCTTGCGGCGGGCGTCGCGGACGGAGAGCGGCAGGGGGTCCCAGCCGGCGAGCCGGCCGAGGCCGACCACGGGCGGGTGAACGGGCGAGTGCGCCATCACCTCGGCGGGTTCACCGAGGACGGGCGGCGCGCCGGGGTTGAGCAGCAGCACCTGGTCGGCGTACTGGACGACCCGCTCCAGCCGGTGCTCGGCCATCAGCACGGTGGTGCCGAGGTCGTGGACCAGCCGCTGCAGCACGGCCAGCACCTCCTCGGCGGCGCCCGGGTCGAGCGCGGAGGTGGGTTCGTCCAGGACCAGCACGCGCGGGTGGACGGTGAGCACCGAACCGATCGCGACGCGCTGCTGCTGGCCGCCGGAGAGGGAGCCCAGGGCGCGGTCACGGAGGTCGGCGAGACCGAGGAGGTCGAGCGTCTCCTCGACCCGGCGCCGCATCACGTCCGGGGCCAGGCCCAAGGACTCCATGCCGTAGGCGAGTTCGTCCTCGACCGTGTCGGTGACGAAGTGCGCCAGCGGGTCCTGGCCCACCGTGCCGACCAGGTCGGCGAGTTCACGCGGCCGGTGCTCGCGGGTGTCGCGCCCGCCGACGGTGACCCGGCCGTGCAGCACCCCGCCGGTGAAGTGCGGGACGAGACCGCTGACGGTGCCCAGCAGGGTGGACTTGCCGGAGCCCGACGGGCCGACCAGCAGGCAGAGTTCGCCCTCGGGGATCGTCAGGTCGACGCCGCTCAGGGCCGGGGCCCCGGCATCGGCGTACTGGACGGAGACCTGCTCGAAGGTGATCACGAGGCCCTCCGGGGCGGGTGCGGGGTGGCGGGTCGGGCGGGCGGCTGTGCGGTGGCCCCGGTCGGGGTGCGGGCCGGGGCGGGGCCCTGGGCGGGGGGCTGGGGTGAGGCAGGGGTCTGGGGTGAGGCGGTCACGCCGTCCTCCGTGGTGGCTGCGGGGCGGCGAACGCCGGGACCAGGCCGACGAGGATGGCGACGACGGCGGCCAGCGGCAGCGTGGGGGCGGTCGGCGGGACGACGGTTGGGGCGAAGGCGGCAGGGTCCTGGGCGGAGAGCCAGATCGTCAACCCGGCCACGGCGGCGCCCGATCCCGCGGTCAGCCACTCGGGCAGCGCCCACGGATCGGGCCGGTAGCGGCTCCTGGTGGAACGCCGGCCGCCGAGCAGCAGCCCGGTGGATGCGGCGGCAAGACCGAGCAGCAGCACGGGCAGGGCCCAGCCGGCGCCGCCGGCGGTCAGCAGCCCGTACGCGGCGAGGCAGACGCCGAGCAGGCCGGCCAGGGTCAGCACGGCGGTGGTGCGGGCGAGGCGCGGCGGGATGTCGGCGGTGCGACCGAAGCCACGGGTGTCCATGGCGGCGGCGAGCGCCACCGAACGCTCCAACGCGCCCTCCAGGACGGGAAGCCCGACGCTCAGCACGGCGGCGATGCCCCGGTCGGCACGCCCGCGCAGCCGACGGGCGGCGCGCAGCCGTTGGACATCGGCGACCAGGTTCGGTGCGAAGGTCATCGCCACCACGACGGCCACACCCGCCTCGTAGAGCGCGCCGGGCAGCGCGCGCAGCAGACGGGCCGGGCTGGCGAGAGCGTTGGCGGCGCCGACGCAGATCAGCAGGGTGGCCAGCCGCAGCCCGTCGTAGAGCGCGGCGAGCAGGCCCTCGACGGTGACCCGGCCGCCGATCCGCACGCCCTGCGCCCAGGCGGGCAGCGGCACCTCGGGGAGGGTGAAGAGCACATGCGTCCCGGGGACCGGCGAACCGAGCAGCACGGCGAACACCAGGCGGATGCCCAGCACCAGCAGCCCGAGCCGGAGGAACGCGCCGTACGAACGCGACCACGGCGCATCGCCGCGCCTGGCGGCCACCACGTAGCCGGCCACGGCGACGAGGAGCAGCAGGAGGAGCGGGTTGGTGGTGCGCGTGGCCGCCGCGCCCAGGCCGAGCGCCCACAGCCACCAGGCCCCGGGGTGCAGCTGGCGGGGGCCGACGGGCGGGCGGCGGGTGGCGCGGGGGGTGCGGGGCGGGCCGGCGGCGCGGGGTGTGGTCACGGGGGAGGAGGTCCAGGTCGGGGAGGGCGGGGGTGGGGCGGGGCTGGCGGGGGCGGGCTGTTGTGCGGGTGGGGTGCGGGGGTGGGCCTGGAGCTGACTCGGGGCTGACTCGGGGTGGCCCTGGAGTAGGAAGTCGGATGGGCCGACTTCCTACTCCGGCTGGTCGGGCGGGAGCCCTTTCTGTAGACCGGTCGTCATAAGTAGACCGGTCGATATATATAGACCGGTCGATATATGTGGACCGGTCAACATATTCGGGTGCCTGTTCAGCGGCGGCGGCGCGCTTGCCAGACGGTGCCCGCGGCCAGGACGGCGACGAGCACGGCGCCGGCGATCACGCCGAGGTCCGGGCCGCTGGTGCCGGGCGAGCCGTCGTTGCGCGCGGTGGTGGCAGCGGCGTCGGCGGAGGAACGGTCGGAGGGCTGATCGTTGGGCCGGCCGGCTCCGCCGAGCTGGTCGGCGCAGCCGGCCTTCGGATAGCCGGCGATGGCGCAGAGCAGCCCGTTGGTGTCGTACCGCAGCGGCGGGGCGACGGTGGCCAGCACCTCGGCCGAGCTGGCGTTGCCGGGCACGACGGCGCAGGCGGTGCGGGGCCCGGGCGGGGTCTCGCCGGCGGCGTCGGCGGCGGTGCCGAAGTCCAGGACGACACCTACGCGCTTACGCCCCTGCTGCGCGGGCGTGCTGCCGCAGACGGTGGCGAAGTCCGGGGCGGTGCCGGGGCGGGCGGCGTCCCGGCCGCCGTCGGGGCTGACGGCGAAGCGCCACCCGTCCACGCCGCCGTCCGGTGGCACGTACACGGCGGGCCCCTGCTGCTGGTAGGCCCATGCGCCGTCGGACCACTTCCAGAACGACCAGTACCGGTACCCGGCGGCCTGCGCCGGCGCGGCCCCGAGGACCAACAGGATCAGCACCCCGGCCACCACCCCGGCGACGAACCGGACGAGCGCGGGCGCCACCCGCCGACAGCGACTGGGAGCCGCGGGTGCGGGGGCGAGCGTTGCCGGGGCGGCCGGTGTCGGGGCGAGCGTTGCCGGGAGCCGGCCAGGCAGGCCGGCGGGCGGCAGCGGGGTGGTGGGCGCGGGCCTGCCGGTGACAGTCGGCCGGCCGGTCGCCACCGGCGCGTCCACGACCTGGCGATCCGTGACCTGGCGATCAGTGACCTGGCGATCCGTGACCTCGTGATCAGTGACCTGGCGATCCGTGACCCCGTGATCCGCGACCTCGTGATCCGCGACCCGCCGATCACGGACTCGCCGCTCCGCAACCCGCCGCTCCGCACCGGAACACGAGCTCGCGGCGCCTGCCCCGGGAGTCGGCCCGGCCGGGCCGGAGCCGGTCGGGGTGGCGGGGCTGGTCACAGCTTCGGGCCGCGCTTGCGCTGGATGCTCAGGAGCACGCCGCCGCCGATGCCGATGAGCAGGCCGATGCCGATCGGCCACCACTGGCCGATGCCGCCGTCCTTCTTCTCCTTCGCCGGCGCGGAGGCGGCAGCCGAGGCCGAGGCCGGGGCGGTCGCCTTGGGCGCCGGGCCGAGGGCGGTCAGCTGCGCGACGAGGTCGCCGCCGAACGAGGCCGGGTCGCGCTGGGCGGCCTGGGCGACGAGTAGCAGGGTGGCGGTGGCGGAGGCGTCGGTGCCGCCCTTGGTCCAGGCGGTGCCCTCCTTGGCCAGCCAGTCCACCGCGCCGGTGGCCTGCTGCGGGTGGCCGCCCTGGATCAGGCCGAGCGCGGCCCAGGCGGTGGCGGTGTAGTCGGGGGTCGGGGCGGCGCCGGGGGTGGTCAGGGTGAGGTGCTGCCCGCCGGCCGCGAGCTGTGCGGTGAGGTAGGCGCCCGTGGCCTCGCCGGAGTCGGCGCGCGGCACGGCTGTCGGCGCGGAGCCGCCCGTGCCGGTGGAGCCGTCCGCGCACGTGAGCGCCTTGGGCGCGGCGTCGGTCCGGTTGGTGTTGGTGACCGGCAGCTTTCCGCCGACCGCGGCCAGCGAGGCCTGGCCGGTGGCGAGGGCGTTCGGTTCGAGCGCGCCGTCCGGCTTGGGCTGGTAGGCGAAGGCGCCGCGCTGGTCGGCGGGGGCGGCGCAGCCGAGCTGGAAGAGCGCCAGCCCGTCGAAGGCGTTCTTTCCGGCCTTGGCGACGCCGGCCGGGTCCACCTTGGCGGCGAGCAGGGCGTTGACGGCGAGGCCGGTGGAGTCGGCGTCGCCGGGGCTGCCGGGATTGTAGGCCCAGCTGCCGTCCGCGTTCTGGTTGGCCTTGAGCCACTGGACGCCCTTGTCGACGGCGTCCTGGTGCCCGCCGAGCGCGACCAGCGCCTGGACGGCGACGGCGGTCGCGTTGCTGTCCTCGGTCGCGGCGGCGCAGGCGGCCGCGGTGTCCGCGCGGAACGACGGCCAGCCGCCGTCCGCACACTGCTGGCCGGTGAGCCAGGAGACGGCGGAGTCGGCGGGCGTCACCTTGGCGCCGGCCAGCGCGGTGAGGGCGAGCGACTGCCGCCACACCCCGTCGAACGTCGGGTCGCCCTTGCCGTAGAGGCCTTCGGGGACGGCGGCGGCGCTGGGCGAGGGGCTGTCGGCGAGGGCCGGAGCGGCGGCGCCGCCGGTGAGCAGCGCGGCGGACAGGGCGGCGGCGCCCAGGCGGGCGGCGGTGAGCATGGTGGAGGTGAGCCTTTCGGTGAGCGGTGGTGGCCCGGGTGGGCCGTTCCGTAGACCTCGACGGTGCCGGGTGCGGGTGTGCCCGGTGTGGCCGCTCGCCTCTCCCCGGGCATTCCGACTCGCCCGGCCGTCCAGCGCCGGGCTCACGGTTGCGGGGTCAGTGCCGGATTCGCACCGGCTTTCCCCGGAGGAGAAGCGGGATGGAGTTGTCCTGCGGGTCGACTTTAGCCGCCGCACGGGGGCTGCCGAACCGGCCCGGGCGAGAACAGGTTCCACTTGGCCGGCGAGGCGCCGCCACAGGGCCCGGCGAGCACCGGCGAGCGCCGGCACCGGCAGCGGCGAGGCGGCGACGGGCCGGCGGCAGGCCGACGTCAGGGCAGGGTGAGCAGCCGGGCGGCGGTGTGCAGGTCGGCGCGGACCTCGGCGATCGAGGAGCGGCCGGAGAGCCAGGACACCAGGGCCGAGTGCCAGGTGTGCTCGATCACCCGGACGGCGGCGCGCTGGCTGTCGGTGGGCGGCCCCGACTGGCCGATCGCGTCCAGGATGAGCTGGCCGGTGGCGGTGCTCACGAGGTCCACCTCGGTACTGACCGAGCGGTCCGCGAAGGAGAGCGCCCGGACCATCGCCTCCGCCAGCAGTGGTTCGCGCTGGAGCGCGTGGAACGCGCGGGTGAGTGTCTCGGCGACCCGCGGGGCCGGTTCGAGCTCGGCCGGAGGGTGCCGCCGGACGTGCTCCTGAAGGCTCTGCAACTGCTCCAGCATGACCGCGACCAGCAGATGTACCTTCGACGGGAAGTACCGGTAGAGGGTGCCGAGCGCCACCTGCGCGCCCTCCGCGACCTCCCGCATCTGCACCGCGTCGTACCCGCCGCGGGCCGCCAGCGCGGTCGCGGAGCGCAGGATCCGCCGCCGCCGTTCGGCCTGCCGGGCGGTCAGCGGCGGGCCGTCGGGGTGCGGCGCGGGCTGCGGTGCGGAGCGCGGCGCGGGGTGCGCCGCGGCGGGCGGCGCAGGGTGTGGTGCGGCGGGCGACGGCAAGGGTGCTCCCGGTGCGCGAGACTGGCGGGGTGCTCCTGAAGTGCCGGAGCAGGTCCGGAACGGTTCCGGAGCAGGTCCGTCCTGCCGGTCCGGTGGAGCAGGTCCGGCAGGTCGGGCGGGTGATCCGGCGTGGCGTGAATCACCAGCCCTGGCTCCTGACGAGAAGCTACGGGCCGGTATCTTCAAGGTCTCTCATTGTTCACATGGTCAGTGGCGAACTCCACACCACACTGAAACCTGATCTACTTTACCGACCGGCAGCACACCTAGCAGCAGAGATGGGGGCCGAGGATGACCGCGCAACCGCTGCGGATTGCCCTGCTGTCGTACCGCGGCGACCCGTTCTGCGGCGGCCAGGGCGTCTACGTACGGCACCTTTCCCGTGAACTGGCCCGGCTGGGCCACCACGTGGACGTGATCGGCGCCCAGCCGTACCCCGTACTGGACGAGGTCGAGGGCCCCGGCTCGGTCCGGCTGGTCGAGTTGCCCAGCCTGGACCTCTACCGCGCCGACGACCCGTTCCGCACCCCGGACCTCGCCGAGTACCGCGGCCCGGTGGACGTGCTGGAGGTCGCCACGATGCGCACCGGCGGCTTCCCCGAGCCGCTGACCTTCTCGCTGCGCGCCCGCCGGTACCTCGCCCTGCACAAGGGCCGCTACGACGTGGTGCACGACAACCAGACGCTCGGCTACGGCCTGCTCGGCCTGGGGCGGCACGGGTTCCCGCTGGTCACCACGATCCATCACCCGATCACGGTGGACCGGCAGCTGGAGCTGGACGCGGCCCCCACCCGGCTCAGGCGGCTGTCGCTGCGCCGCTGGTACGCCTTCACCCGGATGCAGCGCCGGGTGGCCGCCCGGCTGGAGCACATCATCACCGTCTCCGGCAGCTCGAAGCGGGAGATCGTCGAGCACCTGCGCGCCGCGCCCGGCGCGGTCTCGGTGGTGCCGATCGGCGCCGACACCCGGCTCTGGTCCCCGTCGGGGACGGTGCGGCGGGTGCCCGGCCGGATCGTCACCACCTCCAGTGCGGACGTGCCGCTCAAGGGGCTGGTGTACCTGGTGGAGGCGCTGGCCAAGGTCCGCACCGAGCGGGACGCGCACCTGGTCGTGGTCGGCAAGCCGCAGAAGGAGCAGGGGCCGGTCACCGAGGCGGTGCGCCGGTTCGGCCTGGAACGGCACATCGAGTTCCGCAGCGGCCTGACCGATCAGGAGCTGGTCGACCTCTACCGCTCGGCCGAAGTGGCCTGCGTGCCGTCCCTGTACGAGGGGTTCTCGCTGCCCGCCGCCGAGGCGATGGCCACCGGTACGCCGCTGGTCGCCACCACCGGCGGGGCGATCCCCGAGGTGGCCGGGCCGGACGGCGAGACCTGTCTGGCCGTCCCGCCGGGCAACGCGGACGCGCTGGCGGCGGCGCTCGGCCGGCTGCTGGACGATCCGGAGCTGCGCGACGCGCTCGGCGAGGCCGGGCGCGAGCGGGTGCTCGAACGGTTCACCTGGCAGCGGGCCGCCGAACTGACCGTCGAGGGCTACCGGGCAGCGATCGCCACCGGGGTCGGGCAGCGGGCCCGCTCCGGTCCGGGCTGGCGGTACGTGGCCTGACGGCCGTCACGTCACCCTCTTCAAGTCATTCTGTCCCCGCCCGGTCTGATGTGTCGTCAGGGGCGTTTGGTACCAAAGGAATGGGAGCCCCGCAGTGCTGACCGTTGATTTCTCGCGCTTCCCGCTCGCCCCCGGCGACCGGGTGCTCGACCTGGGCTGCGGCGGGGGGCGGCACGCGTTCGAGTGCTACCGGCGCGGGGCCAACGTGATCGCCCTCGACCAGAACACCGAGGAGATCGCCGAGGTCAGGAAGTGGTTCGCGGCCATGGAGCAGGCCGGCGAGGCGCCCGAAGGTGCGTCGGCGGTCGCCATGGAGGGCAACGCGCTGGCCCTGCCGTTCGAGGACGAGTACTTCGACAAGATCATCATCTCCGAGGTGATGGAGCACATCCCGGACGACAAGGGCGTGCTCAACGAGATGTTCCGCGTCCTCAAGCCCGGCGGCCTGCTCGCCGTCACCGTGCCGCGCTGGCTGCCCGAGAAGATCTGCTGGGCGCTCTCCGACGAGTACCACGAGGTCGAGGGCGGCCACATCCGCATCTACCGCGGTGACGAACTGGTCGGCAAGCTCAAGGACGCCGGCCTGGAGCCGTACGGCACCCACCACGCGCACGCGCTGCACTCGCCGTACTGGTGGATCAAGTGCGCGGTCGGCGTGGACAACGACAAGGCGCTGCCGGTCAGGGCCTACCACCAGCTGCTGGTCTGGGACATCGTCGGCACCCCGGTGATCAGCACCCTCACCAAGGCCGCCGAGAAGGCGCTCAACCCGGTCATCGGCAAGAGCTTCGTCGCCTACGCCTCCAAGCCCAACCGCGCCGAGACCGCCCGGGCCGGCGAGTGACCGCCGCCGTCCCCGAGGTGCTGCTGCTGGACGGGGTGCTCGACGCCGAGCAGGCCGCCGGCACCGTCCGCAGCATCCTCGCCGAGCAGCAGAGCGACGGCGCCATACCCTGGTTCACCGGCCACCACCTCGACCCGTGGGACCACACCGAGGCCGCGATGGCCCTGGACACCGCCGGCGAGCACGCCGCCGCCGAGGCCGCCTACCGCTGGCTGGCTGCCAACCAGAACCCCGACGGATCCTGGTACGCGGCCTACAGCTACGGGCAGGGCGGCACGGACGGCCAGGTCTCCAACGCGGCCAAGGAGACCAACTTCTGCGCGTACGTCGCGGTCGGCGTCTGGCACCACCACCTCAGCACCGGCGACGACGCCTTCCTGGAATGGATCTGGCCCGTCGTCAGGCGCGCCCTGGACTTCATCGTCGGCCTGCGGCTGCCCGGCGGGCCGATCTCCTGGCGGGTCGACGAGAACGGCGAGGCGCCCGACGAGGCGCTGCTCACCGGCTCGTCCTCCATTCTGCACGCGCTCCGCTGCGGCCTGGCCATCGCCGACTACCTGGAGGAGCCGCAGCCCGACTGGGAGCTGGCGGCCGGCAAGCTGCGGCACGCCATCGCCCACCACCCCGAGCGGTTCCTCGACAAGGACCGCTACTCGATGGACTGGTACTACCCCGTGCTCGGCACCGCGCTGCGCGGCCGGGCAGCGCTGGAGCGGATCGAACGGGAGTGGGACCGCTTCGTCGTGCCCGGCCTCGGCGTGCGCTGCGTCAGCGACCGGCCCTGGGTGACCGGCGGCGAGAGTGCCGAACTGGCCCTCGCGCTCTGGGCGGTCGGCGAGTCCGACCGCGCGGTGGACATCCTGCGCTGGATCCAGAAGCACCTGCGGCACACCGACGGGTCGTACTGGACCGGGTACGTCTTCGAGGACGATGCCATCTGGCCCGAGGAGCGCACCACCTGGACGGCGGGCGCGCTGCTGCTGGCCGTCGCCGCGCTCGGCGGCGACCCGGCCACGGTGGCGGTCTTCGGCGGCGACCAGCTGCCCGCCGGGCTGGTGGTGCAGGACTGCTGCTGAGGCGGCCTCACGGGGCGTCGAGCACTCGGCGCCGCAACGACTCGGCGCCGCAACGCTGAAGGGGGGGGGGGGGGGGGCGGCCCCCCCCCCCCCCCCCAGGTTGTGTCCTGGGGTTCGCCGCACCTGGGTTCCTAAGGGTTGGGTAGGCCCACCCCGCGTGCGTCCTTTGAGCGGTCCGGATGGTCGTGGGGCTGCTTGCCCCCTCCTTCCCCCCCCCCCCCCCCCCCCCCGACCCCCCCCCCCCCCCCCCCCCCCCCCCCCCCCCCCCCTTCAGCGTTGTTGCCTGGGCGTCAGCCGCGCTGGATGCCCGAGGTGTCGGTCAGCACGCCCTGGGAGCCGTCCTGGAGCTGGGCGACCAGCGCGGCGCCGCGCTGCTCGACCGCCAGGTACCAGGTGCCCGGGACCAGCTCGCCGACCGGGCCACCGGCCGGGTTGTCCTTCGGGGCCAGCTGACGCGGCGCCGGGACGGCGAACCAGAACGGCGCGAAGTCGGCGGCCGGGGCCGCCGGGGCGGGCTGCGCCTGGGCGGCCGGAGCCTGCTGGGCAGCGGCCTGTGCGGCGGCGGCCTGCTGGGCGGCACCGTCCTGGGGCTGGCCGGCCTGCGGGGCCGGGTAGCCGTAACCGCCGGGCTGACCACCGAAGGCCGGCGGCTGCGCCTGGAGCGGGTCCTGGCCGGGGGCCGGGTAGCCGTACTGGCCGGGCTGGCCAGGCTGGCCGGGCTGACCGGCGTGCGGGGCCGGGTAGCCGCCCGGGTAGCCCTGCGGGGCGGCCGGCTTGTCGGTCACCAGCGGCGCCTTCAGCGCGGGCACCAGCGGGGCGGCCGCGGCGGCACCGGCGAGCACGATCAGGGAGATGACGGCGAGCCAGGCGCCGAAGCCGTGGTCCAGGCCCTTCGGGCCGCCGCCCAGGGACCAGATCGAGGTCCAGAGCGCGGCGACGGCGAAGGCGATGCCCCACTGGTCCAGCCGCAGGCCGAGCACCTGGCGGTTGGCGGCCGCGGCACCCTGGAAACGCTGCACCAGGATCAGTACGGCGGCGAGGATGCCGAGCAGGAAGACCGAGGGCAGGACGGGGAACAGGACGCTGTCCCAGGCGTTCTGCGACGTGTCACCGCAGTACCTGCCACTGCAGTCCACGGTCCAGTACGGCAGGAAGGAGGCGATGAAGAGCAGGACGGCCGCACCTGCGACGGCGGCGTCTCCCCTGGTGAGAGCGCGCAGATTCACTAACGTTCCCCTCGTTGGTGTGTCGTGGACGGCGGTTTGCACGGTCGGCTTGACCGGCCCGGAAAACTCCGAACGGACCAGAAGCCTAGGGCCAACCGCCTCGCGGGTGCACAGCGGGCTCGGGAATGGGGCGAAGTCGTTGCAAACTGTGCGGGTCCGACTCCTGCCGTCCACCCGGTGGTCGAGTGGGCCCCTCGGCCGCGGACGCCTACCGGGTGGTCAGAAACGTCGTCAGCGCGTCCGCGATCCCCTGGGCTGCCTGCTGGCGCCACTGAGGGTCCGTCATCCGCCTGGCGTCGGTCGAGTTGCGCATGTTACCGCACTCGATGAACACCTTGGGAACCGTCGAGAGATTCAGCCCGCCGAGGTCGGAGCGGGTGTCCAGTCCCTGACTCGCCGTGTAGTCGGCGTACGGCTCGCCGGTCGCCGTGTGGAAGCTGTCGCGCAGCAGCAGGCCGAGCCGGTGCGAGGGTGCGACGATCGCCGAGGTGTCCGCCTTCCCCGCGACCACCTTCGCGGGCATGATCACGTGGAACCCGCTGCCGCCGGCCGGGCCGCCGTCCCCGTGCACCGAGACCGCCACGTCGGCGTGCGCATCGGCGCCCGCCCGGGCGCGCTCGTCGATGCACGGGCCCCAGGGCCGGTCCCCGTCCTGGACCAGCACCACCGTGGCCCCGCGGGCGGCGAGGATCGCGCGGGCCCGGCGGGACACGTCCAGGCTGTACTCGGCCTCGGTGTAGCCGGCGTTGGTGGAGGTGCCGGTGGTGTCGCACTCCTTGCGGGCGTTGCCGATGTCGACCTGGCGGTTGATCTCGGTGGTGTGGGCGAAGTTGCCGGGGTTGTGGCCGGGGTCGATCACCACGGTCCGGCCGGCGAGGGCGGTGGACGCGGGGGTGGTGGGGGCGGGCGTGGGCACGGTCTCGGGGGAGGCCGACGGTGTGCTCGCCGGTTCCGGTCCCGCAGTGGTGGCCGGGGCGGTCCCCGAGGTCGTCGCGGTGGACGGCGCCGCTGCAGTGGACGGCGCCGGCGGGGCGGCCGCCTCGGCCGTGTGGGCCGACGGTGCGGCGTCGTCCGCCCGGCCGTGGTCGCCGACGGCCTGCCAGCCCAGCCAGCCGGCCAGGCAGAGCGGCACCACCGCGCCGGCCACCGCGGTGGTGCGCAACAGGCGGGAACGGCGGGGCGGTTCGTCGTGCGTACTGCCGTCGGTGGTGCGGGTCACGGGTGGTTCAGATCCTGTCCTGGGTGCGCGCGGTCAGGCCGTACATGTCCGCGATGGTCTTCCACTTCGCCACGAAGTCCTTCTTCGCCTGGGTGGCCTGCGGGTTGAGCTCGTCGGCGTGCTTCTTGTCGGCGGTGTTCGGCGCCGAACCGGAGCAGCCCTGCCCGGACACCGCACGCGCCCAGCTCGCGTACGCGCGGTCGATGTCGGCGGACAGCTGCCAGGCCGACTTCAGCGACGCCACCGCGTCCGCGCCGCCGGGCAGGTCGGTGACGGCCAGGGCGGCGAGCTTGGTGAGCAGCTGGTCGCGCTGCTTGGCGCCGGTGTCGAAGACCTGCGCCGCACTGTCGATGTCGGCCTTGGACGGGCAGCTGGACACCTTGGCGACGGCGCTGCCTATCGGCGCCTTTGCGCTCTCGCCCTGGGTCAGCAGTTCGTCCAGCGCCTTGGCCTGGGCCTGCGCGTTGGGGCCGGGCGCGCCGGCCGTCGGGCTCGCGGAGGCGGACGCGGTGTCGGTGGCGGTCGGGCTCGGCGCGTCGGCCGAACCGCTGGGCACCGGGGCGGGCTGCGGGTTGCCAGAGGCCGTCGCGTCCGTGGGCGCGCCGGTGGCGGACGGGCCGGGGGCGGCCTTGTCGGCCGAGTCGCCGTTGCCCTTCACCGCCCAGAGGATGCCGCCGCCGATCGCCAGCACGAAGAGGAGGGCGAAGGCGATCAGCAGCGGTGCGCGCTTGCTGCCGGGGCGGTCCTCGTCGTCCAGGTCGTCGTAGCCGGTGGGGTAGTCGGCGGGGAGGTCGGGCTGCCCGTACGGCTGCTGGGGGTAGGGCTGCGGCGGGTAGGGCTGCTGCCCGTACAGCTGCTGCGGGTGCGGGGGCTGCGGCGGGGTTGCCGGGTAGCCGTAGCCGCCGGGCTGGGCCGGGCCCTGGTGCTGCGGGGTCGCGTGGCCCGGGAAGCCGCCGGCGGGCGGGGCCGTGGGCTGTGCGGCCGGAGGCGGGCCGGCCGGCCGCGGGGCTGTTGCCGGGAAGGCGGGCGCGGTCGGGGCGTCGTAGCCGGGGGCGGCCGACAGGTACGGGCGCGCCCCCAGCGGCGGGCCCTGGTCGCCGACGGCGCCCGGCCCGGGCGGCCGCGGGGGCGCCCCGGCAGGCGGGACGGCCGCGGGCGGGGGCGCGGCGGGGTTCTGCGCGCTGCCGGGGGCAGGCTGCTGCTGCGGGCCGCGGACCCAGCCGCCGGCGCCGCCGCGCGCGGTTGGGTCCCAGACCGCCGGAGCCGTGTTCTGCTGGTCCGTCATTGCGCTCTAGCCCCCACCGTCTGCCCGGATGCTCTGCCTGGTGCTGTGCCGTTTTGTCGCTTTGTCGTCGCCTGCGGCACCCGTCGGCGCCGCGCGGACACCGTACCGTTCGAACCCCCGCCCGACAGCCCCGGCACGACGTTAGAGCATCCGTGATCGCCCGTGGGGCGGGTACGCGGATCCCGGCGGGGACGGATCAGGCGGCGGTCCGGCGAAGCACCCGCAGCGAACCGGTCACCGAGATCTCCTCGAACCCCTCGGCGAGCGCCCGCAGGTACACCCGGTACGGGGCCTGCCCGCCGTCCGCAGGATCGGGGAAGACGTCGTGCACCACCAGCAGGCCCTCGGGCGCCAGATGCGGCACCCAGCCCTCGTAGTCGCCGGTGGCGTGCTCGTCGGTGTGGCCGCCGTCGATGAAGACCAGGCCGAGCCGCCCGCCCCAGAGCGCCGCGATCTGCGGCGAACGGCCGACCAGTGCCACCACGTGCTCCTCCAGCCCGGCCGCGTGCAGCGTGCGGCGAAAGCGCGGGAGCGTGTCCATCCGGCCGACCTCCGGGTCGACCAGCGTCGGGTCGTGGTACTCCCAGCCGGGCTGCTGCTCCTCGGACCCGCGGTGGTGGTCGACGGTCAGCGCGACCGTCCCCGCCTCCCGGGCGGCCGCCGCGAGCAGGATCGCCGAACGCCCGCAGTACGTGCCGATCTCCAGTACCGGCAGCCCCGTGCGCCGCGCGGCCGTCACGGCCGCCGCGTACAGCGCCAGCCCCTCGTCCACCGGCATGAACCCGGTCGCACCCTCGAACGCCGCCAGCACCTCGGCCCCGGGTCGCGTGTTCTCCAGGAGGTCGGACATGCTGCAGCTCCTTGCCAGGGGTGGTCGGTACTCGGTACTCCGTACTCGCCGTCGGACCCTACTCGACAGTACGCCCCACCGTCCCGCCTACCCCGACGTGCAGCGGAGCAGGGAGTCGGCCCGGCCGACTTCCTGTGCGCGGTCCGGTCAGGGGGCGAGGAGGGAGCGGGCGATGCGGGTGCGGTGGGGGGCGAGTTCGGCGGCGATGGCGGCGGATTCGGTGGGGGTGGTGGTGACGGCGGCAGGGAGGGGCGGGCGCTGGGCGAGGAGGGCGAGGCGGAGGTGGGTCGGGGGGTGGGTGGCGTCCACGGCGGCCCGGTCCCGGGCGGAGCGGCGAAGCAGGCGCTCGCGTTCGAGCGGCGGGACGGTGGCGAGGTGGTCGCGGAGCTCCGCCCACAGGGCCTCGGGCGGCGGGACGGGCCGGGTGGGGGCCGCGCCGCGGCGCGGCGCCCGGGGGCGGTGCTGGTGGGAGACGCGCAGCCGGGAGACGAGGGTGGTGGCGGCCTCGGAGAGCAGGAGCGTCTCCAGCATCCCGTGGGCGGCCTCGGTGGACGCGGCCCGCGCGGCGAGTGCGTCCGCGTGGTACTCGGCCTGGTGTCCGGCCCGGGCGGTGAGCCGGTCGAGCAGCAACAGGGCCCGCATGAGCAGCCAGGCGAGCGAGTTGAGCAGCACGTTGGCGATCAGGTCGGCGAGCTGGAACAGCAGCCGGAACCCGGCCGCGTCGCCGACCGACTCGCGCGGACGGGCGAGGTCGTACCAGTGCGCCAGCGCGCCGATCGCCGAGCCGAGCCAGAGGCCGCGCCGGTGGTCGCCGTTCACCCGGTGGGCGAGCTCGTGGCCGAGCAGGCCGATCCGCTGTTGCTCGTCGAGCGCCTCCCAGAGCGGCAGGCCCAGGGTGAGCACGCTGCGCCGACGCAGCCCGACGACCCCCAGGCTGGCGTTGAACGCGTCGTCGACCCGGATCGCTCCGACCGGCCGCGCCCCGAGCTCGGCCGCGACCCGGTCTGCGAGACCGTAGAGGGCGGGTGCCTGTTCCCGCTGCAGCACGCTCTCGCCGCGCGGCACCCGACCGATCCGGGGGCGGAGCAGGACGACGACCGCGAGGACGAGCGCGCCCAGGCACCGGAGCGGGGTGTTCCCGGTCACCAGCAGCCAGAGCGACCAGCCGAACAGCGCGGCCGTGCCGAGGTGGACGAGCGAGGCGGTGGCCGCGGCGGCGATCCAGTCGCGCCGTCCGCTGGAGGTGGTGCCGCCGGCGGCGAGCTCCTGGTACAGCTGCTCCCCGCTGCCCGGGCGCCGCGAGTGAAACGTGTTCTACTCCGCGCGGGCGTGCCGTGCCAGAATCGGCCCGACCACCGATCCGAGGGGAACCCGGGAGCAGCCCCATGCGCGCAGCCATCCTGCACAAGACCGGCCAGGACACGCTCGACGTCCGCGACGACGTGGTGGCGGTCGGCTTCGGCCCCGGCAAGGTGAGAGTCCGCCTGCGGGCGGCGAGCCTCTGCCACTCCGACCTCTCGGCGATGAGTGGCGTCCTGCCGCAGCCCGCGCCGTTCGTCCCCGGCCACGAGGGCGCCGGCGACGTGGTGGAGGTCGGCGAGGGCGTGACCGGCATCGAGGCGGGCGACCGGGTGGTGCTCTGCTGGATGGCGCCCTGCGGCCGCTGCGCCCACTGCGAGCGCGGACGCGGACACCTCTGCGTCTCCAGCCTGCGCCGGCTCGGCGCTCCGGGTTTCCGGTTCGACGAGGGCGGCGTCCCGGTCGAGGCCTCCGGCTTCTACGGCACCGGCTCGTTCGCCGAGGAGGTGGTGGTCGAGCGTGACGCCGTGATCAAGGTCCCGGCCGACCTGCCGTACGAGCTGGCCGCCCTGATCGGCTGCGGGGTGACCACCGGCATCGGCGCCGCCGTCCACACCGCGCAGGTCGAGCCGGGCGCCTCCGTCGCGGTGATCGGCGCCGGCGGGGTGGGCGTCGCGACCGTGCAGGGTGCCCGGGTCTGTGGTGCGGGCCG
Organism: Kitasatospora sp. NPDC041988; assembly: GCF_055588525.1. Lineage (NCBI taxonomy): Bacteria > Bacillati > Actinomycetota > Actinomycetes > Kitasatosporales > Streptomycetaceae > Kitasatospora > Kitasatospora sp. NPDC041988. Next base: position 19,358 of record NZ_JBVJCO010000002.1, read on the forward strand.
GATCGCCGTGGTCGACCCGGTCGCCTCGCGGCGGGAGCGGGCGCTGGCGTTCGGCGCCACCGACGCGCTCGCCCCCGAGGAGCTGAAGGCCGTCGCGAAGGGCATGCCGGGCGGCGGGTTCGACTACGTCTTCGAGGCGGTCGGCCGCGGGGCCACCGTCCGGGCCGGGTACGACGCGGCGCGGCGCGGGGGAGCGGTGGTGGTGATCGGCGCCGGGGCGCAGGACGACCTCGCGCAGTTCACCATGGGCGAGCTGTTCTTCAACGAGAAGCGGCTGCTGCCCTCGCTGTACGGCGGGGCGTCCGTGCCGCGCACCATCGCACTGGTGGTGGACCTCTGGCGGGCCGGGCGGATCGACCTCACGGGGATGATCACGCACCGGGTCGGGCTGGCGGACGTCAACGAGGCCATCGCGCAGATGCGGGGCGGCGAGGCGCTGCGGACGGTCGTCACGCTGGACTGAGCCCCCGTCGCCGGAACGCGGCAGGGCCCGCCGGCGCACCGGCGGGCCCTGCCGCGCACTGAGGGAGCGGGCTCAGCCCCGGTCGGCTCCGAGGCCGAGCCGGTGCCGCCCGTGCGGGTCGGCCTCCGGGCGGTCGTCGGCGGCGGAACGGCCGCGGTGGCGGCCGTGTGACGCGGTGTCCTCGGCCGTGGTCCCGTCGGCGTCGGTCCCGTTGGCCGCGGGTCCGGTGGTGTCGGTGAGGGTGTCGGACATCAGAATCGTCTTCCGTGCGAGGGTGCAGGTGCTTCGGCGCCAGGCGGGCGCCGCGGGCAGTCGGGCGCGTGACCGGCACGACCGGGCGCATGAACCGCGCCAGAGCCGGTGATCACGGCCCGTGCCCCGGCCACCATAACGGCCGGAGCGGGCAAGATCCTATCGAGATCCTGATGGATGGCCCGCGAACGGCACGGCTCCGCGCGGACCGGCCGAACCCAGCCAGTGGCCCACCAGTTCGCGGTACAGCGGCGACAGCACCTGGAGATCGCCGTGCCGCGCGAGCACACCGCGGCCGCCGTCCAGCAGCAGGACGCGGTCGGCCCGGAGCGCCGAACTGATCCGGTGCGCCACCACCACGAGCACCCCGGGGCGGGCGGCGAACGCCCGCTCGACCCGGTCCTCGGCGGTGGCGTCCAGGTGGCAGGTGGCCTCGTCCAGCACCACGACGGGGGCGGGGGAGAGGTACGTCCTCACCAGCGCCAGGAGTTGGCGTTCGCCGGCCGAGAGTGCGCCCGGATCGGCGAGCACGGCGTCGGGGCCGCCGAGCCGGGCGACGACCTCGTCAGCACCCAGAATGGCTGTGGCGCTGGCGAGTTGGGCGTCGTCTGGGTGGGCCTCGGCGGACGCGGCGGGCCAGCGCAGATTGGCGCGGACCGTACCCGGGAACACGTACGCCTCCTGCGGGAGCAGCGCCACCAGGCGCGCGCGGTCGCCGTCGGGGAGCAGGTGCGGGCGGACGCCGTCCACGGTGACCTCGCCGCCGAGCGGCGCCAGCAGGCCGGCGAGCAGCGCGGCGAGGGTGGACTTCCCCGTTCCGCTCGGGCCGACCACGGCCAGGTGCTCGCCGGGGGCCGTCGTTACGTCGAGGCCGGCGAAGACCGGTTCGGCGGTCGGGCCGTGGGCGTGGCGGAGGGCGGCGAGGCGGAGGGTGGGGGCGGTGGTGCGGGTGGTGGGCGTCGGTGTCGACTCGGGTTCCGGCCCCGGTCCGGGTTCCGGCTCCGACCCCGGTCCGGGTTCCGGCTCCGGTTCGTGGGAGGTGGTGGCGAGGCGGTCGAGGACGACGGCCAGGCTCAGCAGCCAGCCGCCGACCGTACCGGCCAAGGTCCGTACCGCGGGGTCGAGTTGCTGGAGCAGATAGGTGGCCACGCCGAGCAGCTCGCCGGGTGTGAGGCCGCCGTCGTCGAGCAGCCAGGGCGCCGCCGCGACCACCGCCAGCACCGGCAGACGGCCGCCGAGCGCAACCACCAGCGAGCGGACCGCGGCGGCCCGGCCGAGCGCGCGGGAGGCGGCGGCGCTGTCCCCGGCGGTGGCGGCGAGTGCCTCGGCTGTCCGCTGCCGGGTGCCGGTGGCCTGGATGTCGCGCAACCCGTGGAGGACGCGGCCGGCCTCGGCGGCGAGGCGCTCCTCGGCAATCACGACGGCGCGGCGCCGGTCCACCAGCGGGCGGAGCAGCCGGGCGAACAGCAGGCCGGCGGCGAGCAGGGGGACGAGGACCAGCGGCAGTACGGTGGGCGCGAGCACGGTCAGGCCGACCAGGGCCGCGACCAGGGTCACCCCGACCCCGCGCAGCGTCCGCAGCAGGGTGGCGGTCAACTGCCGTGCGGACTCGACCTGTTCGGTCAGCCGGGCGACCTCGGCCGGATCGGCGTACGGCCGGGCGAGCGCGCCCCGGACGACGCGCTCCACCAGAGCGTCCCGCAGCGGCTCGACCACGGCCGCGAGGTGCGGGAACCCGGCCCGTGCCGCGTATGCGCGGGCGGCGGTCACCGCACCGAAGCCGGCCAGCCAGGCCACCCCGACCCCCGGCCGCCCGGCCAGGAACCCCTGGTCCACGGCGGCCGACACCATCAGCCCCGACACCAACGCCGGCAACGCCTCGATCCCGGACCACCCGAGCAGCCGCCACAACGCCCCCCTCGTGTCGGCGAGCTGCCGCCCGAGCAGCGCCCAGCCGGGCGAGCGGGGCTGCACGAGAAGTCGGCGGGGCCGACTTCTGGTGCGCGCCGAGGCTGTGTCCGACGGTCCGGTGGGTGCGGAGCCGGTGTCGGCGCTCTCGGGCCCGGCGAGCGACTCGGGGAGCAGCGCAGGAAGTCGGTCAGGCCGATTTCCTGCGCGCGGCACGCCGTTGGTGGCGCTGTGGCGGCCCATCAGGCGGTGGCCGCTTCGAGGGCGGTGCCGGAGAGGGTGGCGCGGTAGTCGGGGTCGGTGAGGAGGTCGGTGTGCGGGGCGAGGGCGCGCAGGCGGCCGGCGTCGAGCCAGGCGACCAGGTCGGCGCGGGCGGCGGCCGCCTCGCGGTGGGCGACCACCAGCCGGGTGCGCCCGTGGGTGGCCCGGTCCAGGGCCTCGGTGACCTGGTACTCGGTGGCGAGGTCGAGCCCCGAGGTGGCGTCGTCCAGCACCACGACCCGCGCGGGGCGGGCCAGCAGCCGTGCCAGCCCCAGCCGTTGCAGCTCGCCGCCGGAGAGCCGGAGCTCGTCCAGCGGGGTGTCCCAGCCGGCGGGCAGCCGTCGCAGGAAGCCGTCCGCCCGGGCGGCGGCCGCGGCCTCGGGGCCGGCGTCGTCCAGCGCCTCGCGGACCGTCCGGCCGGTCAGTGCGGGGCGTTCGAAGGCGTAGCCGACGGCCCGGCGCAGCTCGGAGGCGGTCAACTCGTCGACGGGGACGCCGTCGACGAGCACCCGGCCCTCGTCGGGGTCGCGCAGCCGGCCGGGCAGGGCGGCCAGCAGGGACTTGCCGCAGCCGGAGCGGCCGACCAGGGCGACGGTGTGCCCGCCCGGCACGGTGAGGTCGAGTGGCCCGAGCAGCACCCGGTCGCCGTCGCGTACCACCACACCGCGGAAGGCGAGTTCGCCCGCGCCGCCCTCCGGCAGGAGGGCCGTGCCGCCGGCCGCCGGTGCGAGCGCCAGCAGTTCGTCCACCCGGGCCTGCCCGGCCCGCGCGTGTGCCACCCCGACCAGCGCCTCGACCTGCTCGAACAGCCCGGCCCCGAGCGCCGCCCAGCCGGCCGCCGCTGCGAGCGCGCCGGGCGCCAGCGTGCCCGCCGAGACCAGGGCGCCGGCGGTGGCCAGCACCGCGACCTCGACCACGGCGATCAGCAGCGTCGCCTGCCACGCCGTCCGCCGCTGTGCGGCCCAGAGCGCGTGTCCGGCGTCCGAGAGGGCGGGGAGTGGCTCCAGCACGCGCGCCGCCTCGCGCCGCTGGGCGCCGGCCGCGTGGATGCTGCGCAGTCCGGTGAGCGCGCCGGCGAGCCGGCCGGCGAGGTCGGCCTGGACCTCCTGGTAGCGGACGAAGACCTGCCCGGCCTCCCGCAGGAAGAGCCGGATCAGCACCACCCCGGGCACCACGCCGCCGAAGAAGGCGAGCGCCAGCCAGGGCGAGAGCACCCCGAGCCCTACGATCGCGCCGAGCGAGGTGAGCAGTGCGGTGGTCGCGCCGAGCACGGCGGGGAGCCGGCCACCCGCGTCCGCGGCGGAGCCGACGAGGCGCGCGGCCAGGTCGCCGGGCGGCGGTCCGCCGTGCCGGAGCCGGCCGCCGGGGCCGAGAGCGAGCAGGTGGCGCACCAGTCGGCCGCGCAGGGCGGCGGTGGCCTCGGCCGCGCAGGCGGGGCCGGCCGCGGCGGCGAGCGCGTTGGCGGCGGCGGCCGTGCCGAGGACGAGGGTGAGCAGGACGAACGCGGAGTGTCCGGCGCCCCGGTCGAGTGCGGTGTCGACGGCGCCGGCGAGTGCCGGGGGCAGGGCGAGCGTGGTGGCGGCCTCGGCGGGCAGGGCGACGGCCAGCGCGAGGGTCCAGCCGGTGGGGCGGCGGGGCATGGGCGGGCTCCCGTCGGGGTGGGGCAGGAAGGGGCGCGGGTGGGTCAAGAGAGAAGGAGCAGAGAAGGAGCAAGGGAAGCGGGGCAGAGGACGGAAAGGGACGGCGCCGCTCCCGCCTGTCCGGACAGGCGGGAGCGGCGCCCGTGGGTCACCGCGTCAGCGGGTGACCGACCGCCGCACGACTAGCTGATCGTGAAGATCAGGCAGGTCAGGATGAGACAGGTGTACTGGCAGCCGCCGCCGTGGCCGGTCAACTCGACGGACTCGGTCTCGGGCAGCTCCTGCAGGGCCGCGAGGTCGGTCTCGAAGTCCATCATGTTCTCCATGATCGGGTTCCTCCCCTGGTGCTTCCGCCCGCCGCGATCTGCGGTACGGGCGTCGGGTGTTGCTCCCGCGGCGGCCTCCATCCACCACCGCAGGTACCACCCCGGGCCATCTGGGCCCGGGAGTCTGTGAGCGGACCGGGTAGCCCCGGCCGGTCAGCCGGGGCTACCCCGGCCGGCCGGTCCGCAGGAAGGCGGCCAGCAGTTCGTGCAGTACGGCGGCGCCGTCCTCGGCCAGCACCTCGTGCCCGGCTCCGGCCGCCTCCACATAGCGGAAGTCGGCGCCCTCGGAGCGGCCGATCCGCAGCAGCTCGTGCCGCAGTGAGCGGGACTGGCTCACCGGGACGACCTCGTCCCGGTCGCCGTGTACGACCAGCAGCGGCGCGCTGAGCCGGTGCGCCAGCTGGAGCACGTCGCGCGGGCCGCGGGCGTCCGCGATCGGTTCGCCGCCGCCGAGCCGCGTGGTCAACGCCCGTACGGGGGGTGCCGCTTCGGCCAGCAGCCGGGCGCCGGACAGGAACGGGGCGACCACCGCGCAGCGCGCGACCTGCTCGGCCGGCGCGTGCGCGGCCGCCAGCAGGGCCAGGAACGCGCCGTAGCTGACGCCGAACAGGGCGGGCGGCTCCAGGCCGAGTGCGGCGCGCTGGCCCGCGAGGCCGTCCAGCAGGTACAGGATGTCGTCGAGGTCGGGCCCGCCCCAGGCGCCCCGGATGGCCATCGCGTGCGCCAACCCGTAGCCGGTGGAGCCGCGTTGGTTGGGTGCGACCACGGCGATCCCCTCGGCCGCCATGCGCTGCAGGGCGGGGTCGAACTCCAGCCGCCAGGCGTCCGCCGGGCCGCCGTGCAGGGCGAGCACCAGGTGCGGACTGCTCAGCCAGGCGTCACCGCCGTACACCACGGCCTCCAACGGTCCGGCCGGGCCGGCGAGTTCGAGGCTCTGGGCCGGGTGCCAGCGGCCGCCGTCGCCGGGCGGGGCGGAGCCGTCCAGCCGCCAGCCGGCCGGGGCGGTGCGGGAGGTGCGCGGCCCGCCGGGCTGCCAGGGCAGGACGGTGTCGCGCCACGGCCCGGGCAGGCCGGAGCCGAGCGGCGCCAACTGCAGGGGCAGCGGCACCGGTCCGGACCCGGCGGGTGCCGGACCGTGCGCCAGCAGCGCGTCCACGTCCAGGGTGGCCAGCGCCGTCGGGTGGTCGGGGGAGGAGTACGGCATCCGCAGCCCCGCCTCCGACCAGTGGCCGACCGCGCCGAGCCGCCCGGGCGGCACCGGTAGCTGGTCCAACCGCCCGGCGGCGGGCCGCCACAGGGCCAGCGCCGAGCCCGCGCCGTGGTCGATCTGGACCACCACCCGGGCCCCTTCCGGCCCGGGCCGCAGCGCCACCGGCCGCAGGAACATGCCCGAGACGTGCAGGCACTCCGGGAACCGCAGCGGCTCCCCGCCGCCCAGCAGGCCCCAGCCCAGCCGGTCGGTGCCGGTCGCGTCGCTGCGCACCATCGCGAAGCTGCTGTCCGGATCGAACAGCACCAGCCGATCGTTGCTGCGTTCGCCGATCTCCAGCAGTGGGGTGACGGCGCCGCTGCGCAGGTCCAGGACGACGGTGCGGACGATGCCCGCGTCGACCCGGTCGAGTGCCAGCAGCGCGCCGGCACGGTCGAGCCAGACGCCGCCGCCGTGCAGTCCGGGGAGCTCGGCGACCTGTCGGGGCTCGCTGCCGTCGGCGTGCACCAGCCAGACGGTGGTGGCCGGCCGGGTGTCGGTGCCCAGCGCCACGGCGACCGGGGCGCGGGCGCCGTCCGGTGTACGCGAGCCCGGGGTGCGCGGGTCGTCCGGTGTACGCGAGCCGCCCGGGGTACGGGCGCTGTCCTGTGTGCCGGCGCTGTCCGCAGAAGCCGCCGGAAGCGGCAGCAGGCGCAGCCCGGGTCGCCTCAGGGTGGCCAACTGACGTTCTTCGGTGGCAGATTCACGGCCCGGTCGGGCGGCACCGAGTGCCACCAGGTCGTGCCGCTCGCCGTCGTGCCGGCAGACCAGGACCGAGCCGTCCGGCAGCGCGATCAGCTGCGAGCGCAGGCTCTCGGACCGGTTGCCGGGCAGCGCCAGCGAGGTCGGTGCGGCCGGTCCGGCCGCCGGCAGGTGCCAGCTCTCCGCGTACCAGCCGCCGTCGGCGGCGGAGGCGAGACAGGCGGCATGGCTGCCGTCGGCGGCGAAGGTGAAGCTGAGGCGGCGCAGGGCCTGCGTCGCGCTCCTGGTGGCCACGGTCATGGTGCCCTCGTCTCGCCTGCGGGGGGCGGCAGTTCGCCCGGCGGCGCCGGCACCGGATCCACCCAGAGCCGGGGGCCGCCGTGCCGCAGCCGCAGCAGGAAGGCGAGCACGCCTGCCGTCCCCGTGCCGTACGCGGCGGCGCAGCCGGTACCGGTCTCGTCGGGCAGCACCAGCAGGCCGTCGCGCAGCGCCGACCTGGCGGTGATCAGCTGCGCCAACTCATCCGCGCCGGCGCGGAATTCGGTGTCACCGGTGAACTCGGCGAGGTCGAGCAGGTATTCGCCGTTGCCGGCCAGCCCGTGGCAGGCGCTGACGCCGCAGTGCCAGCGTCCGGCCAGGACGGCCCGCCCGGCGGCGAGGGCGAGTTCACGCGCGGTGGCGTCGCCGGTCACCTGCCAGAGCCGGAGCAGGAAGGTGCCCGCGCCCGAGGCACCGCTGCACCAGTGGGCGAGCCTGACGTGGTCGGGGTCGCCGGCGTCCTGCGGCCACCAGGCGCTCTCCTGCGCGCCGGCGCCGGACTCCCGCCGCACGGTGGCCGCGAGCGTACGCCCGGCCTCGGCGGCGCCGTCGAGCAGTGCCCGGTCGCCGGTGGCCTCGGCGGCGGCGAGCAGGAACGCGCCGACGCCCGCCACCCCGTGGGCGTACCCGAGGTGGGTGATCCCGGCGAGTGCCGAGTCGAAGTCCTTCGGGACGGGCCAGACCGTGCCGTACGGGGTGGGCCTTCCGGCGGCCAGCAGGCCGTGGCCGCAGCGGGCGGCCCGGGCCAGGAACTCCTGGGCGGCGTCCGTTCCCGAGCCGTCGGCGGCGACTCGGAGCTGGAGGAAGCCAGCCCCGGCCGCACCATGGCAGACGTCCGGGTTGGGCCACTCGACGGCTATTTCGCGGGCCAGGCCGACGGCGCGTTCGGCGAGCGCCCGGTCGCCCAGGGCCCCGGCGGCGTCCAGCAGCGCCCAGGCGGTGCCCGAGCGGCCGAAGTACAGCCCGGGCAGGACGACGGGCTCGGCGGCGCACCGGCGCTCGATCCACTCCACGGCCATCGCCGCCGTCCGGCTGGCCTCCTCCCGCACCCCGGCCGGCAGCCCGCCGGCCACCGCGGCCCGGGCGAGCAGCGCCAGCACCCCGGCGGCGCCGTGCTGCACATTGCACGGGTCGGACCGCTGTCCGGCCGGCACGGTGGGCCAGAGCCGGTCCCGCCGCAGCGGGGTGGCGGTGGCCGCGAGGTGCCGCAGGCCGTCGTGCAGTACCCGGTCGACGATGGTGTCGCCGTCTCCCACGGGGCGGCTGAGGGTGGCGCCCGCGACCGTCGGCCCGACAGCCTCCGTACGGCCGCCGCCCGGCGCCGGTACCCCGGGACCGCCCGCCAGGGCCTCCCGTACGCGGTGCAGCTGCCACCGCTGCCGTGGTTCCTCCGCGCGCAGCCCCAGCACCACCGGCGCGAGGCGCCGCGCGGTGTCGCCGGAGCGGGCGGCGAGTGCGAGCCAGCGGCCGAGGCGGTCGGCGACGGGACGGGCGTGCGGGAGGTCCTCGGGCAGCAGCGGGTCGTGGCCGGTGGCGAGCAGGAAGAAGAGCCCGCCGAGCGCGTACAGGTCTGCCGTCGGCTCGGCCGCACAGCTGCCGTCGCCCGCAGGCCCGTCCTCGACGAGGGCGAGCCGCCCGGGCCCCTGCTCGGGGGCGCGGTAGCCCGGGGTTCCGGCCGATCCGGCACGGCGGCCGGCCTCGGCGGCCAGCTCCAGGTCGACCAGCCGCAGCGTGCCGTCGGGCTGCACCAGGACGTTGCCGGGGGAGAGGTCGCGGAGTACCAGGCCCAGCTCGTGCACCCGCTCGACCAGGTCGAGCAGGGCGTGCACCAGGGGGCCGGCCTCGGCCCAGTCGACGTCCGGGCTGCCGTCGCGGCGCAGCCGGGCGGCCACCCAGCTGCCCAGCGGTTGCCCGGCGATTCGTTCCTGCACGAGGAACAGCGAGTCGTCCTGCTCGATCAGCTCGACCGGCCGCGGTGCCAGCCCCTGCCCCTCCAGCCGGGTGAGCAGCGCGGCCTCGTGCCGCAGCGCGGCGCGGGCGTCGGTGCCGGAGCGGTCCACCTCGATGTGCGCGCGGGCCTGCTTGACCACGACCTCCTCGCCGCCCTCGGTGTCCCGGCCGAGGAAGACCCCGCCCTTGGCGCCGTGCCGGATCGCGCCGGTGATCACGTACCGCCCGGCCAGCAGTACCCCGCCGGCCCCGCGCCGAGCCGCGGCCGGCTTGGCCGCCCCGGGCCCACGACGGTCGGAGACGGCGCCCCGCCCCTCGGTCCCCCGCCCCTCAGCCCGTCGCTCCTCGGCCCGTCGGCCGTTTGGTCCCCGCCCGTCTGCTCCCTGCTCCTCTGCTCCTCGCTCCTCGGTTCCCCACCCCTCGACCCCCGGCCCCTCCGCCAGCGGATCGCGCGCCCACGGCGGACACCGGTACGACGCCCCGCGCATGTCCTCCACCCGCTCGCCGCCCGGCCCGCGCAGCATCGACCGGTAGCCGCCGTCGTTGCCCAGCTCGGCGCGGGCCGCGAAGGCGCCGTACCGGTAGTGGACGCGGCTGCCGGGCCGGTACGGCCGGTCGGAGAGCACGACCGGCCCGGGCAGGCCGTCGGTGGCCCGGTGCAGCGCGGCGGCGAGCCGCCGGAACTGCTCCTCGCCGTCCGGGTAGACGGTGATGAACTTGCCGGCCGAACCCCGGTCGCTGTTGCGCGAGTTGAGCTCGTGCAGCTGTGCCGGCCCGGCGGCGAACTTGAACGCGCACGGGTCGTCGGCCAGCACCTCGGCGACGGCGGCCAGCACCGTGCCCCCGACCGCCGACGCCGCGCTGACGTGGATCTTCCAGCCCTCCCCGGCCAGTTCACCCGCGGACGGCCTGGCCGTGCACCAGAAGTCCTCGACGGTGACCTCCCAGTCGCCGTCGCCTCCCCGGCCCCCGGCGCCGGCCAGCGCCGCCCGCGTGACCTCCGGCCACGAGCCGGCCGCCTTCGGCCCGCGACCCGCCGATCCCGTTCCCCCGGCCGTACGAAGCGATGTGCCCGCCCCCATCCGCATTCACATCCCTTCGTCTCGGCCGGCGCTCGCGGGTGCCCACTGCTCCGGCACCCGGGCGCACGGCCACGGCCTGATCGGTTTCTCGGAAGTACGGGAGCGCTGCCCCGGCCGCGTCCGCCGCGGACCTCGGCCGGTGCCCGGCCCGGACCCCTTCCGGGGCCCGGAGCGGACCCGCCTGACCTGGGCCCGAGCTCCGGCGGAGCGCCTTCCCGACCCCCCGGTCGGGGCAACTCCCGTTCGCAGAAGTGAAGTTACTTTCGGTTTTGGGGCGGACTCAACGCGTAGCGAGTCACTTCACTCGTAAGGGTGATCTGGGCGCTGTTTCGAATTTGTGCGAGCCGCCCCCTGTGAGCGGTGACTCCCGCGCGCTTCGGCGGGCGCGGCGCTCGAACGGCCCGTACGCCGTCTCCCGGCGGTGCCCGGGCGCCGCCCGAACGCGCCGAACAGCGGGTTGACGCGCATCTGTGCGCCCCGTCCCCCACACCGGGCACCGCGCGGGGCGGCCGGCCGGGACGCGCCGGCCCCGGAACGCACCCGGCCCGGGCGGCCCGGGCGCCCCCGCGCGCACGGTAGTCTCGACAGGTGCCGAAACTGTCCGACGTCATCACCGCGCTCGAAGAGGTCTACCCGCCCCGGTGGGCGGAGTCCTGGGACGCCGTCGGCCTGGTCTGCGGGGACCCTCAGGCCGAGGTCCGCCGCGTGCTCTTCGCCGTCGACCCCGTGCAGGCGGTGGTCGACGAGGCCGTCGAGTGGGGTGCCGACCTGGTGGTCACCCACCACCCCCTCTACCTGCGCGGCACCACCAGCGTCGCCGCCACCACCTTCAAGGGCCGGGTCGTGCACACGCTGATCCGGGGCGGCATCGCCCTGCACGTGGCACACACCAACGCCGACCACGCCGACCCGGGCGTCTCGGACGCGCTGGCCGAGGCGGTCGGCGTCCGCGTCACCGGCCCGCTGGTGGCGGACCCGACCGACCCGCTGGGCCGGCGCGGCTCCGGCCGGATCGGCCTGCTGGAGCCCCCGCTCACGCTCTCCGCCTTCGCCGCCCAGGTCGCCAAGGGCCTGCCGGCCACCGCCGCCGGCGTCCGGGTCTCCGGCGACCCGAACCGGCTGGTCAGCCGGGTCGCGGTGTGCGGCGGCTCCGGTGACAGCCTCCTCGCCGAGGTGCGCGCGGCCGGTGTCGACGCCTACCTCACCGCCGACCTGCGCCACCACCCGGCGTCCGAGGCCGCCGAGGCGGCGCCGGTCGCGCTGGTCGACGCCGCGCACTGGGCCACCGAGTGGCCCTGGCTCGCCCTGGCCGAGCGGGCGCTGCACGGCGCCGCCGAGAAGCGGGGCTGGGCCGTGGAGACCAAGGTCTCCCACAAGGTCACCGACCCGTGGACCGCGCACGCCCCCATGTCCTTCACCGCCTGACCCGATTCACAGGAGCCCTCCGCTTGAACGCCGCGCCCGCCGACCAGATCCGCCTGCTCGACCTCCAGGCCATCGACTCGAAGCTCGACCAGCTGGCCCACCGGCGTCGCAGCCTGCCCGAGCACGCCGAGATCGAGACGGCCACCGCCGACCACACCGCGCTGAAGGACCTGGTCGTCGCCGCCCAGGCCCAGCAGGGCGACACCGCCCGTGAGCTGACCAAGGCCGAGCAGGACGTCGAGCAGGTCCGCGCCCGGGCCGCCCGCAACCAGCAGCGCCTGGACTCCGGCGCGATCACCTCGCCGAAGGACCTGGAGAACCTCCAGCACGAGATCGGCTCGCTCGCCAAGCGCCAGGGCGACCTCGAGGAGGTCGTGCTGGAGATCATGGAGCGGCTGGAGTCCGCCCAGACCCGGGTCACCGAGCTGACCGCGCGCCTGGAGCACTCCACGGTCGTGCTCAAGGAGGCCGAGGGCCGCCGCGACGCCTCCTTCGCCGAGATCGACGGCGAGGCCGAGAAGGTCCGGCGCGAGCGCGAGACCGTCGTCGCCGTCATCCCGGCCGACCTGCTGAAGCTCTACACCCGCCTGCGCGAGCAGCAGGGCGGCGTCGGCGCGGCCCGCCTCTTCCAGCGCCGCTGCGAGGGCTGCCGGGTCGAGTTCGCCGTCTCCGACCTGAACGCCATCAAGGCCGAGCCCAAGGACGCGGTCGTCCGCTGCGACAACTGCGGCCGCATCCTGGTGCGCACCGCCGAGTCGGGCATCTGATCCGGTGGCGGGGCGCAGGTTCATCGTCGAGGCGGACGGCGGCTCCCGGGGCAACCCGGGGCCGGCCGGCTACGGCGCGGTGGTCCGGGACGGTGACACCGGCCGGATCATCGCCGAGGCCGCCGAGTTCATCGGCCACGCCACCAACAACGTGGCCGAGTACAAGGGCCTGATCGCGGGCCTGAAGGCAGCCCGGGAGATCGACCCGGACGCCTCGGTGGACGTCCGGATGGACTCCAAGCTGGTGGTCGAGCAGATGTCCGGGCGCTGGAAGATCAAGCACCCCGACATGCAGCCGCTCGCCGCCGAGGCGCGCGGCGTCCTCCCGCGCGGCCAGGTCAAGTACACCTGGATCCCGCGCGAGCGGAACAAGGACGCCGACCGGCTCGCCAACGAGGCGATGGACGCGGGCAAGGCCGGCCGCCAGTGGGAGCCCAGGCCGCTGAAGGCCGCGTCGCCCGTCGTCGTGGAGCCGGCCGCGGAGCCGCCGCTGGAGAAGGCCGCGCCGAAGGCCGGCTGGGCGGCCGCCGCCGACCTCGGCACGCCGACCACCTTCGTCCTGCTCCGCCACGGCGAGACCCACCTCACCCCGGAGAAGCGCTTCTCCGGCAGTGGCGGCAGCGACCCGGAGCTCTCCGAGAAGGGCCGCTGGCAGGCCGAGCGGGCAGCGGAGGCGCTGGCCGCCCGCGGCTCCGTCCAGGCCGTGGTCAGCTCCCCGATGCGCCGCACCCGGGAGACCGCGGAGATCGTCGCCGCCCGCCTGGGCCTGGAGGTCCGGTACGAGGACGGGCTGCGCGAGGTCGACTTCGGCGACTGGGAGGGCCTCACCTTCGCCGAGGTCCAGCAGCGCTACCCGGACGACCTCACCGCCTGGCTCGGCTCGCCCAAGGCCAAGCCGACCGGCAGCAGTGAGAGCTTCACCACCCTCACCCATCGGGCGGGGGTCGCCCGCGACAAGATCCTGGCCCGCCACCCGGGCAAGACCGTGCTGGTCGTCTCACACGTCAGCCCGATCAAGACGCTGGTCCGGCTCGCGCTCGGCGCCCCGCCGGACGCGCTCTACCGGATGGAGCTGTCCGCCGCCGCGCTCTGTGCCGTCCAGTACTACGCGGACGGCAACGCCTCGCTGCGGCTGCTGAACGACACCGGGCACCTGCGCTGATCGGCCGGTGGGGCCCGGTGGACTGCGCCTACAAGACGGTCGAGCCGGTGGAGGCGCGGCCAACCGCCCCCGCTACGTCCTACTCCTCCGGCTCCCAGGCGCGGAGCAGGTCGAGCAGCCCTGCGTCTCCGTCAACGTGCAAGGAGCCGGCCGGGATACGGTCGTACAAGTAGAGGACCAACTCACTGGCCGTGCCATGGATGGAGGCGCCGGCTGCGTCCGAGTCCTCGCCGGTCGCGGCAGTGGGCGCGGGGATGCGGGTGGAGCGTGCGCCGTCGCCGTCGACCGTGAGGCGCCAGGAGCGGCCCTCGGCGGTGTGGAAGTCGAAGGCCGTGGGCTTGTGCGGCCAGGCGCTGGGCGTCGCGACGCAGGTGAACAGGAACTCCTCCACACCGTCGAGGGCGACCTCGGCCGGCAGCGGCTGTGGGGCGCCCGCGGCGAGCCGGGCGTCGTAGGTGTGCACCGCGCTCTCCTGGACCCGGTGCCGGGCGACTCCGCCGGAGGTCCGCGGCGTCTGCAGGGCACTCCACCACGCCCAGCAGCCGGCGTCCGGGCCCGCCTCCCGCAGGGTGCTCAGCAGAAGCTGCGTCGACGCGGCCAGCCAGGCCAGCAGGGCCTCACGCTCCCGCGGCACTTCCAGAGCGGCGCGCGCAGCGGCGGCCTCGGCGGGGGGAGCGTCGGCAGGCCCCGCGCCGACGATGGCGGCCCAGAAACGGTCTCCCCCACCCAGGTGCTTCACCAGATCGAACAGCGTCCACCCGGGGCAGGTCGGCACCTGTGCGTCGAGACTGGGCGCGGCGGCGACCGCGGCGCGGAAGGCGGTCGACCGTTCATCGATCAGTCGTAGCAGGTCAGGGAACTCAAGATTCTTTTCCACGCCGGATGTCTATCACCGTGCTCCGGTGATCGGACAGCGATTTTTCTCAGTCGCCGCCGGTTGGCCATTGCGGACGTCGTCCTCGCCTCCCACCGCTCGGGTGACAAGCTGCGCACTGCTGCGAGGACGCTGGTGGTGGCGGTACGCCCGGCGTCGTGCCTGTGGGTGCTCTGGCCTCGCCGCGCGGCCGGGCACCTCGGCGACCCGAGCTTCCACCGCAAGGCATCGCTGTTGCAATGGAACAAACGTCACGAACTGGGAAGTCAGCCACTTCAGCCATGCGAAACCGTTGACAGCCGGAGGAGCCCCCACCGCGCTCCGGATCAGTGGATCTCGGTGACCACCACGTCCAGCTGCCACGGCTTGCGCGCGGTGCCCTCGGCCGCGACCTCCACCCGGTGGTCCAGCCCCCGCAGGGCGTCCACCAGCTCGCCGGGCGTCTTCGGCTCGGCGCCCGCCACCAGCAGGTCGCGCACCAGCCGGCCCTTGGTCGCCTTGTTGAAGTGGCTCACCACGGTGCGCTTGCCGTTGCGCTCCTGGAGTACCCGCACGGTCGCCGTCCGGGACGCCACCTCGCCGGCCGGCTTCCACGCCGCCGCGTACGCCGAGCTGCGCAGGTCCAGCACCAGCCCGTCCGCCACCTCCGGCAGCACCGACGCCATCGTGCCCCGCCAGTACGCCCCGAGCGCTCCCAGGCCGGGGAGTTTCACGCCCATCGAGCAGCGGTAGGGCGGAATCCGGTCGCCGATCCGCACCGCACCCCAGAGCCCCGAGAACACCAGCAGCGAACGCGCGGCCCGGTCGTACGCGGCCTCGTCCAGCCGCGCGAGCCCGAGGTTGTCGAACAGCACCCCGGTGTACACCTCGCCGGCCGGCAGTGCGCCCGCCGTCGGCAGCGCGGCATTGCGCGCGATCTCGCCGCGCAGGCCCGGGCTCAGCCCGAGCACCTCGGCGGCCGCGTCCTCGTCGCCCCGGCAGAGCCCGACCAGCGTCTCCAGCACCTGCGCCCGCGCCGCCGTCAGCCCGGGCAGCGACAGCCCGTCGAGCGCCACCGGCACTCCGTCCCCGGACGCGGCCTTGCCCTCCGAGGGCGGCAACAGCACCAGCACAGCGGACTCCTCAACACTTTGTGGCGGACGATCCCCGCCACCCTACGCAAAACCGGCCCGCGACCGGGCGCCCGGTCCGTCCTGCGAACGCTCCGCCGCTACTGCCGGCCCGCCGCTCTCCCGCCCGGCCGCTACTCCCGCCCCGCCGCCGCCGCGACGACGGCCGCCCCGGTGCCGAGTGCCAGGCAGAGCGGCGAGTAGTAGCGGGTGTCCAGGCGCCGGAACCGGTCGGACCGCTTCACCCGGCCCCCGCCGAAGAGCAGCAGCCCGCCCGCACCGCGCGCCAGCATCACCCCCGCCACCGTCCGGACGCCCGCCCTGCGCACCCACCCCGGACCGGCCTTCGGCAGCACCCCGGCCTCCGCGCCCACCAGGTACGCCGCCGTGCCCAGCAGCCCCGCCACCGCGACACAGGCCGCCGCGGGCGGCACCCCGTCGCCGGTGCCGACCACCGTGTCCGCGAACTCCTCCGGCGTCCGCAAGGGCCACGGCGTCACCGCCCACACCGCGTGCAGCGCCCCCGTCGCCGCCAGCACCATGCCCACCGCGGCCCCTGTCACCCGTACCGCACCCATCGCCGACCCCCTCCACGACACCGACCACTCGGGCCCACCCTAGGACCCCTTACGCCCCGCCGGGCCGCCCCCGCCACCGGCGGCCATGACGACTCCGTCGCCCTCGCGGCCGAGGACCTCAGGTCCCTGCCGGGCCGCTGAGCCCATGCCCGGGAGGGCGGGCCCGGGCACCGGCGCGCCCGGCACCCGGGTCCGCCCGGAATCACCCGATTCGCCCTACGCTGCCTCCATGCCACGCCGAAAACTGCGCGTCAAGGCCGCCGACTCCGCCCGGATCAATGCCGAACTGGCCGAGTTGCGTGCCCGTCTGGAGATCCACACCGAGTGGCCCGACCCCGTCCTCGCGGAGGCCGAGGAGGCGGCCCGGACGCCGCGGCTGCCGGAGTACGACGCGACCGAGCTGCCGCTGTTCACCGTCGACCCGCCCGGCTCCCGGGACCTCGACCAGGCCATGCACCTGACCCACCGCCCGGGCGGCGGCTACCGGGTGCACTACGCGATCGCCGACGTGGCGGCCTTCGTCCGGCCCGGCGGGCTGATCGACACCGAGGCCCGCCGTCGCGTCCAGACCCTCTACTTCCCGGACCACCGCGTCCCGCTGCACCCGGCCCGGCTCTCCGAGGACGCGGCCAGCCTGCTGCCGGGGGAGACCCGCCCCGCCCTGCTCTGGCAGCTCGACCTGGACGCCGACGGCGCCGTCGTCCTCGCCGACCTGCGCCGCGCCCTCGTCCGCTCGCACCGCAGGCTGGACTACGCCGCCGTCCAGCGAGCCGTGGACGGCGGCGGCGCCGACGAGCAGCTCGCCCTGCTCGCCACGGTCGGCCGGCTGCGCGAGGAGCGGGAGCGCGCCCGCGGCGGGATCAGCCTGCCCGTCCCCGAGCAGGAGATCGAGGAGACCCTGCACGGCTACGTCCTCGGCTACCGCGCACCCACCCCCGCCGACGGCTGGAACGCCCAGATCTCGCTGCTCACCGGCATGGCCGCGGCCGAGCTGATGCTGGATGCCGGCGTCGGCCTGCTGCGCACCCTGCCCGCCGCCCCGCCCGAGGCGTACGCGCGGCTGCGCCGCACCGCCCGCGCGCTGGACGTGGACTGGCCGGACGACCTGCCGTACCCGGAGCTGATCCGTTCGCTCGACCCGGACGCGCCGCTGAACGCGGCCTTCCTCAACGAGTGCACCGGCCTGCTGCGCGGCGCCGGCTACCGGGCCTTCGACGCCACGCAGGGCCTGCCGGCCCCGGCCGACCCGGTGCACGCCGCGCTGGCCGCGCCGTACGCGCACTGCACGGCGCCGCTGCGCCGGCTGGGCGACCGCTTCGCCCAGGAGATCTGCGCGGCAGTCGCCGCCGGCGAGACGGTGCCGGACTGGGCCCGGGAGGCGCTGCCCGCCGTCCCGTCCCTGATGGCGGGCGGGGACCGCCGCTCGGCCGAGGTGGAGCGGGCCTGCGTGGACCTGGTGGAGGCGGAGCTGCTGGCGGGCCGGGAGGGGGAGGACTTTCCGGCGCTGGTCATCGACGTGGACGAGCAGCGGCCGACCCGCGGCACCGTCCAGCTGCGCGAGCCGGCCGTCCGGGCCCGCTGCGACCGCCCCGACGGCGCGTCGGGCGCCGGCCTCGGTCTGCCGCTCGGCGAGCAGGTCGTGGTCCGGCTGACGGTGGCGGACCCGGCCACCCGGACGGTCCGCTTCGCCGCCGTCTGATCCCGGCCCGGTGGGAGGATCGTCCCGTGACCGAACAGACCTCCCCCCGTCCGCGGTCCGCCGGGCAGCCTTCCGCCGTTCCCGGCCGGCGCCGCCGGCTGCTGGTACTGGCGATCTGCTGTCTGAGCCTGTTCATCGTCGGGCTCGACAACACCGTGGTGAACATCGCCCTCCCGGCGATCCAGAAGGACCTCGACGCCCCGGCCTCCGGGCTGCAGTGGATCATCGACGCCTACACCCTGGTGCTGGCCTCGCTGCTGATGCTGTTCGGCTCGGTGGCCGACCGGTTCGGCCGGCGCCGGGTGTTCCAGACCGGCCTGCTGCTCTTCGTGCTCGGCTCACTGCTCTGCAGCCTGGCGCCGAGCCTGGAGTGGCTGGTGGTGTTCCGCGCGGTGCAGGCCGTCGGCGGCTCGATGCTCAACCCGGTGGCGATGTCGATCATCACCAACACCTTCACCGAGCCGAAGGAACGGGCCCGGGCGATCGGCATCTGGGGCGGCGTGGTCGGCATCTCGATGGCGCTCGGCCCGCTGCTCGGCGGCTTCCTGGTGAACGGCGCCGGCTGGCCGTCGATCTTCCTGATCAACGTCCCGGTCGGCCTGGTCGCCTGCCTGCTGACCGCCCGGTACGTCCCCGAGTCGCGCGCGCCGCGGGCCCGCCGGCTGGACCCGGTCGGCCAACTGCTGATGGTGGCGCTGCTCGGCTGCGGCACCGCCGCGATCATCGAGGGCCCCGAGCACGGCTGGACGTCCCCGCTGATCGTGGCCCTCGCCGTGACCGCGCTGGCCGCGCTGGTGGCCTTCCCGTTCTGGGAGCGGCGGGTCGCCGAACCGCTGGTCGACCCGCGGTTCTTCCGCAGCGCGCCGTTCACCGGCGCCACCGTCACCGCCGTCTGCGCCTTCGCCGCGCTCGGCGGCTTCCTCTTCCTCAACACCCTCTACCTGCAGGACGTCCGCCACTACAGCCCGGTCGAGGCGGGCCTGTGGACGCTGCCGATGGCCGGGATGATGCTGGTCTGCGCGCCGCTCTCCGGCCGCATCGTCGGCGGCCGGGGCCCGCGCGGCCCGCTGGTCGCGGCCGGCCTCGGGCTCGCCGCCAGCGGCCTGCTGCTCACCCGGCTGGCCGCGGACTCCCCGGCGTCCCTGCTGCTGGTCGCCTACGCGCTGTTCGGCTTCGGCTTCGGCATGGTGAACGCGCCGATCACCAATGCCGCCGTCTCGGGCATGCCGCGTGCCCAGGCGGGCGTGGCGGCGGCGGTGGCCTCGACCAGCCGGCAGGTCGGCCAGTCGCTCGGCGTCGCGGTGATCGGCACCGTGGTCACCTCGGCCGTGGCGGGCCCGCTCGCCACCGGCTTCGCCCCGGCCAGTCACGCCGGCTGGTGGATCGTGACCGGCCTCGGCGCCGCCATCCTCGTCCTCGGCCTGGTCACCACCAGCGCCTGGGCCACCGGCACCGCCGCCCGGGTGGCCGCCCGCCTCGGCGGCGAACCGCCCGCCGTCATGGCCGGCGTACGGGAGGCCCCGCCCGAGCGGCTACCATGACCACTACGGCGGAAGAGCCGGCCGGGCGGTCGCGACGGGTCCTCAGGGCCCGCCGAGGAACGTCCGGGCTCCACAGAGCAGGGTGGTGGGTAACGCCCACCCGGGGTGACCCGCGGGACAGTGCCACAGAAAACAGACCGCCCACCGCTTCGGCGATGGGTAAGGGTGAAACGGTGGTGTAAGAGACCACCAGCGACCGGGGTGACCCGGCCGGCTCGGTAAACCCCACCTGGAGCAAGGTCAAGATCGGTGCCCTCGGGCACCGTGCGCGGATGTCCGAGGGCTGCTCGCCCGAGTCCGCGGGTAGACCGCACGAGGCTGTCGGCAACGGCAGCCCTAGATGGATGGCCGCCTCCCCAGGCCGCGCAAGCGGCCCGGGAGACAGAACCCGGCGTACAGGCCGACTCTTCCGTCCTCAGGCGTGGCGAAGGCCCGCCGGTCCGCTCAGCGGGCCGGCGGGCCTTTCTCCGTCTCCCCGTTTTTTGTCTCTTCGTCCGCCCGACGGCTCAGGCGGGGTGGGCGCCGACCGCGTCGCGGATCTGCTCGCCGAGGCCGCCGTTGACGCGGGCGCAGTTGGCGCAGCAGAAGAACCGGCCGGCCACCTCCACGCCGTGGCCCACGATCCGGACCTGGCACTGCTCGCAGCGCGGCGCGAGCTTCTCCATCGCGCACTCGAAGCTGTCGAAGGTGTACACGTCGCCGGTGATGGTCTTGATCTCGAAGGCGAGCCAGTAGTCGTTGCCGCAGGTGACGCAGATGGCCATGGTGGCCGTCTCCCTTCCGGTGGGGGCTGAACGACCGGTCGGGCGCTCAGCCCTTCCCAGTGTCGGAGCGGCCTCCGGGGGCGGCCACTCGGCCGCACCCGCCCGGGAGGCTCAGGCGGACCGACGTACCGGGGCCGGGCCGCCGGGAAGGCTCAGACGGACCGGGCCGAGAGCTCCTCCAGTGCCCGGACCGCCCGGTCGGCGTCCTCGACGCCGACGAACAGGTGGTCGTGGTGGAAACCGGCCACCACGTTGCAGCTGATCCCCTCCTCGGCCAGTCGCCCCGCCACGGCGGCGGTCAGGCCGACGGCCTCCAGCGCCGAGTGGATCTGCAGCGTGATCCAGGCGGCCACGTACTCGTAGCGCAGGCCGAGCGCGTCCGCCTCCTCCTGCGTCACCACCACCGTCACCCCCTCGGGCTCGGCGACCGTCACCACCGGCCGCATCCCGGCGGGCACCTTCGCGGGCAGCGTGCAGTAGACGTACCGCCCCGGGTTGAGCTGCGGGCGCATCCCGCGCAGCAGGGTCGCAAGGTCTCGTTCACCGGCCATGCCCGCCACCGTAGCGGCTGGGCCTGCGCCCGCACGGGTCGCCGGCCGACGTGTCGGAAAGCGTTGACGAGCGACAGTCACCGATATATCGTCGAGTTATCGAGACAGTTACTCGACTGTCCGAACGATCGACAGACCAATCATGTGGAGGTGGGCGCCATGCGCTCAGGACGACGATTTCGTGAGGAGGCCCCGCGCGGCGGCAGGCGCCGTGGGCCGGGTTCGGAGTTCGGGGGGACGCCCGGGGAGGGCTTCGAGGGTCGGAGGGCGTTCGGCCCCTTCGGCCCGCCGCCGTTCGGGCCCGGACGCCCGATGGGCGGGCCGTTCGGCGGCTTCGGCGGGCACGGGGGCCGTGGCCACGGTCCGCGCGGCCGACGCGGCGGGCGGGCCCGGCGTGGGGACGTGCGTGCCTCGCTGCTGGCGCTGCTCAAGGAGCGGCCGATGCACGGCTACGAGATGATCGCGGAGATCGCCGAGCGGACGGGCGGGGCCTGGCGGCCGAGTCCGGGCTCGATCTACCCCAATCTCCAGCTGCTGGAGGAGGAGGGCCTGATCACCGCTGAGGAGGTCGGCGGCAAGCGGCTGGTCTCGCTCACCGAGGCGGGCCGGGCCGAGGCCGAGGCGGGAGTGGCCGAGCCGTGGGCGGAGGCCGGCCGGGAGGTCGACTGGGAGGCCGTCCAGGAGGTCGGCCAGGCGCTCGGCGCGGTCGACCAGGCGATCCGGCAGGTCATGACGACGGGCACGGAGGCGCAGCGCGCCAAGGGCCTGGCCGTGCTGAACGAGGCCCGCAAGAAGCTGTACCTGATCCTCGCCGAGGATGCGTGACGGCTCAGGGGGGCCGGGAGGCGGACGGTGCTGCTGCTCAGGGGCGGACGGCGAACAGTGCCACGCACGCGAGCAGCAGTACCGCCCAGCCGAGCCAGAGCCAGCCGTTCGAGCCGATCGCCGCGCTGTAGACGCTGACCACCACCAGCAGTCCGGCGGTGACGGCGGCCACCTGCCGGTTGTGGTGCATCACCGCACGGGACTTCGTCCTGGGGTGGTGCCGTACGGTCTTCGCCATCGCCGTCCTCCCTGGGCAGGGCTCCCGAGGGGAGCGGTCGTCACCCGCGGGTGCGGGCGCTGGCCGCCTCGTCGAACTCGTAGTGCCAGTACCAGCGGAGACCCCGCTGCTGCTTGGCCCGGACGTACACCAGTGTGCGCGCGGGCGTGTCCCCGTGCGCGGGGACCGGCACCTTGTAGGTCTTGGGCACGCCGTAAATGGGCCCCAGCGGGATCGGCAGGATCCGGCCGTCCAGGGGTCCGCCGACGAATTCGGTGTCCGCGCTCTTCACCACACCAGGGTCTCACCCCGGCGCAGGTGGCCGGCGGGTGGCTTCCCGGCATCCGGCAGGTGAACGGCCGCCCGGGGCAGTCCGGGGGAGGGCTTGTGACGCGCAGGTGCCGGGAGTGTGACCGGGGAGGCACCGCCCCCGGTCATCCGAAGGCCCCGCGCACCCTTATCCTTCCTGTTACGCCCTCGGGGTTCACCCGGGTCAGCGGGCCCCGTACGGGCCGGGCAAGGCGCACATTCGTGTGCCGCCGGGTCGCCGAGCCGCAGCGTACGTGCTGCCGTGACTCCGTACCGTGACCCGGGCGTCGGCCGTCCGGCAATCCCGGCTCCGGCCGGCAGGGCGCGGACAGCAAGGCCGAGCACCACCCCGGGAAGCAAGCGGGGGGCGCTGTGCGTTGCGTCGGAGTGGTACGTCGAATGCTGTGTCACACCAGGCACGGCAGTGCGCGGAGAGGGGCCCGATGGAATCCGGCAGCAGGTGGACGACCTGGTGGCAGAAGCGTGACCGTCAGCGGGTGCGGCCGGCCGACGCGGACAGCCCCGCCGCCAGACTGGATCAGCTGCTGGGCGCCGTGCGCGCCGGATTCCCGCTCGCGCCCGCCGCGCATCCGGCCGGCTACCGATGTTCCTGTGACCGGGTCGCCTGCCCGGCCCCTGCCCAGCATCCGGTCTCCTTCGCCTGGCAGACCCAGGCGACCACCGACCCGGAGCAGGTCGGCCGCTGGCTCTCCCGGGACCCTCAGGCCAACTTCATCACCGCCACCGGCCGCGCCCACGACGTGCTGGACGTGCCCGCCGAGGCCGGCCGGCTTGCCCTGGAGCGGCTCACCGCGCTGGGTGTCGAGGGCCCGGTGGCCGCCGTCGGCGAGGACCGCTACCTGTTCTTCACCGCCACCCGGGGCACCCCGGTGGACGAGGACGAGTGGTGGCCGAGCGCCCTCGACTCCACCCCGGACACCATGTCCGAGCACCCCGGCCTGCGCTGGCACTGCCGCGGCTCGTACACCCTGCTGCCCCCGGCCGCGCTGCCGGACGGCTCCGAGGTGCGCTGGCTGCGCGGGCCCGAGCAGCCCCTGCCGGACCCGCTGCGCGTCCTGGACGTGCTGACCGACGCCTGCACCGAGGTGGGCGCGGTCGCCGAGGAGCAGTGGCTGATCGGCTGACCGCTGTTCGCCCGCTCGCCTCCGGGGCGCTTCGATCCGATGCCGACGGTCGGCGCTCGAACGCCGCTCGTTCCTCACGGCGTCCTCGCTTCTCCCTTGCGACACCGGCGCGCCCCTTCGGCTCGGGGCGGGGCGCCCCGGGTGGTTACGGCAGGGTGAGGATCTCCGCGCCGTCCGCCGTGACGACCAGGGTGTGCTCGAACTGGGCGGTCCGCTTGCGGTCCTTGGTGACGACGGTCCAGCCGTCCGCCCAGATCTCGTAGTCGTAGGTGCCCAGCGTCAGCATCGGCTCGATGGTGAAGGTCATTCCCGGCTTGATCACCTCGGTGGCCCGCTCGCTGTCGTAGTGCGGGATGATCAGGCCGGAGTGGAACGACGTGTTGATGCCGTGCCCGGTGAAGTCCCGCACCACGCCGTAGTCGAAGCGCTTCGCGTAGGACTCGATGACCCGGCCGATCACGTTGATCTGGCGGCCGGGCTTGACCGCCTTGATGGCCCGGTTGAGCGACTCGCGGGTCCGCTCGACCAGCAGCCGCGACTCCTCGTCCACGTCGCCGCAGAGGTAGGTGGCGTTGAGGTCGCCGTGCACCCCGTGGATGTAGGCGGTGGCGTCGATGTTGACGATGTCGCCGTCCTGCAGCACGGTCGAGTCCGGGATGCCGTGGCAGATCACCTCGTTGATCGAGGTGCAGATCGACTTCGGGAAGCCCCGGTAGCCGAGGTCGGACGGGTAGGCGCCGTGGTCGCACATGTACGCGTGGGCGACGGCGTCCAGCGCGTCCGTGGTGACCCCGGGCGCGATCAGCTTCGCGGCCTCCGCCATCGCCTGCGCGGCGATCCGGCTCGCGATCCGCATCTTCTCGATCGTCTCGGCGCTCTGCACCTCGGGCCCGGTGTACGGCGCCGGCGCAGGCCGCCCGACATACTCGGGACGCGCGATGTGCGCCGGGACCTTGCGGGTGGGGGACTGGATGCCGGGTACGAGAGCCATGGCCGCGAGTCTATCCGCCGCCCCTGCCCCGCCCGGGGGCGTGCAGGACACCCCGGGCCGGGGAATGATCAGTACCGACGTACCCCGCCGAACGGGAGTGACCGCCATGCCCCTGGGATTCCACCGCAAGCCGACCGGCAAGCCGGGCGAGTGGTTCTACTGCATCAAGCACGCCAAGGTGGAGGAGGGCCCCGAGTGCCCCGCCAAGGACCGCCTCGGCCCTTATGCCACCCGCGAGGAGGCGGCGCACGCGCTCCAGCTCGCCGACGAGCGCAACCGCGAGTGGAAGAGCGACCCGCGCTGGAGCGACAGGCCGACGGACGACCAGGCCGAGTAGGCGTCAGCGGCCCTGGGGGCCGAGGTACTTCGCGCTGGTGAGCGGGGCGAGCACCTGCCAGCCGAGCGAGGTGTAGAGGGCGTGGCCGTCCGGGGTGCCGGCGAGGACGCCGGTCTGGGCGCCCTGCTCGAACGCCGCGGTGGCGAGCACCCGCATGACCAGGCTGCCGAGGCCTCGGCGGCGGTGTTCGGCGGAGGTCTCGATCTGGTCGACGACGGCGGTCGCGCCGAGGGGGACGGTCTGGCCGCGGGCCGCCAGCGCGCCGCCGGCGTCGGTCACCAGGGTGCGGACCACGCCGCCGCGGGTCCAGGTGCGCAGGCGGTAGCCGTCGGGGGCGGTCAGCCGGTGGGCGGGGGCCGGGGCCAGCGGGACGGTCATCAGGTAGCCGGGCTCGTCGTCGATCCACCAGTCGGGCCCGAGCCAGGGGGCGACGACGGTCGGGTCCGCGAAGATCTTGAGCCACGTCCCGTCGGCGCGGACGGCGCCGGCGACCTTGCGGACGTCGGCCTCCCGTACGGCGTCCCCGGTGGCGTCGAGGACGTGCCGGGTGACGTGGCCGGTGAGGCCGACGTCCACGGTGTACCCCCACGGCTCGACGACGGGCGGCGCCGCAAGTCGCGACACTATCCACCCGTCGACCCAGCTGCGGACGACGTTCTCCGTCGTGATCTCCAGCATGGCCACCCCTCCGTCCGGACGATCCGATGGAGGAAGAGTAATAGGTCTAGCCGCGACACGCCACTTACCTTCGAGCTGCCGCCTCCGCCCGCACGCCTCAGCGGGCGCCCTACCAGCGGTTGATCGCCGGCCCCGCGGTGAGCCGCCCGGCGAGGTCGGCCAGCCGGCCGAGCGCCGAGCGGCGGGCCGCGGGCTCCCCGGCGGCCGCGCTGACCAGGTGCTGGGCGAGGTCGAACGGCTCCTCCTCGGCGGTGCCGACGGCCAGCCGCTCGTGCGCCAGGCCCGCCAGGTCGGCCGGCCCGGCGGCGCCGTCCAGGGCGAGCACCGTCGCCCCGCCGCGCCGGGCGTCGTGCACCCGCTCCAGCAGCCCCGCCCCGGCCGCCGCCGGGGCCACCACCAGCACGGTCGCCCCGCGCCCGGCCCCGGCCAGCCGTCGCAGGCCGTGCGCCAGGTGGTCCGGGGCTCCGGCGGGCACCCGGTGCCGAAGCAGGGTCGGCGCCAGGCGGGGGACGCCCGACCAGGCGGCCTCGTCCTCCAGGTGGGCGGCCAGGTGCCAGGGCTCGTACGCCTCGGTGCCGACCAGCAGCAGCCCGTCCGCGCCGCGCCGGTCGACCGCATGCCGCAACGAGCCCGCGAAGCCGCCGACCGCCTCCAGCCAGCCCGTACCGGCCAGCCGCTCCCGGAGTGCCGAAACTCTCATCGCGTCCATGCGGCACAGAATGTCGCGGCGGGCCCGGCATTTGGCAGGATCGGCCCATGACTTCCCTCGATTCAGCGACAAACCCGGCCCACGAGCTGCCGGACGTCTCGCAGCTGGTGGTCGGTGTCCTCGGCGGCACCGGCGACCAGGGGCGGGGGCTCGCCCTGCGGCTGGCCAAGGCCGGCCAGCAGGTGATCATCGGCTCGCGCGACGCCTCCCGCGCCGAGGCCTCGGCGGCCGAACTCGGCCTCGGCGTGCGCGGCGCCGACAACGCGACCACCGCGCGGGAGAGCGACATCGTGATCGTCGCCGTCCCCTGGGACGGGCACGCTGCCACCCTCTCCGCCCTGCGCGAGGAGCTGGCCGGCAAGATCGTGGTGGACTGCGTCAACCCGCTCGGCTTCGACAAGCAGGGCGCGTACGCGCTGGTGCCGGAGGAGGGCAGTGCCGCCCAGCAGGCCGCCGCGCTGCTGCCGGACTCCCGGGTCACCGCCGCTTTCCACCACCTTTCGGCGGTGCTGCTCCAGGACGAGACCGTCGAGCAGATCGACACCGACGTGATGGTGCTCGGCGAGGAGCGCGCCGCCACCGACATCGTGCAGGCGCTGGCCGGCCGGATCCCGGGGATGCGCGGCATCTTCGCGGGCCGGCTGCGCAACGCCCACCAGGTGGAGTCGCTGGTCGCCAACCTGATCTCGGTCAACCGGCGGTACAAGGCCCACGCCGGCCTGCGGATCACCGACGTCTGAGCCGGTCACCGAGCCGGTACCCGGGGTAGCGCCCCGGGACGCGCCGGCCGCCGGTCTCACCCCTGGACCAGGTCCGGGGGTGAGGTCGGCGACAATGGGGGCCGACCGTCAGCCCGCGCTAGGAGCCCCCGCCATGCCCCGCACGTCCCTCTTCGCCTCGATCGTCGTCGTCCTCGCGCTGGCCGCCGGTGTGGTCTCGCTGACCCAGGGCTTCTGGTGGGGCCTGATCTGGATCCCGATGGCGGGCGTCGCCAGCAACGTCCTCTGGCTGAACCTGCGCCGCGAGAAGCTCGCGAAGGCCGCCGCCGAGCGGGCCGGCCAGAACGCCTAGTTCCTCTAGTTCTTCCAGAACGAGAACAGGTACCGGCCGAGGGTCGCGTAGTCCGCGTCCGCGCCGAACAGGCCCATCAGGCCGTACACCGCGTCGAAGAAGAATCGGTTCACCTCGGGCTGCCAGAGCAGCGCGAAGACCGCCAGCATCCCGTACGGGGCGAACGGCTCGACCGCGCGCCGGGTCTTGTACGACAGCCAGGGCTCGATGATCCCGTAGCCGTCCAGGCCGGGCACCGGCAGCAGGTTCAGCAGGGCCGCGCTCAGCTGGAGCAGCCCGAGGAAGCCCAGCGCGCCGGAGAACGGCGAGACGGTCAGCTCGTAGCCGTTCCACTCGGCGTGCACCGACGGGTCGTCCAGCCAGCCCGCGCCGATCGGGATCAGCAGCACCGCCGCGCAGAGCAGGTTGACCAGCGGGCCGGCCGCCGAGATCAGGCTGTGCTTGAGCCGGCCGTTGATCCGGTGGCGCTCGATCCAGACCGAGCCGCCGGGCAGGCCGATGCCGCCGAGGATCACGAACACGATCGGCAGCACGAAGCTGAGCAGGATGTTGGTGTACTTGAGCGGGTTGAGCGTCAGGTAGCCCTTGGCGCCGACGGTGAGGTCGCCGCCGTGCAGCGCGGTGCGCGCGTGCGCGTACTCGTGCAGGCAGAGCGAGACCATCCAGCCCGCCACCACGAACAGGAACACCCCGAACGAGGCGTTTCCGTACCCCGAGTACACCGCCCAGCCGGACGTGGCGAGTATCGCGAGCAGCACCCAGAACACCGGGCTGATCCGGCGGTCCTCGCTGCGCGAGCGCTGCGTTGCGGCGAAGGTCATGGTGTGGGTGCTCCGGGTGTCTGGGGTGTGTCTCGGGTGTGGGTGTCCGGGATGGGGCAGGGACCGATCATGCCGGGCGGGTCCGTCGCCGGACAAGCCGTCCCGGGTGAACGTACGACGACCCGGCCCCGGTTCCGTGCCCCGGCACCGGACACCGGACACCGGAGCACCGGACAAGCGGAGCCCCGGCCCCCGACGCCGGCGGCGGCCCGGACAATTGTGCGTGGCGGCGGCGGCCATCGACCAGAATGGGCGGGTGCACTACGGCATCCTCGGGACCACCACGGCTCACCACGACGACGGCACGCCCGTCCCGCTCGGCGGGGCCCGGCTGCGGGCGCTGCTCGCCGCGCTGGTCCTGCGGCAGGGGCGGCCGGTGCCGGCCGACCTCCTGGTGGACGAGGTGTGGGACACCGAACCGCCGCAGGACGCCTCCGCTGCCCTGCAGACCCTGGTCGGCCGGCTGCGCCGCACCATCGGCCGCGACCGGGTCGGCTCCGGCCCGGCCGGCTACTGGCTGACCGAGTCGCGCACCGACCTCGGCGACTTCCAGCGGCTGGCCGGCGAGGGCCGGCGGGCGCTGGAGGAGGCCGACCACGCGCTGGCCGCCGAGAAGCTGCGGGCCGCCCTGGCGCTCTGGCGCGGCCCGGCGCTCGCCGACCTGCCAGACCGCAGCGGCCCCGCCACCCGGCTGGAGGCCCAGCGGGACGAGGCCTGCCGGCACCGGATCACCGCCGACCTCGGCCTCGGCCGGGCCGCCGAGCTGGTCGCCGAACTCGCCGGGCTCTGCGAACAGCAGCCGCTGGACGAGCCGTTGCAGTACCTGATGGTCCGGGCGTTGCACGAGAGCGGGCGCAGCGCCGAGGCGCTGCGCCACTACGAGCGGACCAGACGTGTCCTGGCGGACGAGCTGGGCGTCGACCCGGGCCGACAACTCCAGGCCATCTACGCGGAGTTGCTGTCCCCCGTGGCGCCGATCGAGCCTTCGGTGCGCGAGCAGGCGCCGGCGCCGGCCCCATTGCCGCGCAGTGCGGGCAACCTGCGTGGGCGGCTGACCAGCTTCGTCGGCCGGGAGGGCGATCTGGCCTCCCTGCGTGGCGCCCTGACCGGCAGCCGGCTGGTCACCCTGACCGGCCCCGGCGGCTCCGGCAAGACCAGGCTCTCGGTCGAGGCCGGCCGCGCCGAACAGGGCGCCGGGCGCTGGCCGGACGGCGTCTGGCTGGCCGAACTCGCCCCGTTGGAGAGCCCGGGAGCCGTCCCGGCGGCCGTGGTCTCCGCGCTCGGTCTGCGCGAGATCGTGCTGCACACCGGCAGCATGGTCGCCGAGGTGATGGAGAAGCGCGCCGAGGACCCGGTGCGCCGGCTGATCGAACACTGCGGCCACCGCCAGATGCTGCTGATCCTGGACAACTGCGAGCACCTGATCCAGGCCGCCGCCGATCTTGTCGACCGGCTGCTCGCCGAGTGCCCCGGCCTCACCGTCCTCGCCACCAGCCGGGAGCCGCTCGGCGTACCCGGCGAGACCGTCCTGCCGGTCGAGCCGCTGCCCGACCCGGTGGCGCTGCGCCTGCTCGCCGAGCGGGCCGCCGCCGCCCGCTCCGGTTTCGACCCGCAGAGCGACCCGGCGGCGTGCGCCGAGATCTGCCGACGCCTGGACGGCCTGCCGCTCGCCATCGAACTGGCCGCCGCCCGGCTGCGGGTGATGACCGCCCGCCAGATCGCCGACCGCCTGGACGGCCGGTTCACGCTGCTCACCGGCGGCAGCCGTACCCTGCTGCCGCGCCAGCAGACCCTGCGCGCGGTGGTCGACTGGAGCTGGGACCTCCTCGGCAAGCGCGAACGGGCGGTCCTGCGCCGGCTCTCGGTCTTCGCCGGCGGCTGGACGCTGGAGGACGCCGAGGCGATCTGCGCGGACGACGTCGAGGTGCCCCGTGAGGAGGTCGCCGACCAGCTGCTGTCGCTGGTCGACAAGTCCCTGCTGGTGGCCGACCTCGACGGCGAGGGGCTGCCGCGGTACCGGATGCTGGAGACCATCCACGAGTACGCGACCGAGCGGCTGGCCGAGTCGGCCGCCGAACGCAGCGCCACCGAGAGCCGTCACCTGGCGCACTTCCGCGAGCTGGTCAGCACCGCCGACCTGAGCGTCCACGGCCCGCAGCAGCTGCACTGGCTGGGGGTGCTGGCGCGCGAGCAGGACAACATCCGGGCCGCGCTGCGCCGCGCGGTCGACCTGCGGGACGAGGAGCAGGCGCTCGTGATCTCCCTCGGCATGAGCTGGTACTGGTCGCTGCGCGGCTTCAGCCTGGAGGCCCGCGGCTGGTACGAGGCGGCGGCCGCGCTCGGCCCGGACCCGTTCGATCCGGACGGCCCGGCGCCGGTGCCGCTGGAGCGGAACGTGCTCGCGTACGGCCTGCCGATGCCCGCGGGGGTCATCGAGGAAGCTCGCCGGCTGATCGTCCTGTACCGCCTGGCCGGGCTCTTCGAGGGCAGCCTGGAGATCCTCGGCGACCCGGTGGCGGCCGCCACCGCGCAGCGGCTGCTCGACGCCTATACCCCGGAGTTGCCGCAGTCCTACCGCTTCCCGGGGCTGATGCGGGTGTTCGGGACCTTCCTGGCCGGTCGCCTGGATCTGATGAAGGACCTGGTGGACGACGCGGTCCGCGGCTGCAAGGAGCACGGCGGGCCGAACGACCTGGCGTTCATCCTGCAGATCCGGGCCAAGATGATGAACGACTGGCCCGGTGGCGAGGAGCAGGGGGCCCGGGACGGAGAGGAGTCCCTGGAGCTGTACACCCAGGCCGGCAACCTCTGGGGGATCTCCCAGGCGCTGGCGGCCCGCGGCGAGTCGCTGGCCAACCGGGGCATGGCCGACGCGGCCGCCGCCGCGTACGAGCGGGCGATCGAGCTGGCCGAGGAGCTGGGCGCGCCGCATGAGGTGCCGATCCTGCAGGT
The DNA here is from genome assembly GCF_055588525.1 of Kitasatospora sp. NPDC041988. NCBI lineage: Bacteria > Bacillati > Actinomycetota > Actinomycetes > Kitasatosporales > Streptomycetaceae > Kitasatospora > Kitasatospora sp. NPDC041988. The sequence continues at coordinate 50,034 of NZ_JBVJCO010000002.1, forward strand.
GAGCCTCGGCGGTGCCGTGCTGGAGCGGGACATGGCGGAGGGCGAGCGGATCGTCCGGGACGCGATCGCCGGGATCGACGTTCCCGGGGCGAACCAGGCCACCACCGGCGCGCTGCTGTTCGGCCGTCTGACGCTCTGCGGCATCCACGCCCAGCGGGACGAGTACGACCAGGCGCTGGCCGAACTGGACAAGCTCGACAGGACCAGGGTCGGCGGCTTCGCCCCCGGGGTGGTCAGCGGGCTGCTGACCACCGCCCGGGGCTGGATCACGGCCCGCGCCGGCGAGCCGGACCAGGGGCTTGCCATGCTCCGCGACGGCCGGCGGCTGCTCAGCGCGATGGAGTCGGCATCCGGGTTCGCGGAGCAGATGACGGTCATGGTGGTCCCGGCCGTGGCCGGGGTGCTGCGCGCATTCGCCGAGCGGGACGGCGACCTGGAGCGGGCCCGGACGGCCGCCCGGCTGCTCGGCGCACACACCGGGCTGAACGGCCCGAAGGGCGGTTACCTGGACCGGGTGGAGCGCGATCGCGTGGCCGCCGCCCTGCGGAGCCTGTTGGGTGACGCCGCGTACGAGAGTGCCGTGGCCGCGGGCGAGGGCCTGACCTCGCAGCAGACCAAGGCCCTGCTGGACGACCTGATCGGCTGACCGGGGCCGGCCGGCCCTCCCGCGTCGGGGGGCCGGCCCTGCCGAGGGGTGAGCCGAAGGGCCGGCCGTCAGGCCCGGGGCCCGTCCCCGGCCCGGGGCCGACGGCCGGCCCGGTCATGGCACGCGCGGCCTCAGGTCCGCTTGCGGAACCGGGCCACCGCGAGCGGCGCGAAGACCGCGGTGATGCCCACCGACCAGCCCAGCACGATGAGCACCGGGTGGGCCACCGCGCCCTCGCCGTTGAGCAGCGCCCGGCAGGCGTCGGCCAGCGCCGAGAGCGGGTTCACCCTGGTGAAGGACTGCAGCCAGCCCGGCATGGTGCTGGGCTGGGCGAAGATCGAGCTGCCGAACTGCATCGGCATCAGGACGAGCATGGACACCCCCTGGACGGCCTGGGCACTCTTCAGCGCCATGCCGAGCAGCATCGAGATCCAGACGATCGACATGCCGAACACCAGCGAGAGGCCGACTGCGGCCAGCAGCTCCAGCGGGCCGGTCCTGATCTCGAAGCCGAGGATCAGCGCGAAGCCGATCAGGATGGTGAAGGAGACCAGCGCGCGGAAGGTCTCCGCCATGATCTTGGAGAGCAGGACGGAGGACCGGCCGATCGGCAGCGTCCGGAACCGGTCCATCACCCCGGTCTGGAAGTCGCTGTTCAGCCCGGTGCCGACGGCCATCGCCAGGGTGAGGCCGGTCTGCCCGAGCATGCCGGGGATCAGGTACTGCTTGTAGGTGTCCTGGTCGCCGGCCATCGCGCCGCCGAAGACGTAGACGAACAGCAGGATGAAGATGACCGGCATCAGCACCGCGTCGAACATCGACTCCGGGTCCGCCTTGATCCGCATCAGGTTGCGGCGGGTCAGCGCGCCGATGTGCCGGAGGTTTCCGGCCAGGCCGATCCGGGTGTCCTCCACCCGGGTGGGGGAGACGGTTGCGGTGGTCATGCGACGGGCTCCTTGGCGAGGCTGGGGGTGGCTGCCACGGGTTCCGTGGCGGTCGCGGGCTTGCCGGTGATCGCGAGGAAGACCTCGTCCAGGCTGGGCACCTTGGTGTCGATCCCGGCTATCGCGAAGCCTCGGGTGCCGAGCACCCCGATCACGGCGGTGAGCTGGTCCTCGCCGGTGATCGGCACCGAGAGCAGCCCGGTGTCGGCGGAGAAGGTGGCCTCGGCGATGCCGGTCTCCTGCAGGCAGCGGGCCATCCCGGGCAGTTCGGCCGGGTGGGCCGGGCGGACCTGCAGGGTCTGGCCGCCGACCTGGGCCTTGAGTTCCGTCACGCCGCCGGCGGCGATCACCCGGCCCCGGTCGATGACGGTCAGCTCGTCGGCGAGCTGCTCGGCCTCCTCCATGTACTGGGTGGTGAGCAGCACGGTGGAGCCCTCGGCGACCATTCGCTGCACCTCGTCCCAGACCTCGTTGCGGGTGCGCGGGTCCAGGCCGGTGGTGGGTTCGTCCAGGTAGAGCACCCGGGGGCGGCCGATCATGCTGGCGGCCAGGTCGAGGCGGCGGCGCATGCCGCCGGAGTAGGTCTTGGCGACGCGCTTGGAGGCCTCGGTGAGCGAGAAGCGCTCCAGCAGCTCGGCGGCGCGGGCCTTGGCGTCCTTGCGGGAGAGGTCGAGCAGCCGGCCGATCAGGTAGAGGTTCTCGTACCCGGAGAGCATCTCGTCGACGGAGGCGTACTGGCCGGTGAGGCCGATGGTGCGACGCAGCTGCTTGGGCTGGCGCAGGACGTCGTAGCCGCCGACGAAGGCGGTGCCGGCGTCGGGCTTGATCAGGGTGGAGAGGACGCGGACCAGGGTCGTCTTGCCGGCGCCGTTGGGGCCGAGGACGCCGAGCACGGTGCCCTCGCGGACGGTGAGGTCGACCCCGTCCAGGGCCTTGGTGGCGCCGTAGTGCTTGACGATGCCGCGGACCTCCACGGCGTTGCCCGTGGCGGGCCCCCGGTCGTTCGGGGCGGTGGCGATGCGTGTCATGCCTCCAGGCTGTCCGGCCCCGCTGTCAGCGGGCTGTCACCGCCCGGCCGGTGCCGCCGGCCCGGTGCCGTCCCGCTGTCATCCTGCTGTCGCGCCGCTGACAGCAGCCCGGTCGGCAGCCCGGCCGGGCAGCGGGCGGGGCACGCCAAAGGCCCCGCTCCGGCCGGGAGCGGGGCCCTGTCCTTCCGTCAGTGGAAGGTGTGCTCGGGCGCCGGGAAGGCGCCGGACTGCACGTCCTCGGCGAACGCGCGGGCGGCCTCGCCGAGGACGGCCCGCAGGTTGGCGTACTGCTTGACGAACTTCGGCACCCGGCCGGCCGTCATGCCGGCCATGTCGGTCCAGACCAGTACCTGGGCGTCGGTGTCCACGCCCGCGCCGATGCCGACGGTCGGGATCGACAGCTGTTCGGTGACCTGCGCGGCCAGCTCGGCGGGCACGGCCTCCAGGACGACGGAGAAGGCGCCGGCCTGCTGGACGGCCTTGGCGTCGCGCAGCAGCTGGTGCGCGGCCTCGTCGCCGCGGCCCTGGACGGGGTAGCCGCCGAAGGCGTGCACGGACTGCGGGGTGAGGCCGATGTGCGCCATCACCGGGATGCCGGCCTCGACCAGCAGCTCGATCGAGCGGGCGCTGCGCTCGCCGCCCTCCAGCTTGACCGCGCCGACCCCGGCCTCCTTCATCAGCCGGGCGGCGTTGTGCATGGCCTGCGCGGGGGACTCCTGGTAGGAGCCGAACGGCAGGTCGGCCACGATCATGGCCCGCTTGGTGCCGCGGACGACGGCGGCGGAGAGCATCACCATCTGATCCATGGTCACCGGCACGGTGGTCTCGTAGCCGAGGTGGCAGTTGCCCGCCGAGTCGCCGACCAGCAGGACAGGGGTGCCGGCCTCGTCGAAGACGCCCGCGGTGAGGGCGTCGTAGGCGGTCAGCATCGACCACTTCTCGCCGCGCTGCTTGGCGGCGGCGAGGTCGCGGACGGTGACGCGGCGGTTGGTGACCCCGCCGTAGAGCGTGGCGGTCGACGCCTGGTTCTGGGCAGGCGAAGGCGAAGAAGCGTTCATCGAACAGGCTCCTGAAGGGTTGTCGTCTCGTGGCGCCGTGTGGCGTCCCCGGATCACCTCCATGCTTGCACGCCCCGGCACAGCCGCAAAGAGGCGTGCCGCAGGTGCGGTGCGATCTGCGGCACACCGGCCACCGGGGGGAGGTCTTTGCCCACGCGTTACGAAACGGGCTCGTCTCGTATCGAAAATCGCGCTACGCTGACCCGGGGGTTACGAGACGCTTGCGGCTCGGAAATGCCCGCCAGTGTCACGCCACCACGGACGGGAACCACAATGACCACCGCAGTCGCGCCACCTCGCGTGCCGGAAGCCATCCACCGCCGGCGCTGGGCGATCCTGGGCACCCTCGTGCTCGCCCTGCTCGTCGTCGTCCTCGACAACTCGATCCTCAACGTCGCGATGAAGACCATCGCGTCCCCGGCGCCCACCGGCCTCGGCGCCAGCCAGAGCGACCTGGAATGGTCGATCAACTCGTACACCCTGGTCTTCGCCGGGCTGCTGTTCACGGCCGGCCTGTTCGGCGACCGCTTCGGCCGCAAGCGCTCCCTGCTGGCCGGCATGGTCGTCTTCGGCATAGCCTCGCTGCTCTCCGCGCTGGCCGCCTCGCCCGGTGAACTCATCGGCTACCGCGCCCTGATGGGCGTCGGCGGCGCGCTGGCGATGCCCGCGACGCTGGCCATCATCATGAACGTCTTCGAGCGCTCCGAGCAGCCCAAGGCGATCGGCATCTGGGCCGGCGCGGTCGGTCTGGCCATCGCCATCGGCCCGATCACCGGTGGTCTGCTGATCGAGCACTTCTGGTGGGGGTCGGTCTTCCTGGTCAACGTGCCGATCGTGATCGTCTCGGTGATCGCGATGGTGCTGCTGGTGCCCGAGTCCAAGGACCCGAACCCGGGCCGGCTCGACCCGGTCGGCGTGCTGCTCTCGATCATCGGCCTGGTCGCGTTGATCTACGGCATCATCAAGGGCGGCGAGCTGGCCGACTTCACCGCCGCCGGTGCCTGGGTGCCGATCCTGATCGGCGTGGCGGCACTGGCCGCCTTCGTCTGGTTCGAGCGCCGTACCGCACACCCCGCACTGGACGTCAGCTGGTTCCGCGACAAGGTGTTCAGCGCCTCCGTGGTCGTCGTCGGCGTGGTCTTCTTCGCGCTGATGGGCGTCTCCTTCTTCGGCGTCTTCTACACCCAGAGCGTGCGCGGCTACAGCGCGCTCCAGGCCGGTCTGCTGATGCTGCCGCTGGCCGTCGCCCAGCTGATGTTCGCGCCCCGGGCCCGGCTGGTCGTCGACCGCTTCGGTGTCAGCGTCACCTGCGCCGGCGGCATGGCTCTGATCGCGGTCGGCTTCCTCGGCTACCTGATGCTGGACGCGACCACCCCGATCTGGATCCTGGTGGTGCTCGGCTTCCTGATGGGCGCCGGCATGGCGCACGTCATGCCGCCGGTGACCGTCGCGATCATGGGCTCGCTGCCGCGCGAGAAGGCCGGTGCGGGCTCGGCGGTCAACAACACCTTCCGGCAGGTCGGCGGCTCGCTCGGGGTCGCCGTGCTCGGCGCGGTGCTCTCCACCGTCTACCGCGACGGCATGGCCGACAAGCTGGACCAGCTGCCGACCGAGGCGCTGCGCGAGAAGGCGGGGGAGTCCCTGGAGGCCACCCTGGCCGTCGCCGACAGGCTCGGCCCGCAGGGCGCCGCGCTGATCGGCCCGGCCAACGCGTCCTTCATCGACGCCATGCACGTGGTGGCCGGGCTCTCCGCCGGCATCACCGTGGTCGGCGCGCTGCTCGCCTGGTTCCTGCTCCCCGGCCGGATCCCGGCGGGCAGCCCCGGCGGCGCGCCGGGCGGCGCGCCCTCCGTGGAGAAGGCGGTCGGTCCGGCACGCGAGACCGAGGCCGCCGGCGCCTGATCCGGCCGCAGGCGCCTGACCTGCGACCGGGCCGCTACCGAGGTGCGACCGAGGTGCGACCGTGCTGCGCGACAATGGGGGCCCTGTCCGTCCGGCGAGTCCGGACGGACAGGGCCGTCGTCCGCACCGAGGCTCTCACCGGCCCGGCCGGCGGACGACAATCGGGAGTGGGAACGGCGCCTCGCGCCCGCAAGATCCAGGGAGAAGAGCGGGGATGAAGACGGACACCACGGCCGCGCCGGACTGCACCAATCCACGGCGGGGCCGCCCGCGCAGTGAGGCCGCCGAGCAGGCCATCTTCGCCGGGGTGGAGGAGCTGATGGCGGCCGGCACCAGCCTGTCCGAGCTGACCATCGAGGGCATCGCCACCGCCGCCGGCGTCGGCAAGGCCACCATCTACCGCCGCTGGCCCAACAAGGAGGCCCTGCTGGTCGACATGGTCAGCCGGCTGGAGGCCCCGCTGCCGACGCCGACCGGCGGTAGCGCGCGGGACGAGCTGGTCGCGATGATCGAGTACATGCGGTTGCGCGGCCTGGCCAAGCGCACCCGCTGGGTGCTCAAAGCCGCGCTCAGCCAGATGCAGGGCCTCCCGGAGCTGAACAGCGCGTACCGCGAGCGGGTGATCATGCCGCGGCGCCAGCTGGCGCGAGAGGTGATCCAGCGCGGCATCGACGAGGGCGAGCTCCGGTCCGACCTCGACGAGGAACTGCTCGGCGACCTGCTGCTGGGCCCGATCCTCTACCGCAGCATCCTCTGGGACGACTCCGACCTGGAGGACCCCGAGCTGGCCACCCGGATGGTCGACGCCCTGCTCCAGGGCCTGGCCGGCCCGGCCGCCCGGGGCTGACCGGGGCTGACCGGACAGTTCCGGAGCCCTTCGTTCCGGAACTGTCCGGTCCGGCTCCTTGCGGGCCCCTTTCGGCCGCCCCGGCGTGGCCTGGCTCACCAAACCGGGCCACGCCGGAACCCGCTCCACCGGCCCCGCGTCTGTCCCGGCATAGGCTGAGCCGGGAATCCGATCAAACCGGCACCAGTCCGGCACCATGCCCGCCCACCGGCGGCGTCGTGCGCCGGACCGGCAGGCGGGACGAACGACGGGAGCCACGGCATGGCGCAGGCGGACAGGGCGGACCGGGCGGGGGCACCGGCGGCGGAGGGCAGCGGCCCGGCCACCGCCGACGGCGCCGGCGACCGTCCTGACGGCCGCGGCGACCGTCCTGAGGTCCCCGGTGGCCCGGCCGACCCGGGCTCCCGGAGCTCTGGCAGCTCTGGCAGCTCGGGCTCCTCCGGGGCGGGCTTCCTGGGCCTGCGCGACTGGGGCCGGGACGGCCGGGGCAGCACCACCTGGCGGCGCGGCCTGGTCGTCGCCGCCCTCGCCCTGTTCGCCGCGGCCCTGCTGGCCTTCCACGCCGAGGTGCCCAACGGCGTCGGCAACCTCGGCAGCCTGCTGGAGACCTTCCTGCCGTGGATCGGCCTGGCCGTCCCGGTCCTGCTGGTGCCCGCCCTGCTGCGCCGTTCCGCGACCGCCCTGGTCGCGCTGCTGCTGCCGGTGCTGATCTGGTTCAACATGTTCGGCGGCCTGCTCAGCGACAAGAGCGGCGGCGCCGGCGACTGGACGGTGGTCAGCCACAACGTGGCCGCAGCCAACACCGACCCGCAGGCCACGGTGAAGCTGCTGAAGGAGTCCGGCGCGCAGATCGTCGCCCTGCAGGAGCTGGCCGGCAGGCCGCTGCGCAGCTACGAGTCCGGGCTGGCCGACGCCTACCCGTACCACGCGGTGGAGGGCACCGTCGGCCTCTGGTCCAAGTACCCGATCAGCGGGGTCTCGGTGGTGGACATCAAGATGGGCTGGACGCGGGCCTTCCGCGCCCAGGTCACCACCCCGCAGGGCCCGGTCGCGGTGTACGTCGCGCACCTGCCCTCCGTCCGGCTGAAGGCCGAGGGCGGCTTCACCGTCAACCAGCGGGACGCCAGCGCGCAGGCCCTCGGCGACGCCATCCAGGCCGAGCAGCTGAAGAAGGTGCTGCTGCTCGGCGACCTCAACGGCACCATGAACGACCGCAGCCTGGCGCCGGTCACCTCGCAGATGCGCTCGGCCCAGGGCGCGGCCGGCGACGGATTCGGCTTCAGCTGGCCGGCGTCCTTCCCGATGGCCCGGATCGACCAGATCATGAGCAAGGGCGGTCTGCAGCCCACCGACTCCCGCACCCTGGGCCGGGACGGCAGCGACCACCTCGCGGTGGCCGCCACCTACAGGTACTAGCGAAAGGTGCCGGCGGTCAGCCCCGGCGCCACCGGTTGGTGATCGGGAGGCGGCGGTCCCGGCCGAAGCCCTTGGCCGAGATCTTCGGGCCCGGCGGGTACTGCCGCCGCTTGTACTCGGCGGTGTCGACCAGCCGGACCACCCGGTCCACCACCGCCGGGTCGAAGCCGGCCGCCACGATCGCGTCCCGGCCCTGGTCGCCCTCGACGTAGAGGTCGAGCACGGTGTCCAGCAGGTCGTAGTCGGGCAGCGAGTCGGTGTCCTTCTGGTCCGGCCGCAGCTCGGCGGACGGCGGCTTGCTGATCGTGTTCTCGGGGATCGGCGCCACCTCGCCGCGCCGCTCGGCCTCCTCGTTGCGCCAGCGGGCGAGGCGGAAGACCAGCGACTTGTAGACGTCCTTGATCGGCCCGAACGCGCCGACCGAATCGCCGTACAGGGTGGAGTAGCCGACCGCCAGCTCGCTCTTGTTGCCGGGCGCGAGCACGATGTGCCCCTCCTGGTTGGAGATCGCCATCAGCAGGGTGCCGCGCAGCCGGGACTGCAAGTTCTCCTCGGCCAGGCCGGTCAGCTCGGTGGCCGCCAGGTAGGCGTCGAACATCGGCGCGATCGACACCGTCCGGAAGTGCAGCCCGGTACGGCGGGCCAGCTCGGCGGCGTCGTCCCGGGAGTGCTGCGAGGAGTACCGGCTCGGCATCGAGACGCAGTACACGTTCTCGGCGCCGACCGCGTCCACCGCGATGGCCGCCACCAGGGCCGAGTCGATGCCGCCGGAGAGGCCGATCAGCACCGAGCGGAAACCGTTCTTGCGCACGTACGCCTGGGTGCCGGAGACCAGCGCGGCCCAGATCTCGGCCTCGTCCGAGACGCGGGGGGCCACCTCGGCCCTCACCGTCCCCCGGCCTTCGGCCGGGGGTGCCCCCACGGCGGGCGCGGGCAGCGGCTCGCCGCCCAGCTCGGTGCGGACCAGGTGCAGGCCGTCGCCGAGCAGCAGCCCGTCGGTGTGGTCGCTGCTCGCGGCCGGCAGCTCCAGGTCGAGGACGAGCAGGTGCTCCTCGAACTGCGGGGAGCGGCCCAGCACCTCGCCGTCCGCGCCGACCACGATCGAGTCGCCGTCGAAGACCAGCTCGTCCTGGGCGCCGACCATGTTGACGTACGCCAGCGGGCAGCCCGCCTCGACGGCGCGGCGCTGCACCAGCTCCAGCCGGACGTCGTCCTTGTTCCGCTCGTACGGCGAGCCGTTGATCACCAACAGCAGGCCGGCCCCGGCCTCGCGGGCGGCGGTCACCCGGCCGCCGTCCTGCCAGATGTCCTCGCAGATCGCCAGCGCGACGTCCACCCCGTGCAGTCGCAGTACCGGCAGCTGGTCGCCGGGGACGAACCAGCGGTACTCGTCGAACACGCCGTAGTTGGGCAGGTGGTGCTTGGCGAACCGGGTGACCACCTCGCCCCGGTACAGCACGGCCGCGCAGTTCTGCGGCGACCCGGCCGGGCGGCCGAACCGCGGCGAGGCGTGCTCGGAGCGGCCGAGGTAGCCGACCACCACCGGCAGCTCGCCCAGCCCCTCGGCGGCCAGCCGGCCGGCGAGCTCGACCAGCGCGGACCGGGAGGCCTCGACGAACGAACGGCGCAGGGCGAGGTCCTCCACCGGGTACCCGGTCAGGGCCATCTCGGGGAACGCGACCAGCTGGGCGCCCGCCTCGGCGGCCCGCTTGGTCCAGCGCACCACCTCATCGCTGTTGCGTGCGATGTCACCGACCCACGGGTCGGTCTGGCTCAGGGCGAGACGGAGATTGGGCATGTCTCGGAGTCTAATCGTCTATCTGACGCAATGTCTCGGTCGGGGGTCGCCACTGCCCTCGGAGCCGGTGATCCGCCATGATGGGGTCAGTCGCTTTCGGGTGGTTTCCGGGCGTAACACGAACGTAAAGAGCAGAGGTGAGACTGTCCCCATGGGCAAGCAGCAGGAGTTCGTGCTTCGGACGCTCGAAGAGCGTGACATCCGTTTCGTCCGGCTGTGGTTCACCGACGTACTCGGGTTCCTCAAGTCGGTGGCGGTGGCGCCGGCGGAGCTGGAACAGGCCTTCGAGGAGGGCATCGGCTTCGACGGCTCGGCGATCGAGGGCTTCGCCCGGGTCTACGAGTCCGACATGATCGCCAAGCCGGACCCGACCACCTTCCAGATCCTGCCCTGGCGCTCGGAGACGCCCGGCACGGCCCGGATGTTCTGCGACATCCTGATGCCCGACGGCTCGCCCTCCTTCGCCGACCCGCGGTTCGTGCTGAAGCGGACCCTGGAGAAGGCGTCCGACCTGGGCTTCACCTTCTACACCCACCCCGAGATCGAGTTCTTCCTGCTGAAGAACCTGCCCGGCGACGGCACCCCGCCGATCCCCGCCGACCAGTCCGGCTACTTCGACCACACCCCGCGCGGGGTCGGCCACGACTTCCGCCGCCAGGCGATCACCATGCTGGAGTCGATGGGCATCTCGGTGGAGTTCTCCCACCACGAGGGCGCCCCCGGCCAGCAGGAGATCGACCTGCGCTACGCCGACGCGCTCTCCACCGCCGACAACATCATGACCTTCCGCCTGGTCATGAAGGAGGTCGCGCTGGAGCAGGGCGTGCACGCGACCTTCATGCCGAAGCCGTTCTCCGACCACCCCGGCTCCGGCATGCACACCCACCTCTCGCTCTTCGAGGGCGACCGCAACGCCTTCCACGAGTCCGGCGCCGAGTACCAGCTCTCCAAGGTGGGCCGCTCCTTCATCGCCGGCCTGCTGAAGTACGCCGCCGAGACCGCCGCCGTCACCAACCAGTGGGTGAACTCCTACAAGCGGATCTGGGGCGGCTCCCAGCGCACCGCCGGCGCCGGCGGCGAGGCCCCCTCCTACATCTGCTGGGGCCACAACAACCGCTCCGCGCTGATCCGCGTCCCGATGTACAAGCCCGGCAAGCAGGGCTCCACCCGGATCGAGGTCCGCTCCCTCGACACCGGCTGCAACCCCTACCTGGCCTACGCCGTCACCCTCGCCGCCGGCCTCAAGGGCATCGAGGAGGGCCTCGAACTCCCGCCCGGCGCCGACGACGACGTCTGGGCGCTCACCGACTCCGAGCGCCGCGCCCTCGGCATCCAGCCGATGCCGCAGAACCTCGGCGAGGCCATCGACCTGATGCAGCGCAGCGAGCTGGTCGCCGAGACCCTCGGCGAGCACGTGTTCGACTTCTTTCTCCGCAACAAGCGCCAGGAGTGGGAGGAGTACCGCTCCGAGGTCACGCCGTTCGAGCTGCGGAAGAACCTCCAGGTGCTCTGACGATTCATCAACTGTCGAGTGGGCCTGCTCCGATCGGAGCAGGCCCACTCTGCTGGTGCGGGGGGTCCGGGTTCCCGCGCCAGTCGCCTCCCGGGGAAGCAGGGGGCTGCTGCCGGCAGGTGTGGGCCGCGGGGTGGGGCGGCTTGCCCGGAGGCGTCCCCCGCGCACGCTAATTCGTTGGGCCAATGTGGTTACTCTGCAGCGGTGCGAACCGTGACCGGGTGACGGGGGAGCGTATTCAGAAGATCCGTTTTGCGGATCATCCTGGAGTGTCATGCGTACTCGAATCACCACCCTGGTTCTGTCCGGACTGGCCTCGGCCGCCCTCGCGTGGGGCGCCGGCGGCACGGCCTACGCTTCGCCCCTCGTCGACCACAGCGCAGCCGCCGAAGCGGCAGGGGCCCATGGCGAATGGGTCGACAGCCTCCTGCGCCTGGCCCAGGAGGACACCGGCTCCGCCGCCGACGCCTGGACCTTCACCGGTCGCAGCACCATCTACTCCGCGCCGGTGGTCCGCCCGGCCCACCGGGCCGACAGCGACTCCGAGGCCGGCGAAGCCTCGGTCGACAGCTCGGAGCCGGGCCTCGCGGAGCCGGCCGAGGCCGTCGCCGCCGAGCAGGAGGACTCGGTTCAGCCGGGCGAGGGCGGTACCGAGCGCGGTACCGAGCGCGGTCGGCCGATGGTTCAGTCGCCGGAGCTCGTGCTCCCCGAGGGTTCGTCGGCCGGTGGCGGCGAGCACTGCGACGAAGGCGGGCACGGCCACCCCGGCGATCACGGTTCCCCCGACTGCGTCTGCCCCCCCGGCGATCACGGCGACCACGGCGGTCACGAGGGTCACGAAGGCCATGGCGGTCACGAGGGCCACGGCGACCACGGCGGCCATGAGGGTCATGGCGATCACGGCGACCACGGCGGTCACGAGGGTCACGAAGGCCATGGCGGTCACGAGGGCCACGGCGACCACGGCGGCCATGAGGGTCATGGCGATCACGGCGACCACGGCGGTCACGAGGGTCACGAGGGCCATGGCGGTCACGAGGGCCACGGCGACCACGGCGGCCATGAGGGTCATGGCGGCCACGAGGGCCACGGGGGTCAGGGCGGTCAGGGCCAGGGGCAGGGCCAGGGTCAGGGACAGAGCGGCGAGCAGGACCAGGCTCAGGGCCAGGGCCAGGACCAGGCTCAAGGCCAGGACCAGGCTCAGGGCCAGAACCAGAGCGGCTCGCAGAACCAGGGTCAGGACCAGCACGTCAACGTGACCGTCAACGTGCAGAACGTCGTCACGAACAACCTCAACAACAGCGCGAACAACAGCGCCGCCAGCAACTCGAACAACTCCGCGCAGAACAGCGCGCAGAACTCGGCGCAGAACAACCAGTCGGCCTCCCAGGCCAACAACCTGTCCAACCAGCAGAGCCAGTCCAACCACCAGGCCTCGCACAACCTGAACCTGAACAAGGTCAACTTCGTCGCGAAGGAGCGGACGCCGAGCAAGACGGCCCACCACGGCGGCGGGCAGCACGGTGCGGGTGGGCAGCACGGTGGGGGCGGGGAGTACGCGGCCGGTCACCACGGTGCGGCGGGCGAGCAGCACTCGGCCGGGCACCACCACGGGGAGCTGGCCGAGACGGGTACCCAGGGGACGCCGATCCTGCTCGGCCTGTCGGCCGCGTTCCTCGCCGCGGGCGCGGCAGCGATGCGGCTCGGCCGACGGCGTGCATGACCGGACACGTCCCCCGGGGTGCCGGGTAGCGTGCACGGGCCGAACTGCGTGACTGTCCGGCGGGGCGCCGTCCCGGTCGCTCGCGACCGGGACGGCCGGACGAGGAGCAGGTGTCGAGCTCAAGGGCGGTGCGGGCACCGAGCGGGCGACGGGTGGTGCGCTGCGGGCGGCCGCCCGTCGGTCGGCTTCCCCCCTTCACCCGTTCGAGGGATCCTCCTTTCGCAGCTCGGGGGGCGGCGTACGGTCCGGGTCCACCGGCTGCTCCCGGACCAGGCTGCCCCAGACGGCCATTCGGTAGAGCGACGTGTAGACCGGCGTGCAGGTCGTCAGGGTGATGTAGCGGCCCGGCGTGGTGTACGGGGAACCGGTGGGCACCGGGGCGATGACGCCGGTGTCGTGCTTGGAGGTTTTCGGCAGCGTGGCATCGACGCGGTACACGTACCAGCGGTCGCGGGTCTCCACGACCAGTGGGTCGCCCGGCTTCAGCAGGTCCAGGTCGTGGAACTTCGCGCCGTGGCCGTCGCGGTGGGCGGCGAGGGCGAAATTTCCCTGTGGCTCCCAGGGCATGGCCGAGCTGTACGGCTTCGTGTAGGCCCCGGCGACTCCCTCCGCGAGGGTGTCCTCGTCGGTGCCGATCTTGATCAGCACCTGGTAGCCGACGCCCACCGCGGGCACGTGCAGGAAGCCGATGCCGCCGTCCGCCTCGAAACGGGGTGGGACGGCGGTGTCCGCGGTGCCGGTCGGTGGGGCTGCCGGGGCCGCCGCCGACCAGCGCTGGCGCAGGTGCTCGGCGGCGAGGCCCGTGTGGCGGGCGACCGTGACGTCCGTCCACCACAGTGAGTAGGCGACCAGCAGGGCGAGCAGCACACCCGTGGTGAACAGCAGGTCGCCGAGTACGCCGGTCGCGACCTGGAAGGGGCGTCGGTGCGGGGCTCGCGCCTCGGCCGGGTGCTCGGTCGCCATGGGCGGTCCTTCGGTCAGCGTCGGGGTCGGGGGCGGGGTCGGGGGCGGAGAGCGGCGGGGCGCCGCAGCCGGGGTTGGTCCGCTCGCCGCCGTCGCCGGTGTCGGCTGGTCCGATCGGACCCCGGACGAAGAACCGGACGACCGTCAGGGCGGCGACGGGCGTGCCGGTCAGCGGGGAGTCCCTACGGCGGGCGAGGACCGGAGCGGCATGGTGGGACGCCCTCGCCGAGGGCGTCCGGGCTGATCATGGGCGTACTTCACCGCGTCCCCGAACGGGCGGGCAAGCCGACACGCCACGCCGGCGGTCGGGCCCCTCCGGTCGGTCCACCGGCGGCCGGGTGGGGTCCGGTCCGCGGTCACGCCCGGCGCGGCGCCGTGAGGGCGCGTAACCTGCTGAGCGGGCGGATGGAGGGGCCATGGCGGTGGAGGAGCAGCGAACCGGGAGTCGGGTCAGCCGGCCGGAGATCAGGCTGGTCCGGCGCGGGTTCACCGATCCGGCGCAGGCCGTCAGGCTGCTCGCCGGGCCCGGCCTGGAGGGGCTGGCCGACGATCCGGTGCTGCTGGACGCGCTCGGTGCCACCGCCGACCCGGACCTCGCCCTGCTCGGCCTGGCCCGCCTGCTGGAGGCCGCCGACGAGCCGGACCGGCACACCCTGCGCGACACCCTGACCACCTCGAAGCCGCTGCGCGACCGGCTGCTCGGCGTGCTCGGCGCGTCCACCGCGCTCGCCGACCACCTCGCCCGGCACCCGCACGACTGGCACGCCCTGGTCACCTTCGAGCTGCGCGACATGCACCCCGGCCCGGACGACTTCCTGCGCGCGCTCCACCAGGGTGTCTGGGACAACGGGAACACCAACCGGGCGGACGCGCTACGGGTCGCCTACCGCCGCTGCCTGCTGGCCATCGCCGCCCGCGACCTCACCGGCACCACCGACCTCGCGCAGACCGCCGCCGAACTCGCCGACCTGGCCGGCGCCACCCTGCAGACCGCCCTGGACATCGCCGCCGAACAGGATCCGGACGCCGCCCGGGCCTGCCGCCTCGCCGTCATCGGCATGGGCAAGTGCGGCGGGCGCGAGCTCAACTACGTCTCCGACGTGGACGTGATCTTCGTCGCCGAGCCGCAGGAGGGCGTCGACGAGCACGAGGCGCTCAAGGCCGCCACCCGGCTCGCCGCCGCGCTCACCCGGCTCTGCGGCGACACCACCGGCGAGGGCACCATCTGGCCGGTGGACGCCAACCTGCGCCCGGAGGGCCGCAACGGGCCGCTGGTCCGCACCCTGGCCAGCCACCAGGCGTACTACCAGCGGTGGGCCAAGACCTGGGAGTTCCAGGCCCTGCTCAAGGCACGCCCGGTGGCCGGCGACGCCGAGCTGGGCGCCGACTACCTGGCCGCGCTGGAGCCGATGGTCTGGCAGGCCGCCGCCCGGGAGAACTTCGTCGCCGACGTCCAGCAGATGCGCCGCCGGGTGATCGACTCCATCCCGGCCACCGAGCTGGACCGCCAGCTCAAGCTGGGCCCCGGCGGGCTGCGCGACGTCGAGTTCTCCGTCCAGCTGCTCCAGCTGGTGCACGGTCGCACCGACCCGGCCCTTCGCAGCGGCAACACCCTGGAGGCGCTCGCCGCGCTCTCCCGGGGCGGCTACGTCGGCCGGGCCGACGCCGCCTCGCTGGACGCCGCCTACCGCTTCCTGCGCTCGCTGGAGCACCGCATCCAGCTGCACCGGCTGCGCCGCACCCACCTGATGCCCAAGGGTGCGGAGGACCGGCGCCGGCTGGCCCGCTCGCTCGCCCCACTGATCAACGACGACACCCGGGCCGACCCGGTCGCGGCCCTCCAGCGGGAGTGGAAGCGGCACGCCGTCGAGGTCCGCCGGCTGCACGAGAAGCTGTTCTACCGGCCGCTGCTGGACGCCGTCGCCGAACTGCCGCCCGGCGCGGCCGGCCTCACCCCGGACGCCGCCCGCGCCCGGCTGGAGGCGCTCGGTTACGCCGACCCGGCCGCCGCGCTGCGCCACCTGTCCGCGCTGGCCTCCGGCGTCAGCCGCAAGGCCGCCATCCAGCGGACGCTGCTGCCGGTGCTGCTCGGCTGGTTCGCCGACTCGGCCGACCCGGACGCCGGGCTGCTCAACTTCCGCCAGGTCTCCGACGCGCTCGGCCGCACCCCCTGGTACCTGCGGCTGCTGCGCGACGAGAGCGCCGCCGCCGAACAGCTCGCCCGGGTCCTCTCGGCCGGGCGGCTCGCCCCCGACCTGCTGCTGCGCGCCCCCGAGGCGGTGGCCATGCTGGGCGACCCGCAGGGCCTGGTACCGCGCGGCCGGGCGGGGCTGGAGCAGGAGATACTGGCCGCCGTCGGCCGGGCCGACACCGCCGGCGCGGCGGTCGCCGCCGCCCGCTCGGTGCGCCGCCGCGAGCTGTTCCGCACCGCCGCCGCCGACGTGCTCGGCCGGCTCGGCGATGACCCCGCCGAGGCCCTGGACGCCGCCGGGGAGGCGCTCACCGCGCTGAACGCGGCCACCCTGCAGGGCGCACTGCGGGCCTGCATCGCCGGCTGGGAGGCCCGGCACGGCGGCCTGCCGACCCGGATCGCGGTGATCGCCATGGGCCGGTTCGGCGGGCACGAGCTCGGCTACGGCTCCGACGCGGACGTGCTCTTCGTCCACGAGCCGCTGCTCGGTTCGCTGGAGCACGACGCCGCGAAGGCCGCCCAGGCGGTCTGCCACGAGCTGCGCGCGCTGCTGGCCGCGCCGTCCACCGAGCCGCCACTGGAGGTCGACGCCGACCTGCGCCCGGAGGGCCGCAACGGGCCGCTGGTGCGCACCCTGGCCTCGTACGCGGCGTACTACCGGCGCTGGTCGCACGCCTGGGAGAGCCAGGCGCTGCTGCGGGCCGAGCCGGTCGCCGGGGACGAGGAGCTGGGCGCGCGGTTCCGGCAGCTGATCGACCCGCTGCGGTACCCGGGGGCCGGCGTAGCGGAGCGGGACGTGGTGGAGATCCGCCGGATCAAGGCCCGGATCGAGGCCGAGCGGCTGCCGCGCGGGGCCGACCCGACCACCCACACCAAGATCGGGCGGGGCGGGCTGGCCGACGTCGAGTGGACCGTCCAGCTGCTCCAGCTCCAGCACGGGCACGAGCTGCCGGCCCTGCGGACGACGCGGACCAGGGCCGCGCTGGCGGCCGCCGCCGAGGCCCGGCTGGTCGGCGCGGAGGACGCGGCGGTGCTGGACGCGGCCTGGGTGCTGGCCTCGCGGGTGCGGTCCGCGGTGATGCTGGTGCGCGGGCGGTCGGGGGACAGCTTCCCCGCGGACGCCCGGGAGCTGGCCGGGGTGGCCCGCTACCTCGGCTACGGCGCCGGGCACAGCGGCGAGCTGGTGGACGACTACCGGCGGACCACCCGGCGGGCCCGGGCGGTGGTGGAGCGGCTGTTCTACGGGTGAGCCGGCTCTTCGCGGGCGACGGGTGAGTGTCGCTCTCCCGGTGGGACGCGGAAGGGCCCGGTGATCGCTCACCGGGCCCGTCAGTCCGTTCGAGAGGCGTACGCGAGGTCAGCGCCGCCCGGCGCTCACCTCGGGGGAGCTCCACTGCTCGGGGACGGTGATCGGCTCCTCCTCCGTCTCCCGGGCCGGGACCCTCGGCAGCTTGTAGGGCCAGACGTGGTAGAGCCAGCGGGCCGCGAGGAAGCCCACCAGCAGACAGAGCTCACCGCCGACCGCGTCCATCCAGAAGTGGTTGGCAGTGGAGATGATCACCAGCAGGGTGGCCGCCGGGTAGAGCAGGCCGAGCACCCGGACCCACGTCCGGCGGGCCAGGAAGAAGATCGCCAGCCCGCACCACATCGACCAGCCGATGTGCATCGAGGGCATCGCCGCGTACTGGTTGGAGACGTGCGTGGCCGGACCGGAGGCCATCGAACCCCAGGTGTTGTGGACCTTCAGGGTGTCGATGAACCCGCCGTCGGTCATCAGCCGGGGCGGTGCCAGCGGGAAGAAGTAGAAGCCCACCAGCGCGATGCCGGTGGTGACGAACAGCACCGTGCGGGCCGCGACGTAGCGTCCCGGGTGTTGGCGGTAGAGCCAGACCAGGACGCCGATGGTCACGACGAAGTGCAGCGTCGCGTAGTAGTAGTTCATCCCGACGATGAGCCACGAGACCTTGTCGATCGCGTGGTTCACCGAGCGCTCGATCGCGACGCCGAAGCTCTGCTCGAAGTCCCAGATCAGGCTCGCGTGCTTCTGGGCTATGGCCTCCTGCTCGGGCACCGCGTTGCGCACGAGGGAGTAGACCCAGTAGCTGATCCCGATCAGTGCCAGCTCGAACCAGATCCGTGGCCGCGCCGGCGAGCGGCGTTGCTCACGGATGCGGCTGCGCAGCGCCGCCGAGCGTGACTGGGCGGCGCGGGTGGCTCCGTCGGGCAGCCGGCCGAGCCCGGCCGGTGCCGGTTCGGAACCGCCACCGTGGGCCGCGTCGACGCGCTCGGCGCCGGGCTGCTGGATCTCGGTAGGTTCCCCCATGACCGAGAAGTCTGCCAGACGTCCCGTAGCCGTCTGCTCATCCTCTGGAAGTGGATTCTTCACCGGCTGTCCCCCTTGAGGGTTAGGGGGTTTCTCCCACCGGGGTAGGGGGTGAGGCTGGGACTGGTGCTAACCGGCGGGACGGGCATACGTCCCATTGTCACGCCGGGTGGATCGACCGGCGCAATCGGGGGTCGGGGCAGCGGTACGACGAGCGGATTTTCCCCGCGCGAAACGGTTTCTGCATCTTGCTGAAACATATTGCAGACCGCTAGCGTCCTGGCAACTCGATCACCCCTTTCCCCCGCAGGGAGCCCTCAGTGGCCGATGTCCCGCCCCGCCGCCGGCGGAGCACCACCCGCAGACCCGGCCGCACGGCCGTGCTGCTCGCCGCCTCGCTGACCGCCGCCACCCTCGGCACCGCCCCGGCCGTGTTCGCCGCCGCCCCGCCCGCCCCGCCCTCGGACGCCGCGCTCGCCGCCACCGCCGGACGCCACGACCTCACCCGTGAGCAGTTCTACTTCGTCCTGCCGGACCGGTTCGCCAACGGGGACCACGCCAACGACACCGGTGGGATCGTCGGCAGCAGGCTGGAACACGGCCTCGACCCGGCCGACAAGGGCTTCTACCACGGTGGCGACCTGGCCGGCCTGATCCAGCGGCTCGACTACATCCAGAACCTCGGCACCACCGCCATCTGGATGGCCCCGATCTTCAAGAACAAGCCCGTCCAGGGCGCGGGCGAGAACGCGTCGGCCGGCTACCACGGCTACTGGATCACGGACTTCACCCAGGTCGACCCGCACTTCGGCACCAACGAGCAGCTCAAGGAGCTGATAGCCAAGGCGCACCAGCGGGGCATCAAGGTCTTCTTCGACGTCATCACCAACCACACCGCCGACGTCATCGACTACCAGCAGCAGCAGTACGGCTACCGCTCCGCCGGCGCCTACCCGGTGCTGGACGCCGACGGCCGGCCGGTGGACGAGACCGCGGTCGCCGACGCGGGCGCCGCCTGGCCGAAGCTGACCAAGGACTCGTTCCCGTACAGCCCGGTCTTCCGCAACCCGGCCGACGCCAACGCCAAGACGCCGGCCTGGCTGAACGACCCCGCGCTCTACCACAACCGGGGCGACTCGACCTTCGTGGGCGAGTCCGCCACCGAGGGCGACTTCTCCGGCCTGGACGACCTCGACACCCAGAACCCCAAGGTGGTGCAGGGCTTCGAGAAGGTCTACCAGCAGTGGGTCAAGGACGCCGGTGTGGACGGCTTCCGGATCGACACCGTCAAGCACGTCAACATGGCCTTCTGGCAGCAGTGGGCGCCCGCGCTCAAGGACTTCGCGGCCAAGCAGGGCAACAAGAAGTTCTTCATGTTCGGCGAGGTCTACTCCGTCGACCCGGCGGTCACCTCGCCGTACGTCACCAAGGGCAGGCTCCAGGCCACGCTCGACTTCCCGTTCCAGAACGCCGCCCGCTCCTACGTCTCGCAGGGCGGCTCGGCGAAGAACCTGGCCGAGGTGTACGGGCAGGACTACCGCTACACCACCGCCGACACCGACGCCTACGAGCTGCCCACCTTCCTCGGCAACCACGACATGGGCCGCTTCGGCTCCTTCCTGCTCGGCGACAACCAGGGCGCCGACGAGGCCACCCTGCTGAAGAAGGACCGGCTCGGCAACGAGCTGCAGTTCCTCACCCGCGGCCAGCCCGTCGTCTACTACGGCGACGAGCAGGGCTTCACCGGCGCGGGCGGCGACAAGGACGCCCGGCAGGATCTCTTCGCCTCGCAGACTCCCTCCTACAACAGTGACCGGGTGCTCGGCGGCACCGCCGGCTCCGCCGAGCGCTACGGGCAGGGCGGCGAGCTCTACCAGGGCATCGCCGGACTGGCCAAGCTGCGCCGCGACCACCCGGCGCTCGCCGACGGCGCCCAGATCGAGCGGTACGCCGCGGACGGCGCGGGCGTGTACGCCTTCTCCCGGATCGACGCCGGGCAGCAGGTCGAGTACCTGGTCGCGGTCAACAACGCCACCGAGGCGAAGACCGTCACCCTGGACACCTTCTCGGCGGGCCAGGGCTTCGACCGGATCTACCCGGCGGCGGGGGAGCGGCTGACCAGCGGCGCGGACCGCAAGGTCACCGTCACCGTGCCGGCACTGTCGTCCGTCGTCCTCAAGGCGGCCGGCAGGCTGGCCCCCGTCGCGGCCGCGCCGGCGATCACCGTGAAGGCCCCGGCCGACGGTTCGTCCGGCACCGTCACCATCGGCGCCGACCTCGACGGCGGCGGCTTCAACCGGGTCTCCTTCGCCACGCAGATCGGCGACGCGCCCTGGCAGGTGCTCGGCACCTCCGACACCGGTACGTACCGGGTCACGCAGGACCTGAGCGCCGTCGCCCCCGGCACGGTGGTCCGGTACAAGGCCGTGGTGCAGGACTCCGCCGGCCACCTGCGCTCCGCCACCGGCAGCTTCACCACCGGTGCCCCCGCACCCAAGCCGGTGCCCAGCGCCACCGCCCGCCCGTACGCCGTCGTGCACTACCAGCGCAAGAACGGCGACTACGACGGCTGGAACCTCTATGCCTGGGGTGACCTCGCGGACGGCGAGGCGACCCCCTGGCCGGCCGGGCACGGCTTCACCGGCCGGGACGCGTACGGCGCCTTCGCCTACGTGAAGCTGAAGCCGGGCGCCTCCGACGTGGGCTTCATCGTGGAGAAGGACGGCGTCAAGGACGTGGACGCCGACCGCCATCTCGATGTCGGCACCGGCGGTGAGATCTGGCTCAAGGAGGGGGACCCGGCCGTCCGGACGGCCAACCCCGGGCCGGTGAACACTCAGCCCGCCAACACCGCGGTGATCCACTACAACCGGGCCGACGGCGACTACGACGGCTGGGGCCTGCACGACTGGACCGGCGCCGCCAACCCCACCGACTGGGGCAACCCGCTGCAGCCGGTGCGCCGCGACGCCTTCGGCGCCGTCTTCGAGGTGCCGCTCGCCCCCGGCGCGACCAGCCTCAGCTACATCCTGCACAAGGGCAACGACAAGGACCTGCCCGGCGACCAGTCGCTGGACTTCGCCGTCAACGGCCACGAGGTCTGGATCCTCGGCGGCCGCGAGGGCTACCTGCTGCCGCAGAACGCCGCCGCCTCCTCGCAGGTGGACCTCGGCTCGGCCAAGGCCCAGTGGATCGACGCCCGGACGGTGGTCGTCCCGGCCACCTACGGTGCCGCCGACGCCGCCCTGGCCGGCGGGACCAGCGCCCAGCTGGTGTACGACCCCGAGGGCGCCATCACGGCCGACAAGGGCGTGCTGAGCAAGCCAGGCCAGTGGATCCGGCTGACGCCCGCCCCCGGTGGCCTCACCGACGCGCAGAAGGCCAAGTACCCGCACCTGGCCGGCTACCGCGCCTTCACGGTGGACCAGCGGGACACCGGCCGGGTCGCCCAGGCCCTCCGCAGCCAGCTGCTCTTCACCGAGCACCTGCCCAGCGGCGCCGCCCTGGCCGCCACCGGGGTGCAGACCCCCGGCGTGCTGGACGACCTGTACGCGCGCCGCACCGGCCGCGTGGACTTCGGCCCGGCCTACTACAACGGCAAGGTGGCGCTCTCGGTCTGGGCGCCGACCGCGCAGGAGGTCTCCGTCCAGCTCTTCGACGGCCCGGCCGGCGGCACGCCGAAGACGGTGCCGCTGAAGCGGGACGACGAGACCGGTGTCTGGGAACTCGTCCGCGACAAGGCCGAGTTGGACGGCAAGTACTACCTGTACCAGGTGAAGGTCTGGGCGCCGAGCGTCCGGAAGCTGGTGGTCAACACCGTCACCGACCCGTACTCGGTGGCCCTCTCCACCGACTCGAAGCGCAGCCTGGTCGCCGACCTCGCCGCCAAGGAGCTCAAGCCGCAGGGCTGGGAGAACCACACCGTCCCGAAGGCCGTGCCGCCCGCGCAGCAGCAGATCCAGGAACTGCACGTCCGGGACTTCTCGGTCGAGGACACCACCGTGCCGGCCGCCGAGCGCGGCACCTACCTGGCCTTCACCGAGTCGCAGTCGGCCGGCATGCAGCACCTGCGCGAGCTGGCCAAGGCGGGCGTGACCACCGTCCACCTGCTGCCGACCTTCGACATCGCCACCATCCGGGAGAACCGGGCCGAGCAGAAGCTGCCCGCCTGCGACCTCAAGTCCCTTGCGGCGGACAGCGAGAAGCAGCAGGAGTGCGTGGCGGCCGTCGCCGCCGATGACGCCTACAACTGGGGCTACGACCCGCTGCACTACAACGTGCCGGAGGGCTCGTACGCCACCGACCCCGGCGGCACCGCCCGGACGGTGCAGTTCCGGCAGATGGTGCAGGCGATCCACGCGGCCGGGCTGCGCGTGGTCCTGGACGTCGTCTACAACCACACCGCGGCCAGCGGCCAGGCCGAGCACTCGGTGCTGGACAAGGTCGTCCCCGGCTACTACCAGCGCCTCGACGCCAACGGCAAGGTGACGACCGACAGCTGCTGCTCGGACACCGCGCCCGAGCACGCCATGATGAACCGCCTGGTGGTCGACTCGGTCACCACCTGGGCCCGCGAGTACAAGGTGGACGGCTTCCGCTTCGACCTGATGGGCCTGGACCCGAAGTCCACCATGCTGGACGTGCAGGCCGCGCTGCGGAAGATGACCCCGGACTCGGACGGCGTCGACGGGAAGAACGTCTTCCTCTACGGCGAGGGCTGGAACTTCGGCGTCGTCGCGGACAACGCCCGGTTCGAGCAGGCCACCCAGCTCAACATGGCCGGCACCGGCATCGCCACCTTCGACGACCGGATCCGGGACGCGGCGCGCGGCGGCAACTTCCAGCTCTCCTCGGCCCCGCAGCAGGGCTTCGCCTCGGGCCTGTTCACCGACCCGAACGGCTCGCCCGCCAACGGCAGTCCGGAGGAGCAGAAGGCCCGGCTGCTCAAGCAGATGGACCAGCTGAAGGTGGCGCTCACCGGCAACCTGGCCGGCTACCGCTTCACCGACAGCTCCGGGAAGAGCGTCACCGGCGCGGGCGTCGACTACAACGGTGCCCCGACCGGCTACGCGGCCAAGCCCGGAGAGGCCGTCGAGTACGTGGACGCGCACGACAACGCCGACCTGTTCGACGCGCTGGCGTACAAGCTGCCGGCCGGCACCGCGCCCGCCGACCGGGCCCGGATGCAGGCACTGGCGCTCTCGCTGACCGCGCTGACCCAGGGCCCGGGCTTCGCCCAGGCCGGCAGCGACCTGCTGCGCTCCAAGTCGCTGGACGCCAACTCCTACGACTCCGGGGACTGGTTCAACGCCATCCACTGGGACGCCACGCAGGGCAACGGCTGGGGCCGGGGCCTGCCGCCGGCCGCCGACAACAAGGAGATGTGGCCGGCCGCCAAGTCCCTGCTGGCCGACCCGAAGCTGACGGTGGGCGCTGCCGACATCCGGGCGGCCAGCGCGCAGTACCAGCAGTTCCTGCAGATCAAGCAGGGCTCGCCGCTGTTCTCGCTGTCCACCCTCGCTGCCGTGCAGCAGCGGCTCTCCTACCCGCTCTCCGGCACGGCCGGCGAGACGCCCGGGGTGATCACGCTGCACCTGGACGGCACCGGGCTGGCGGGCGCGGAGAAGGGCGTCACCGTGGTGTTCAACGCCACGCCCGCCGCGAAGAGCCAGACCGTGGCCGCACTGCAGGGGACGGCGCAGGCGCTGCACCCGGTCCAGGCGGGCGGCGTGGACCAGGTGGTCCGGCAGTCCGGCTTCGACGCCGCGACCGGCACCTTCACCGTGCCCGGCCGCACCGTGGCGGTGTTCGTCCAGCATTGACGGGCCGCCAGACCGGGCCCCGCTCCGCCGGCCGGAGCGGGGCCCGGTGCGTTCCGGACCGGACGCCGACGGGTGTGGCCGAAATCCGACCCTGGCACGGCCTGAATGGTGACGTGCCGCACCCGCGCGGCGCTGCCGTCCACCATGCGGACGTCCGACGTGCCCTGAGTGCTGGTCAGTGGCCGCCGAGGGTGATCGAACCTTTCCTGTGGTAATGAAAACCGTCTTCGAGAGTTTGTGTGCCTGTAACACGAATGCCGGTCTGACGGATGAACGGGTCCGGTAGCTAATCGGCCAATCCGTGGCATGCATCTGTCATTAACGACTCGTTTGCTGCCACGATTCCTCCGGCTGCAGACGAGGGGGCCCCACCCCCCGGTGCGGCTGTCACAGGTCACGAACAGCGCGTCCCCTGTCAAGAACTTGCTCGGCAACTGCTCCGCAACCGCACCCGCGCCGCGAACCCGGCGGCGGGGGCCCCCACTGCGCCGCAACCCTGCGGCCAGGTTCTCTCCACCGTTCGCGAACCCGCGCCGGTCGGAAAAGGAGTCCGCATGTCCCGTTACACCCAGGCCCGGAAGGCGGCGGTTGTCATGGCCGCCTCCACCGCGCTGCTGGTGACCGGCATTCCGGTCATCGCGCAGGCGGCCACCCCGGACGCCCCGGCAGCCGTTGCCGCCCAGCAGGCGAGCCGCGCTCAGCTGATCGCCTCCGCGACCCAGCAGACCACCTCCCTCGCCCAGACCCTGGGCCTGGGCAGCGAGGAGAAGCTGGTCACCAAGGACGTCGTCCAGGACGCGGACGGCACCCGCCACCTGCGGTACGAGCGCACCCTCAACGGCCTGCCGGTCCTCGGCGGCGACTTGGTGGTCCACCAGTCCGCCACGGGCGCGACCAAGGGTGTGGACCGCGCCAGCACCGCCGCGCTGACCGGTGTGAGCACCACGCCGAAGCTGGCCGCGCCGGCCGCGCAGTCCGCCGCGCTGGCCGCCGAGTCGGGCTCCTCGCTGGCCGCCGCGCCCCGCCTGGTGGTCTGGGCCGCCGACAACAGCCCGCGCCTCGCCTGGGAGACGGTCGTCGGCTCCACCGAGGCCGACGGCACGCCGAGCAAGCTGCACGTCATCACGGACGCGACCTCCGGCCAGGTCATCCACAAGTTCGAGGGCATCCAGACCGGTACCGGCAAGGGCGTCTTCGTCGGCAACGTCACCGTTGGTACGACGCAGTCGGGTTCGGCCTTCCAGCTGAAGGACGGGGCCCGCGGTGGGATGTACACCACCAACATGAACCACGGGACCACGGGCAACGGCACCCTGTACAGCAAGTCCACTGACACCTGGGGCGACGGCACCGTCGCCAACAGCGAGTCCGCCGCGGTCGACGCCCACTTCGGCGTCGCGGCCACCTGGGACTACTACAAGAACACCTTCGGCCGCAACGGCATCCGCAACGACGGTGCCGGCGCCTTCAGCCGCGTCCACTACGGCAACAACTACGTGAACGCGTTCTGGGACGACGAGTGCTTCTGCATGACCTACGGCGACGGTGAGGGCAACACCCACCCGCTGACCGAGCTCGACGTCGCGGGCCACGAGATGAGCCACGGCGTCACCGCGGCCACCGGCAACATGAACTACTCGGGCGAGTCCGGCGGCCTCAACGAGGCCACCTCGGACATCTTCGGCACCATGGTCGAGTTCTACGCCAACATCCCGACCGACAACCCCGACTACCTCATCGGCGAGTTGATCGACATCAACGGGAACGGCACCCCGCTGCGCTACATGGACAAGCCGTCCAAGGACGGCGGCTCGGCCGACTACTGGTCCTCCACCGTCGGCAACAAGGACGTCCACTACTCGTCCGGCGTCGCCAACCACTTCTTCTACCTGCTGTCCGAGGGCAGCGGCGCGAAGGTGATCAACGGCGTCAGCTACAACTCGCCGACCCAGAACAACATCGCCGTCACCGGCATCGGCCGGGACAAGGCGGCCGCGGTCTGGTACCGCGCGCTGACCACCTACATGACCACCACCACCAACTACGCCGCGGCGCGCACCGCGACGGAGAAGGCGGCCACCGACCTGTACGGCGCGGGCAGCGCCGAGCTCAACGCGGTCAGCACCGCCTGGGCCGGCGTCAACGTGGGCACCGCTCCGAACCCGGGTGGCGTCACCGTCACCAACCCGGGCAACCAGAGCACCGCGCTGAACGGCGCGGTCAACCTGCAGATCGCCGCCACCGGCGGCACCGCCCCGCTGACCTTCTCGGCCACCGGTCTGCCGACCGGCCTGTCGATCAGCTCCGGCGGCAAGATCACCGGCACCGCGACGGCCGCGGGCACGTACAACGTGACCGTCACCGCGAAGGACTCCGCCAACAAGACCGGCACCACCAGCTTCACCTGGACCGTCTCCGGCGGCGGTGGCGGCACCTGCACCCCGGCCCAGCTGCTCGGCAACGCCGGCTTCGAGACCGGCAGCGCCGCCCCCTGGACGGCCACCAGCGGCGTCGTGGACAACAGCTCCTCGCAGGCCGCGCACGGCGGCTCCTGGAAGTCCTGGCTGAACGGCTACGGCTCGACCCACGCGGACAACCTCTCGCAGACGGTGACCATCCCGGCCGGCTGCAAGGCGTCGCTCAGCTTCTACCTGCACATCGACACGGCCGAGACCGGTTCGACGGTGTACGACAAGCTGACGGTCACGGTCAACGGCACCGCGCTGAAGACCTACTCCAACGTGGACGCGGCCGGCGGCTACCAGCTGCGCACCTTCGACCTCTCGTCCTACGCGGGCCAGACGGTCACCCTGAAGTTCGCGGGCACCGAGGACTCCTCGCTGCAGACGAGCTTCGTGATCGACGACACCTCGATCGCCACCAGCTGAACCCGGGCCGGTAGCGCCGGCGGAACCAGGTAAGACAGGTGCGGGGCCCGGCAGCGACTGCTGCCGGGCCCTGTGTCGTCGGCCGGGTCCGGTGAGCTTTCGGAAACCGTCCGGCAACTGCGGAGCAACCGCCGGGCAACACGAAACACCGGTGAAACGTGTCCGTCCGCGACCGGAAATCCGTCCTCGCGACACTCTCCCAACCGCGACCTGCGAACCCCGCCCACCCGTCGCCACCCTTCCGAGGGCGCACTGCGTGCGGCACCCCCAGTCCACGCAGGCCTTTGGGAAGGCACCCCCTATGTTCCTGGCTGACTCGTCGCCCGGCCTCGACACCGGTGACACCGCCTGGCTGCTGGCCAGCACCGCGCTCGTCCTGCTGATGACCCCCGGGCTGGCGCTCTTCTACGGCGGCATGGTCCGCACCAAGAGCGTGCTCAACATGATCATGATGAGCTTCGTCTCGATCGCCGTGGTCACCGTGGTCTGGCTGCTGGCCGGCTACTCGCTCGCGTTCGGCCGGGACGCCGGCGGCTGGGGCCTGATCGGCGGCCCGGAGCACCTCGGGATGGCCGGGATCACCCCCTCCTCGCTCACCGGCCACGTGCCCACCGTGCTGTTCGCCACCTTCCAGCTGACCTTCGCGATCATCACCGCCGCGCTGATCAGCGGAGCCATCGCGGACCGGGCGAAGTTCGGCTCCTGGGTGGCCTTCACCGCCGTCTGGACGCTGCTGGTCTACGTCCCGGTGGCGCACTGGGTGTTCGCGCCCGACGGCTGGATCCTGTCGAAGCTCGGCGCGCTGGACTTCGCCGGCGGCACCGTCGTCGAGGTCAACTGCGGGGCCAGCGGCCTGGCCCTGGCGCTGCTGCTCGGCCCGCGGATCGGGTTCCGGAAGGAGGCGATGCGCCCGCACAGCCTGCCGCTGGTGCTGCTCGGCGCGGGCCTGCTCTGGTTCGGCTGGTTCGGCTTCAACGCGGGCTCGGCGCTGGGCGCCAACGGCCTGGCCGCGTCCGCACTGCTCAACACCCAGGCGGCGGGCTGTACCGGGCTGCTCGGCTGGCTCCTGGTGGAGAAGCGCCGGGACGGCCACGCCACCACGCTGGGCGCCGCCTCGGGCGCGGTGGCCGGCCTGGTCGCGATCACCCCGTCGTGCGGCAGCGTCGACCTGCCCGGCGCGCTGGTGATCGGGCTGGCGGCGGGTGTGGTCTGCTCGTACGCGGTCAGCTGGAAGTTCCGGTTCGGCTTCGACGACTCGCTGGACGTGGTGGGCGTGCACTTCGTGGCCGGCGTCATCGGCACCGGGCTGATCGGCCTGTTCGCCACCGCCGCGATGACCGGCGGCCCGGCCGGCCTGCTGCACGGCGGCGGCCTCGGGCAGCTCGGCAAGCAGCTGGTGGCGATCCTCGCCGTCGCGGTGTACGCCTTCGCCGCGACCTACGGGATCGGGCGGGCCGTCGACCGCGTGATGGGCTTCCGCGCCAGCGAGGAGCACGAACTCACCGGCCTGGACCTCGCCGTGCACGCCGAGACCGCGTACGATCACGGCGTCCTCGGGCACGGCACGACCGCCCACGCCACCACCACCGTGCTCACGCACTCGTCCGACAGGGCCCCCTCCGCATGAAGCTGATCACCGCGATCGTCAAGCCGTTCAAGCTGGACGAGGTCAAGAACGCGCTGCAGGCCATCGGCGTGCACGGACTGACCGTCACCGAGGCCAGCGGGTACGGCCGGCAGCACGGCCACACCGAGATCTACCGGGGCGCCGAGTACCGGATCGACCTGGTGCCCAAGGCCCGGATCGAGGTGGTGGTGGAGGACGAGGACGCCGAGCGGGTGATGGAGGAGATCGTCCGCGCTGCCCGTACCGGCAAGATCGGCGACGGCAAGGTCTGGGCCGTACCGGTGGAGTCGATCGTCCGGGTCCGCACCGGCGAACGCGGGCCGGACGCGGTGTAGGACCCCCTGCTTCTCCGTCCCGGGCACCTTGGGTCCGTCCCGGGCACCTCCGGCCACCGGGCCGGCGGCGGTCTGCCGCCGGCGCGCCGCGGGCCCCTCGGGGCGGCGTGACGGCCTGTGAGGCCGGGCCGTGCACCTCGACCGGGACCGTGCCGGCGCCCCGCCCGTCGTCGTAGCGCATCCAGAGCGCCGCGCCCCCGCGTCCCCCGCCCCGCCCGTTCGTCCCCCCTGCGCCGCTCGTCCGATGCGGCTGTTCGTCCACGCCCGTCCTTGGTGATCGCGGTGACGGGCAGGAAGGTCGCATACGACTTTTCCGGAGCTGCAGAAACGTTGCTTCCAAGGCCTTGACGGGCTCTGATCACGACTCTAGGTTCAGCGCTGCAAGTTTCCAGAAAGTTTCAGCAAGCTTTCACGAGCGGTACCCCAGGCTGCCCCACCCCAGCCCCCAGGAGACATCGTGGTCACCACCGCCCCCACCCGCCGGCCTGCCCGGACGGCCGGCGCGCTCACCGCCTCGGCGGCGCTCGCCCTCTCGCTCACCGCGGCGTTCGGCGCCGCCCCCGCCCAGGCCTCCCCGCCCGGCAACGGCAAGGACGTCACGGCGACCCTCTTCGAGTGGCGCTTCGACTCCGTCGCCAAGGCCTGCACCGACACACTCGGCCCGAAGGGCTACGGCTTCGTCGAGGTCTCGCCGCCCCAGGAGCACATCCAGGGCAGCCAGTGGTGGACCTCCTACCAGCCGGTCAGCTACAAGATAGCCGGGCGCCTCGGCGACCGCGCGTCCTTCAAGAGCATGGTCGACACCTGCCACGCGGCCGGCGTCAAGGTGGTCGCCGACTCGGTGATCAACCACATGTCGGCCGGCTCCGGCACCGGCACCGGCGGGACGAACTACACCAAGTACAACTACCCCGGGTACTACCAGGACCAGGACTTCCACTCCTGCCGCACCGCGATCAGCAACTACGGCGACCGCTCCAACGTGCAGAACTGCGAGCTGGTCAACCTCTCCGACCTCAACACCGGCAGCGCCTACGTCCAGCAGACCATCGCCGGCTACCTCAACGACCTGGCCTCGCTCGGCGTCGACGGCTACCGGATCGACGCGGCCAAGCACATCGCCGCCGCCGACCTCGCCGCGATCAAGGCGAAGACGGCCAACCCCAACGCGTACTGGGTCCAGGAGGTCATCTACGGCGCGGGCGAGCCGATCCAGCCCTCCGAGTACACCGGCACCGGCGACGTGGACGAGTTCCGCTCCGGCACCTGGCTGAAGAGCGCCTTCCAGGGCGGCCGGATCGCCGACCTCGCGAACTGGGGCTCCGGCCTGCTGCCGGGCGACAAGGCCCGCACCTTCGTCGACAACTGGGACACCGAGCGCAACGGCTCCACCCTGACCTACAAGGACGGCTCCGCCTACACCCTGGCCAACGTCTTCATGCTGGCCCACCCGTACGGCGCGCCCAACGTCTACTCCGGCTACGCCTTCACCGGCCACGACGACGGCCCGCCGAACGGCGGCACCGTCAACGCCTGCTACAGCGACGGCTGGAACTGCACGCACGCATGGCGGCAGGTGGCCAACATGGTCGGCTTCCGCAACGCGGTGGCGGGCACCGGGATCACCAACTGGTGGTCCAACGGCAACAACGCGATCGCCTTCGGGCGCGGCAGCAAGGGCTTCGTCGCGGTCAACCGCGAGTCCGGCCCGGTCACCCAGACCTTCCAGACCTCGCTGCCGGCGGGCTCGTACTGCGACGTCCAGCACGGCGACCCGGCCGCGGGCGGCTGCACGGGGCCGTCGTACACCGTGGGCTCGGACGGTCGGTTCACCGCGACCGTCGGCGCGGGCGACGCCGTGGCGCTGTACGTGGGCGCGCCGGGCGGCTCCGGCGGCGGCACCCCGGTGAGCGGCGGCGCCTCCTTCGCGGTCAACGCGACCACCGTCCTCGGCCAGAACATCTACGTGACCGGCAGCACCGCGGCGCTCGGCAGCTGGGACACCGGAAAGGCGCTGCTGCTCTCCTCGGCGGCCTACCCGGTCTGGAAGCTGGACGTGGCGATGTCCGCCGGGACGGCGTTCGAGTACAAGTACATCCGCAAGGACGCCGCCGGCAACGTCACTTGGGAGTCCGGCGCCAACCGCGCCGCGACGGTGCCCGCCTCGGGCGCGGTGACGCTGAACGACACCTGGCGTTCGTGACCGGTGCTGACGGCCGCCTCCCTTCCGACGGAAGAGAGGCGGCCGTCAGCCCGTCGTTCGACGGTTCCCCCTTGCGGGTGGCGTCGCGGACTTAAACCTCCCGTGACGGGTGAACGCTGCCAGCATCACGGGATGAGAACCATCCCCGTCGTCCTCGACATCGAACTCTGCGGCGGCCGCTGGGACGGCCACCGCAAACGCGTCAACGCCGCCGCCCCGCCGCCCTCACTGCGGATGGTGCTCCGCGCCGAACTGCCCGCCACCGAGGCCGGCGAGTACTGGCCGACCACCAGCGTCTACCGGCTCGACGAGGACGGCGCCCGGCCGCGCTACCGGTACTCCCACGACGAGTAGCGCCGGCCGCGAGGGGGCCCGGCCCCGGACCGCCTCACCCCGGAGCGCCGAAGCACGGGAGTACCGAAGCCCCGAACCGCCGCAGCCCGAACCGCCCGCAGCCCGGACCGCCGTACCCCCCCCGCAACTGCCTCAGCCGCGCCCGATATAGGGCATGGCCGTCGCCATCACGGTGGCGAACTGCACATTGGCCTCCAGCGGCAGCCCCGCCATGTGCCGCACGGTGCGGGCCACGTCGGCGACGTCCATGGTCGGCTCGACCGCGACCCGCCCGTCCGCCTGCCGGACGCCGACACTCATCACCGCCGTCATGTCGGTCGCGGCGTTGCCGATGTCGATCTGCCCACAGGCGATCCGGTACGGGCGGCCGTCCAGCGAGAGCGACTTGGTGAGCCCGGTCACGGCGTGCTTGGTCGCCGTGTACGCGATCGACTGCGGGCGCGGCACGTGGGCCGAGATCGAGCCGTTGTTGATGATCCGGCCGCCCTGCGGGTCCTGGGCCTTCATCTGCCGGAACGCGGCCCGCGCGCAGAGGAAGGCCCCGGTCAGGTTGAGGTCGACCACGGCCCGCCACTCGGAGACATCCAGCTCGTCGACCGGGGTCGGCGCGCCGAATGTCCCGGCGTTGTTGAACAGCAGGTCGACCCGGCCGAACCGCTCGGCGGCCGTCGCGAAGAGCGCGTCCACCGCCGCCGGATCGGTGACGTCGGTCGGCACCACGGCCGCCCCGCCGCCGTCCGCCCCGCCGTCGTCCGCCCCGTCCGCCGCCCCCGGTGCGGCCGCATCGCAGAGTCCGGCCGTCTCCCGCAGCGGCGCCTCCCGCCGTCCGGCGAGCACCAGCCGCCAGCCGGCGGCGGCCAGCTCCACGGCCACGGCGCGGCCCACCCCGCTCCCGGCTCCGGTGACGACGGCGATCTGCTGGGGCATGGCGGACTCCTCGGACGGTGGTACGGGCGAGCTGATCGTCCCCGATCCGGCTCACGGAGTCACTGGTGCGAGGGCCCAAAGCGCGGCGGGCCCGGCGCCCGTGCGGCTGTGTTCCCCGCCGTCCGGCGGGGGCGTCTCCCCGTCGATCGGCGGGGGCCTCGAAAACCTTTACCGGATCGGGATCAAACATTGGATTGACGTCGGTCGTACCGCAACCGGCCCGCCCCGGCCCACGTCATAAGATCGCAGGACGGCACGCCACCGCGAGGGACGGCGCGCCGCCTCCCGGGGGTCACGGACGATGTCGTGCCCCGGGCATGTCCGGCCCCACCCGGGGGCCACCGCCCGACTCCCGACGGAGCGGGCGCGACACCGGTCGGAGAGTCCTCACCGTGCAGCCGCAGCTCACCCGTATTCGCGCCGTCCTGACCGGCGCCGCCGCCCTCACCCTGGCCGCCTCGCTGGCAGCCTGCGGCAGTACGGAGAGCGGCGGCAAGAAGGGGGACTCCGCCAAGGCCACCGGCACGGCGAGCGCGAGCGGCAGTACCGCCCCGGGAACCCCGACGGCCGGCGGCAGCACCTCCGCCGCGCCCACCAGCGCAACCCCGACCGCCTCGGGCAGGGTCCTGATGCCCACCGGTCCGACCACCGCCCTCGCCAAGGCCCGGGACACCCCCGTCGGCCAGATCTTCGTGACCACGCTGGCCGGTCCCAAGTCGGGCGTCTCCGGCAAGGTCTGGGTCTGGCTGCCGCCCGAGTACAACGACCCGAAGTTCGCCAAGACCGGCTTCCCCGTGCTCACCCTCTACGCGGGCGGCCAGAGCAACGGCTACAACACCTGGACCGACGACCAGTTGCCGATCCAGCAGGAGGACGCCGAGCTGGCGAAGGCCGGCAAGGCGCACCCGTTCATCATGGTCATGCCGGTGCAGAACTTCACCTCCGACGAGAAGAACGCCCTGGACTGCTCCGACATCCCGGGCCAGCCCAAGATGGGCACCTGGATGGCCGAGGACATCCCGGACTTCGTCCGCGCCAACTTCCGCACCGTGAAGGGCCGTGACGGCTGGGGCCTGATGGGTGCCTCCACCGGCGCCTTCTGCAGTGCGAAGCTCGCGCTCCAGCATCCGGACAAGTTCAAGGCCGCCGTCCCGATCGACGGCTACTTCAACCCGGACTCCGGGTTCTGGAAGGGCCACGAGGCCGAGCGCCAGGCCAACAGCCCCGACGTGATGGTCGCTCAGGGCAAGGCCGACGTGAAGATGCTGGCCACCGCCGGCGGTGCCAACGGGTACGAGACCAAGCTGGTCAAGGCGTGGGCCGCCAAGGCCGCGCCGCCACTCTCCGTCGAGTACTACGAGCAGCCCGGTGGCAAGCACCTCACCAGCGACTTCAAGAAGATGATCCCGGACGCCCTGCAGTGGCTCAGCAAGAACCTGGCGGGCCCGGCGAGCGACTGATCCGATCGTGCCGCGCCGCCGGCGCCGGGAGTGCCCCCGTGGCCCCCGGCGCCGACGCTTTTCCGGCGGCCGGGCCGCCCCGGCCGGGGCGCTGACCTGCACGTCAATCGGACATTGATTCGGCTCTGATCGACTGTGAGCACTTTGGTGGAACCGCCGTACACCAGCCGTGCCAAGTCGTGAAGAGAGTGTCATGCCGAGCCATCTGCTGCCCGTAGCGTCCCCGCCCGCAGCCCCCGCCCAGTGGGGCTCCGACCGTGCGCAGCCCACCGGCGAGGAGTCGCAAGCCGTCCGGTTCGCCGGGCTGCGGCTGGTGCACGCGGCGCTCCGCCGAGACCTGGCGCGGCTGCCCAACGCGCTGCGGCTGCTTCAGCCCGGCGAGGACGAGAAGGGCGCGGCGCTGCTGCGGCACTGGCACTTCGTCAACGCGATGCTGACCTGCCACCACGAGCAGCAGGACAGCCGGGTCTGGCCGATCGTCCGCCGCTTCGCGCCCGAGCTGCGGCTGCTGCTCAACTGGCTGGAGGAGGACCACCACAACCTCGACCACTCCTTCACCCGGGTCGGCACCCTGGTCCGGATCGCCAGCCGGGACGCAGGCAGCGCCTGGCCGGTCGCCTACGCGATGGAGGATCTGGCGGCCCGGCTGGAAACCCACCTGCGGATCGAGGAGCGCCAGCTGCTGCCCCGGATGGAGCGGGTGTTCAAGGAGACCTCCCGGGTCGGCGGCCTGCCCGAGCTGCTGGACCTGCTGCGCTCCGCCGACGGCCCCGGCACCGCGGACGCGCTCGCCTGGCTGCTGGACGGCGTCGAGCCGGCACTGGTCGAGCGGCTGATCGCGGACTGCGACGACGACGTGGCCCGCAGCTGGCCGCACTGGCAGTCGACCTACCAGCGCTGCACCGCCCCGCTCTGGGGCCCGCCCGACGTCCGGGACGGCGCCGCCGAGTGACCGGCGGCCGTTTTTCCGGGCCGGTGATCTACGCGCGTGGCATATGCCTTGCGAATATGTCACCGGGTCAGCGGATCCCCAGCCGGGCCAGGTATCCCGGCAGGTCGGCCGGGTCGTCGGTGGCCAGCCCGACATAGCCGTCCGGCCGGACGACGAAGAGTCCGCTGCCGTACGCCCCGGCGGCCACTCCGCCGTCCACCCGGTGCGCCCGCACCCCGGCCGGCACGGCCGGCAGGTCGCGGCCGACGGCGAGCACCGTCACGTGCGGGCCGCGGAACAGGTCGAACAGCCGGGCCTCCGCCCCGGCCGACGTCCCCTCCGGTGCCGCGCCCTCCAGCGGAGCGTCCGGCGCCCGGTCGCCCGCCCGCAACGCCTCCTCGGCCACGCCCGGCCGCGCCTCCACGGTGAGCGGCCCGTCCGGGTAGCCGACGCCCAGCTGTTCCGTCCTCGGCCCGCGCAGCCTGCCATCCCGGACGGCACCCGCGCGGTGCAGCCGGGTGGAGATCTCCAGCACGTCGGCGGCGATCGGCAGCCGCTCCTCCTCGTAGCTGTCCAGCAGCTCCTCGGGGGCGTCGTGCAGCAGCACCTGCCCGAGCTTCCAGCCCAGGTTGTAGGCGTCCTGGATGCTGGTGTTGAGGCCCTGCCCGCCCGCCGGGGAGTGGATGTGCGCGGCGTCGCCGGCGAGGAACACCCGGCCGGCCCGGAACCGCTCGGCCAGCGCCGCGCTCGGGCGGAACGCCGAGGTCCAGCGGGCCGTCCCGACCGCCGCGGCGGCGAGGTGGGTGCGGGCTGCGATCACCTCGCGCACCGCGTCCGGTGAGGTGTCCGGTTCCTCGTCCGCGCCGAACTGGGCGAGCAGCTGGAACTCGGTGGTGCCGGGCAGCGGGCAGAGCAGCAGCGCCCCGCCGGGACCGTCCGGCCAGAAGTGCCAGTTGCCGCGGTCGAGCCCGGCGATCTCGACGTCCGCGACCAGCGAGTGCTGCGGGTCGACCTGCTCGCCGGCCATCGGGATGCCCGCCAGCCGGCGGACGGCGCCGCGCCCGCCGTCGGCGGCCACCAGGTACCGGGCCGTGACGGCCCGCTCGGCGCCGTCCGGGCCGGTCAGGGTGGCCGCCACCCGGTCGGGGTGCCGGTCGAGGCCGGTCAGCGCGGTGTCGAAGCGGACTTCTCCGCCGAGCTCCCGCAGCCGGTCGTGCAGGATCTCCTGGGTGCGCCACTGCGGGATCATCCAGACGTCCGGGTACGGGACGGTCGGGTCGTCGGGGGCCGTCCGCTCGACCAGCTCCCATTCGCCCTGCCGCTCGCCGTCCCGCCAGGACAGGATCCGCGGGTAGGGCGCGCCGGCCGCGCGGACGGCGGGCAGGATCCCGAGGTCCTCGAAGACCTCCAGGGTGCGGGGCTGGATCCCCTTGCCGCGGGAGCCGGGGAAGAGCGCCGGGGCGCGTTCCACCAGCAGGGCGCGCACCCCGCGCCGGGCGAGGTCGCAGGCCAGGGTGAGGCCGGTCGGTCCGGCGCCGACGATCAGGACGTCGGTCTGCTCCGGGAGTGCGGTGGGTTGGGGCTGGGCGTGCTGGGCGTGCTGGGCGGGCTGGGGCTGGGCGGGCTGGGGCTGGGCGGGCTGGGGCCGGGCGTGCCGCATGAGAGCTCTCCTTAACGACGTTAAGTTGGCCGATGGGGAGAGCATGGGCTTAACGGTGTTAAATTGTCAATGCCGGGAGCCCGCACCCATGGGCTCGCATCCACAGGAAGGCGGCCGGCCGTGCCACCGAAGCTGGACCGCGCCCAGGTCGTCGACACCGCGCTGCGACTGCTCGACGAGACCGGCCTCGACGGCCTCACCCTGCGCCGCATCGCCGCCGAACTGGACGTCAAGGCACCCGCGCTGTACTGGCACTTCGCCAACAAGCAGGCGCTGCTGGACGAGATGGCCACCGAGATGCTCCGCCGGATGTCCGCCGGGCCGGCCGCTCCGCCCGACTCCTGGCAGGAGGCGCTCGCCGACACCTGCCGCACACTGCGCGCCGCCCTGCTCGGCTACCGCGACGGTGCCAAGGTCTTCAGCGGTACCCGGCTCACCGACTACGGCCACGCCGAGGGCCAACACGCCCTGCTCGGCGTCTTCACCCGGGCCGGCTTCGAACTCGCCGACGCTGCACAGGCGTTCACCACCGGGTACGCGTACACCATCGGCTTCGTGATCGAGGAGCAGGCCGTCCACCCCGTGCCGGGGGAGCGGGCATCCGGCTACGACCCGGAGCAGCGGGCCGCCGCCATCGACCCCGCGTACGAGCTGGCCGCCGCCGCGGGGCAGGACTTCTTCGGGGGGTTCGAGCGCCGCTTCGAACGCGGCCTCGCCGTCCTCGTGGCCGGCGTCGAGCGCGTCCTCGGGCCGTCAACTCCCCAGTCCCCCTAGGGGATTCGCAACGGCTGGATCCGGGGGCAGCCAGGGGGACGGTACCGCCGGGGGCCGATGGCGCGGCGCGTCCGGGCACCTACCGTCGGAGCCATGACCACCTCACCGCGCCCCGTACGGCGCCGCCCCGCACCGGTCCGACCGGCCGCCCTGGCGGCCGGTGCCGTCCTGCTGCTCGGCGGCGGGCTCGCCGCCTGCAAGGGCGGCGCCTTGCCTGAACGACAACACCTGCGACGTCGTCGTCCGCACCGAAGACGGTGAATCCACGCACACCGTCGAGGTCTTCGGCAACGACAAGACCCTCAAGCTGATTGTCGGCCACATCACCGACAACTCGGCCGAGGTGAAGCTCGGAGACGAGACCAAGACCCTCACCGAGGACACCGAGACCACCCTCGGCGCGGCGAAGATCACCCTCCGCAACGCCAACGCGCACGACCACTACGCCGAACTCCACGTCAGCCGCTGACCGCCCGAGCGGACGGCAGGTCCTACTCCGGCAGGCGGTTGAGCCAGGTCAGCGGAGTGACGGCGATCGCCTTGCCCGGCGAACCGTCCCACTCCACCGGCAGGCCCGCCGCCTCCAGCGCCGCCACCACCTCGCGGCCGATCTCCACCGTCCGCAGCTCCGCCGACTCCTTCGACTCGCCCTCGGCCCGGAACCCGCCGTACCGCAGCATCAGCCCGCGCCCGGCGGCCGCGCCCTCGGTGTCCTGCTGGTGGAAGAAGACGAAGCCGCGCGAGTCCTCCTCGGCCTCGCCGCCGATCTCCTCGTAGCCGCAGCTCGAGCAGCAGGTGAAGTCCATCGCCGCGACGATGCCCTGGTCCTCCAGCGCGTCGAACGCCTCCTCCAGCCGGTCCACGTCCGTCGTCTCCGGCCAGGACGCCTGCTCGGCCAGCCGCTCCCGCCAGAGCGGGGCGACGATCTCCTCGGCGTCCTCCTCCTCCAGCCCCTGGTCCTCGAACTCGTCGACCAGGGACTCGGCTATCTCGTCGGGCTCCTGGAAGCCGCACCGGATCAACTCACGGGCACGCTCCTCGGCCTCGCGCCGTACATCGAAGGTGAGCTCGGTGTCCTGGTTCATGCCCGAATCCTCGCACCGCCCACCGACACAACCACCGCCGGGCCCGGTGTTACCGTCCGCCGGTGTTCTCCATCTTCCAACCGCCCCTGATCACCCGTCTGCTGGCCGCCGAGCGCATCCTGATCGCCGGCGCCGGCGGTGGCTTCGACGGGTACGCGGGCCTGCCGCTGGCGCTCGCCTGCGCGCGGCCGGCAAGGAGGTGCGCCTGGCCGACCTCTCCTTCACCCGGTCGCTGTTCGGCAGGCCCGGCCGGTCGCTGTCCGGCAGGCCCGGCCGGTCGCTGTTCAGCCCGAGGCGAGCCGGAACTCCAGGTTGCCGAAGCGGACCTGATCGCCCGGACGGACCCGGACCCCGCCCGCGATCCGGAGGCCGTTCACATGGGTGCCGTTGGTCGAGCCGAGGTCGTACAGCACCCAGCTGTCGCCCTCCCGCCGCAGCTCGGCGTGGTGGCGCGACACCGAGATGTCGTGCAGCCGCAGCCCCGATCCCGGGACCCGGCCGATCGTCAACTGGCGTTCCCCGGACTGCGGCAGGCTCAGTCCGGGCAGCCGCTCGATCCGCCACGCCCCGCGCAGCCGCACGCCGAACGCCGAGAGCTGACCCACCGTCCGCAGTAGGAACCGCCCGACCGGGTTGCCGGCCGGCAGGCCCGCCATCGCCTCGTCCAGCTCGGCCCGGCTGGTGGCGTGCAGCACGAGCTCCATCCGGCCGAGGAAGGTGTCGTGCGAGAGCCGGCCGCTGCCCGCGCCCTCCCGCAGCACTCCGAGCGCCTGCTCGCGCTCGACCTCGGACGGCCGGACCACACGCGTCCGGATCTCAGGAGACGTCATGGCCCGATTGTCGGCTCAGCCGCCCCCGCCTGTCCAGATTGCGGCCGGCTTCAGGGTCGGCGCCAGGGCGGGCTTCAGGGCCGGCGCCGGCCGCGCGGACCGGGCTCCCGGACGTGTCGGGGCGGGGTCAGCTCTTCCTGGCGGCGGCCAGGATCTTGACGGTGGTGTGCAGGAACCGGGCGGTGGCCGAGCCCCGGTAGGACTTGCCGAAGAGGTTGCCGCTGGTCTTCAGCCGTCCGTCCTGGAGGTGGACCACCACATAGGCGGTGGCCGGGTCGGCGCCGATCACCTCGTAGTCGCCCTTCGGCGAGGTGTACGGGACCGGGAAGTCCGCCGGCAGCGGCTCGGAGAGAAAGTTGATCATCAGTCGGAGGTCCGGCGTGACCTCGATGCCCGCGAACGGCTCGGCGGCGAGCACCGCCTCGACCTCCTCGACGGTGCGCAGCATCACCGGGACGGGGTAGCCGAGCGCCTCGGTCAGGTGCTGTTCGATGCGCCGGGTGAGCGCGGCCCGGTCCGGTTCGTCGGTGGTGAAGAAGATGTTGCCGCTCTGGATGTACGAACGAACGTCGCCGAGGCCCAGCTCGGCGAAGAGGGCCCGCACCCGCTCCATCTTCACCGTCCGGCCGCCGACGTTGACGGCGCGCAGGAAGGCGATGTACGTGGTCGTGGTGGTCACCGGGCCAGTCTGGCACCGGGGACGGACATCGCCCCGGTTCGCCGGGATTGTCACCGGTCGGTGCCACACTGACGCCATGGCTACCTGGCAGGATTTCGAGCACGAGGCACCGGATCTGGCCCCCGCCGTGCGGGCCCGCTTCGAGGCCAACAAACACCACGTCCTGGCGACGCTCCGCAAGGACGGCTCACCCCGGGTGAGCGGCACCGAGGTGGAGTTCATCGGCGCCGACCTCACCCTCGGGTCGATGTACGGGGCGGTGAAGGCCCGCGACCTCCAGCGGGACGCCCGCTTCGCCCTGCACGCCCACCCGAGCGACGAGACGATGGAGGGCGGGGACTCCAAGGTCTCGGGCCGCGCCGTCGAGATCACCGACGCGGTCGAGCTGGCCGCCTACGAGGCCGATCTGCCGGAGCCGCCGCCCGGCCCGTTCCACGCCTTCCGGCTGGAGCTGGAGCAGGTGGTGCACACCACCGTGGGCGACGACCACCTCTGGATCACGTCCTGGCGCCCCGGTGAGCCGGTGCAGCGCATCCAGCGGCACTGACGGCGGACTGACGGCGGTACTGACCGCGGTACCGGCGGCGGTACTGACAGCGGTACCAGGGGCGGCGCCGGTGACCGCCCCGGCACCGGGGGCGGCTCCCGCGCGGGTCAGCCCTTCTTCGGCAGTACGGACTTGAGGACCTCGGGCGTCCGGGCCACGACGGCGTGACCGTCGTCCGCGGTGATGATCGGGCGCTGGATCAGGATCGGGTGCGAGGCCATCGCCGCGATCCAGCGTGCCCGGTCGCCCGGCTCCCGGGTCCACTTCTTCATCCCGAGGTCCTTGGCGGACTGCTCGTCGAGCCTGGTGATGTCCCACGGCTCCAGCCCCAGCCGCTCCAGTACCTTCTCCAGTTCGGCGGCGGACGGCGGGTCCTCCAGGTAGCGCCGCACGGTGTACTCGGCGCCCACGGCCTCCAGCTCGCCGAGCGCCGTTCGGCACTTCCCGCATCGCGGGTTGATCCAGATTTCCATGCGGCCAGCGTACCGACCGCCCGGTCCGGAGCGGGTGAACCGGGTGCGGGCCGACCGGCGCAGGGCCCGCGTCCGACGGGAACTTCCTTCCGCCCGAGGAGGGTTGAGAAGCCAGGGGGAGGGTCTCGGGAGGGGAGCACCGGATGGACGGCGCGTCGATCATCGGACAGCTGATGACCAGCGAGGGCAGGGCGGATCCGTACCCGCTGTACGTGCGGGCGCACGAGCTGGGCGCGGCCGCCCCCGCCGGGCCGGGCACCGTCCTCGCGATCGGGCACGCCGCCGCCAACCAGGTGCTGCGCAACCCGGCCTTCATGCTGGAGGCCACCGAGAAACTGGCCCTGGCGGACGCCGCCCTCGCCCGGCACTCCTCCGTCACCCTGCTCGGCCGCTCGATCCTCTAGCGGAACGCGCCCGACCACGGCCGGGTCCGCTCGCTGATCGCCTCGGCGTTCAACGCCCGCCGGGTGGCCGCGCTGCGGCCGGCCGTGGCGGCGGCGGTCGGGCGGCTGCTGGACGGCATGGCACAGCGCGGCGCCGACGGTTCGCCCGTCGACTTCATGGACGCCTTCGCCTTCCGGCTGCCGGTCGAGGTGATCTGCGAGCTGCTCGGCGTCCCCGGGCCCGACCGTTACCGCTTCCGGGGCCTCGCGGGCGACCTCACCATCGCGCTGGAGCTGATCCAGGACCTCGACGAGCTCACCGTCGCCGACGAGGCCGCCGACGAGTTGTCCCGCTACTTCACCGCGCTGGTCGCCGAGCGCCTGGCCCGCCCGCAGGACGACCTGGTCAGCGACCTGGCCCGGATCGCCGCCGACGCCCCCGAGCGGATATCCGGCGCCGAGCTGCTGGCCAACCTGGTGCTGCTGCTGGTGGCCGGCTTCGAGACCACCACCAACCTGCTGGGCAACGGTCTCGCCCTGCTCTTCCGCCACCCGGAGGCGATGGACGGGCTCCGCACCGGCGCGGTGGCCCCCGCGCTGCTGACCGACGAGGTGCTCCGCCACGACTCGCCGGTCCAGCTCACCACCCGGGTCGCGGCCGCCGACGGCCTCGCCGTGGCCGGTGTGCCGGCGCCGGCCGGGAGTGTGGTGGTGGTCCTGCTGGGCGCGGCCAACCACGATCCGGCCCGCTATCACCGTCCGGAGCTGTTCGACCCGGGCCGTACCGACAGCCAGCCGCTCAGCTTCGGCGGCGGCCCGCACTTCTGCCTGGGCTCCCAGC
This sequence comes from Kitasatospora sp. NPDC041988, assembly GCF_055588525.1. NCBI lineage: Bacteria > Bacillati > Actinomycetota > Actinomycetes > Kitasatosporales > Streptomycetaceae > Kitasatospora > Kitasatospora sp. NPDC041988. Next base: position 92,205 of record NZ_JBVJCO010000002.1, read on the forward strand.
TGGCCCGGCTGGAGGCCGAGGTCGCCGTACCGGCCCTGCTCGACCGCTTCCCCCGGCTGGCGCCCGGCGGCGTCGCCACCCGCCGGGACCGCCTCGTCCTGCGCGGCTACGAGACGTTGCCGGTCACGGTCCGCTGAGCCCCTGCCCCCGGGGGCAGGGGCGTTCGGCCCGGGCAGCCGGGACCAAAGAAAGGGGCCGCCGCGCCGCCGGTGGGGGAGCATGGAAGGACGAACCGGCCGCCCCGGAGCGGTTCGCCCCGGACCGGCGCCCCCACCGGCCGGCCAGGAGGTCTCCGCCGTGCCCACAGCGCCCCGCCCACCGCAGCCGGTGGCCGAGGAGCCGAGACCGCCGCGCTGGGTGGCCTGGCTCCCGGTGGTGCTGGTGGTGCTCGACCTGGTGGCCGAGGCGGTCGTCCCGGACGCCGTCGCGGCCGGCTTCCTGCTGACCGCGCTGCCGGTGGTGGTGGCGTTCAGCCACGGCCCGGCGGTCACCGCCGGCGCCACGGCCGGCGCCCTCGCCCTCCAGCTCCTGCTGGCCCTGCGAGCCGGGCACGTCGACGAGCAGCACCACGTCTGGGTCTACATCTCCACCCTGCTCGCCGGCGTGATGGGCACCGCGCTCTCCTGGCAGCGGATCCGCCAGAGCCGCACCCTGCTGCGCACCCGCACGGTGGCCGCGACCCTGCAACGGACCGTCCTGCGCCCCGTCCCCGAGCGGGCCGGCGGCCTGAGGGTGGCGGGCCTCTACCGCCCGGCCCAGGCCGAGGCGCTGGTCGGCGGTGACCTCTACGAGGTCTGCGACACCCGTTTCGGTGCCCGAGTGCTGCTCGGCGACGTCCGCGGCAAGGGCCTCGGCGCGGTCCGGACGGTGGCCGACGTGCTCGGCGCCTTCCGGGCGACCGCCCACGACACCGCCGACCTGGTCGAACTCGCCGAGCAACTGGACCGCGCGGTGTTGCGCGACGCCGCCGCCCGGGGCGACGACGAGCTGTTCGTGACCGCCGTCCTGCTCCAGTACCGCCCCGGTGCGGAGCACGTCGAGATCGTCAACCGGGGCCATGTCACGCCGCTGCTGCTCTCCGACCACAGCGCCGCCCCGGTGCACTGCCCGTACGAGCTGCCGCTCGGCCTCGGCCCCCTCGGCCGGGCCTCCGCCCGGCGGCCCGACCCCGCGGCCGTCCCCCTCCCGCCCGGTCACACGGTGCTGCTCTACACCGACGGCGTGAGCGAGGCCCGCGATGCCACCGGCGCCTTCTACCCGCTGGCCCGCCGTCTGACCACGCTCGGCACGACGGCCCCGGACCGCCTGGTCTCCTTCCTCGCCCACGACGTCCACGAGTACGCCGGCCTGCTCGCCGACGACCTCGCCGTCCTCGCCCTCACCCGGGAGTGACCGGGTACACCGCCGGCGTGACCCCCGCCCTGCCCCCGTCCCGCCGCTTCGGCACGCCGAAGCCCCCACCCCGGCAGGCGACTGCGGGGGTGGGGGCTTCGGGAACGAGCGGCGACGGCGTTCGGGCCGCGACGGCCTACAGGTCGTAGTAGAGCTCGAACTCGTGCGGGTGCGGGCGCAGGGCGATCGGGGCGATCTCGTTGGTGCGCTTGAAGTCGATCCAGGTCTCGATCAGGTCGGGCGTGAAGACGTTGCCCGCGAGCAGGTACTCGTGGTCGGCCTCCAGGGCCTCCAGGACGGCCGGCAGCGAGGAGGGCACCTGGGGCACGTTGGCGTGCTCCTCGGGGGCCAGCTCGTAGAGGTCCTTGTCGACCGGCTCCAGCGGCTCGATCTTGTTCTTGATGCCGTCGAGGCCGGCCATCAGCATCGCGGCGAAGGCCAGGTACGGGTTGGACGAGGGGTCCGGTGCGCGGAACTCGATCCGCTTGGCCTTGGCGTTGGAGCCGGTGATCGGGATGCGGATCGCGGCCGAGCGGTTGCGCTGCGAGTAGACGAGGTTGACCGGCGCTTCGAAGCCCGGGACCAGGCGGTGGTAGGAGTTCACCGACGGGTTGGTGAAGGCCAGCAGCGACGGGGCGTGCTTGAGCAGCCCGCCGATGTAGTAGCGGGCGGTGTCGGAGAGCCCGGCGTAGCCCTGCTCGTCGTAGAAGAGCGGCGAGCCCTCCGTCCACAGCGACTGGTGGACGTGCATGCCCGAGCCGTTGTCGCCGAAGATCGGCTTCGGCATGAAGGTGGCGGTCTTGCCGTTGCGCCAGGCGACGTTCTTGATGATGTACTTGAACAGCATCAGGTCGTCGGCGGCGTGCAGCAGGGTGTTGAACTTGTAGTTGATCTCCGCCTGGCCGGCCGTGCCCACCTCGTGGTGCTGGCGCTCGACCTCCAGGCCGGCCGCGGCCAGCTCCAGGGACATCTCGGCGCGCAGGTCGGCGAAGTGGTCGACCGGCGGGATCGGGAAGTATCCGCCCTTGTACTTGACCTTGTAGCCGCGGGCGTCGCCCTCGGCGGAGCCGGTGTTCCAGGCGCCCGCCTCGGAGTCGATGTGGTAGTACGACGCGTTGGCGCTGGTGTCGAACCGGACCGAGTCGAAGACGTAGAACTCGGCCTCGGGACCGAAGAACGCGGTGTCGGCGATGCCGGAGGAGGCGAGGTAGGCCTCCGCCTTCTTGGCGACGTTGCGCGGGTCGCGGCTGTAGGCCTCGCCGGTGACCGGGTCCTGGATGAAGAAGTTGATGTTGAGGTGCTTCTCCTTGCGGAACGGGTCGAGCCGGGCCGTGGCCAGGTCCGGGACGAGTGCCATGTCGGACTCGTGGATGGCCTGGAAGCCGCGGATCGACGAACCGTCGAACATCAGGGTCTCGGACGGGTCGAAGGTCGCCGCGGGCACGGAGAAGTGCTGCATGACGCCCGGGAGATCGCAGAACCGGACGTCGATGAACTTCACATCGTTGTCCTGAATGAACTGCTTCACTTCGGCGGCGTTGTTGAACATCCATCCTCCTCGGCGTGCGAATTGGGCTCACCCTAGGAATGGCCCGTTTCCAACCGGTGACCCGGTCGTTTCCTGAATGTTAACCGCCGCCGTTGAACGGGCGGCAAAATCGTACGCTCCGGGGCAAAACGCTTCGCCCGCCCTGGTCGGGCCGCTTGAGTGGTCTGGACCACTTGGGAAGCGCCGGGCGACGCGATTCACCCTCCGGGGGAGGCGGTGCAGGCCCGGACCGTCCGCCCGGTTAGTGTGGATTCGTGGACACCAGAGAAGCGTTGGGATCGTGGATCGACGGCCCGAAGGCGGCCGCCGAGAAGATGGGCACCGACTTCGGCCACCGTGGTGAGCGCCTCGGACTCCCCAAGGAGGGCCCCGGCTCGATCGCCGGCCCGGGCCGCCGGCTGGGCGCGCTCTTCGTCGACGGCTGGCTGGTCTCCCTGGTCGCCTACGGGCTGATCGCCAAGGGCTCCCCGGGCTCGGCCAACATGTGGACCACCCCGCTCTTCTTCGCCGTCACCGCGCTGCTGCTCGCCACCACGGGGACGACCGTCGGAAAGCGGCTGTTCGGCCTGCGGGTGGTGCGCCTGGACGGCAGCCGCGCCACCATCCCCCAGGTGCTGCTGCGCACGCTGCTGCTCTGCCTGCTGGTGCCGGCCCTGGTCTGGGACCGCGACACCCGCGGCCTGCACGACAAGGCGGTCGGCACCGCCGAGGTCCGGATCTGAGGTCCGGCCCCGAGGCGCGTGACGCGAGGGGTATGACCTGAGGCGTGGCCCCGAGGCCGGGCCGATGCCCGGAAGAGGATTCGAGAACGTCGAACGGCCCCGCCGCGGAACTTCCGCGGCGGGGCCGTTTCGTGCGAATGGGGAGGGGTGGGTCAGCGGGCCTGGCCGCCCTTGGGCATCCGGGCACCCTTGGGCATCGGGCCCTTGGGGATCGGCGCCTTGGAGAGCAGGTCGCCCAGGGCGCGCAGCCGGTCGTTGGTCTCGGTGACCTGGGCCGGGGTGATGGCGCGCGGCAGACGCATCAGGTGGACCTGCAGCTTCTTGAGCGGAATCTCGCCCTCGCCGTTGCCCACCACGATGTCGTGCACCGGCACGTCGCCGACGACCCGGGCCATCTTCTTCTTCTCGGAGGCCAGCAGCTGGCGCACCCGGTTCGGGTTGCCCTCGCCGATCAGCGCGATGCCGGCCCGGCCCACGGCGCGGTAGACCGCGTCCTGGCTACGGGTGACCGCCACCGGGGTGGAACTCGCGCTCCACCCTCGCTTGATGTTGTTCAGCACCGCCGCTACGGCCCCCGGCTGCCCTTCCATCTGCCCGAACGCTGCGCGTTCGGCCCGGCGCCCGAAGACGATCGCCATGGCCAGGAAGGCCACGATGAAGCCCAGGATGCCCAGATAGATCGGGTGGTCGATTGCGAAGCCGATGGCGAGGAACACGCCGAAGGTCAGCAGGCCGACGCCGGCGATGATCAGGCCGATCTTGGTGTCGACCTTCTTGGTCATGGTGTACGCCAGGCGGATCTGCTTCAGCCGCCCGGGGTTTTCGGATGTTTCCCTCGCCATAACGCTCATGGTACGTGGCGTGGGTACGGGATATCCAAGCCCGGGTGCCCGTTCGCCCCAACCGTGACTCTGGTGGACCCGCGCGGCTCCGTAGGGGTACGAACGCGGGGGCTCCGCCGGCGGTGCGCAGCCGGCGGGACCGCCACTCGGCTAGCGGTGCGCGGACTCGGTGACGGGGCCGCCGGGCGGCGCGTCGCGCTCGCGGTCCGCCGCGTACCGGCGGTTCTCGCAGACCGCCGCCCAGGCGTTGCGCCGGGCCTGTCGCTGGCCGCCGGCCAGCAGCACGCTCTCGGCCAGTCGCAGCGCGGTGCCCACCGACCGGATGCCGACCTGCATGTCGAACAGCTCCCCTCGTGACGGACCCGGTGACAGGGTCCGTGGCGGAAATGATTCGAACGGTCCCATTGTCACCACCCCGTGTTACCAGTCCGTGACCTGGCAGTCAAAGCCTGGTGAACCCGGAGAACCCGAAGGGCGGAGCCGAAGCTCCGCCCTTCGGTGGCCGGAAGCCGCCGGCCGGTCAGGCCGACGCCTGCGCGCGGTGCTCCAGCGCCTGCCGGTACAGCCGCCCGGCGCGGTACGAGGAGCGCACCAGCGGGCCGGACATGACGCCGGCGAAGCCCAGCTCCTCGGCCTCCTGCTGGAGCTCGACGAACTCGTGCGGCTTCACCCAGCGCTCCACCGGGTGGTGGCGCACCGACGGGCGCAGGTACTGGGTGATGGTGATCAGCTCACAGCCGGCCCCGACCAGGTCGGCCAGCGCCTGGCTGACCTCCTCGCGGGTCTCGCCCATGCCCAGGATCAGGTTGGACTTGGTGACCAGCCCGGCCGCGCGGGCCTGGGTGATGACGTCCAGCGAGCGCTCGTAGCGGAACGCGGGCCGGATCCGCTTGAAGATCCGCGGGACCGTCTCGACGTTGTGCGCCAGCACCTCGGGGCGGGACGAGAAGACCTCGGCCAGCTGCTCGGGCACCGCGTTGAAGTCGGGGATCAGCAGCTCGACGCCGGTGCGGCCGGCCTCGCGCCCGGCCGTCATCGCGTGCACCTGGCGCACCGTCTCGGCGTACAGCCAGGCGCCGCCGTCCTCCAGGTCGTCGCGGGCGACGCCGGTGATGGTGGCGTAGTTGAGGTCCATGGTCACGATGGACTCGGCAACGCGGCGCGGCTCGTCGCGGTCGAACTCGGCGGGCTTGCCGGTGTCGATCTGACAGAAGTCGCAGCGGCGGGTGCACTGGTCACCGCCGATGAGGAAGGTCGCCTCGCGGTCCTCCCAGCACTCGAAGATGTTGGGGCAGCCGGCCTCCTGGCAGACCGTGTGCAGCCCCTCCTTCTTCACCAGCGACTGGAGGGCGTTGTACTCCGGGCCCATCTTCGCGCGGGTCTTGATCCACTCGGGCTTCCGCTCGATGGGGGTCTCGCTGTTGCGGACCTCCAGGCGGAGCAGCTTCCTGCCGTCGGGTGCGACAGCGGACACGTGCGACTCCTAGAACTAGACGGGGTACCCCCAGGGTACGCCTGTGCTTGTACGGCCTTCGCCGGGCCGGTGGCCCGCAATCGCAGGGCAACATCGCTACCGGCGGGTAGATTCCCCGGACCAGCCGGGTGGATTTCCCGGACCTGCCGGGTGGATCCCGGGACCTGCGGGTCGTCCCGGGTCAGCGGCTGAGCGCCGGCTCCGGCAGTTCGGCGAACACGTCCGCCAGGTGTTTCGAGACCGCGGACAGCGCCTCGCCGACCGGGAACTCGCGGCCCAGCTCGCCCGAGAGCGACGCGACGCCCGCGTCCCGGATGCCGCACGGCACGATCCGGTCGAACCAGGTCATGTCCGGATTGCAGTTCAGCGCGAAGCCGTGCATGGTCACCCCGCGCGAGACCCGCACGCCGATCGCGGCGAGCTTGCGGTCGTCGCCGCGCTGCCCGGCGTTGGAGGGCGCGTACTCCGGCCCGGCCAGGCGCGGGTCGATGCCCAGCGGCAGGCCCATCCGCAGGGTCAGCTTGCCGAGGTCCACCACCTGCGACGGGTCCACCACCGCGTCCGGGATGGCCTCGCCCAGCACCCAGACCCCGCTGCGGCCCTCGACCCGGGTGGTCTCCACGCCGAACTCGCCGCAGGCCCGGATCAGTGCCTCCTCCAGCCGGCGCACGTACGCGACGACGTCCATCGGCTCGGGGAGCTTCACGATCGGGTAGCCGACCAGCTGGCCGGGGCCGTGCCAGGTGATCTCGCCACCCCGGTTGACCTCGACCACCGGCGTGCCGTCCAGCGGCAGGTCGGCCGGGTTGGTGCGCCGGCCCATCGTGTACACGGGCGGGTGCTCCAGCAGCAGCACGGTGTCGGGGATCTCGTCCGCGACCCGCAGCGCGTGCAGCCGCTGCTGCTCCTCCCAGGCCTCCTGGTAGGGGACCGCGCCCTCGCCGATGCCCATCCGCACGAACCGTATGTTCGCGCTCATGCGCCCACCTCACCGAGCTCGGCGGTCACGTCGCGCGACGTGTGCCTGTTGATGGTTCGCTCGCTCACTGCTGCTGCTCCTTGCCAGGCGTTCGAGACCAACCTCGCCACTGTACGCCCCGGCCGCGATCGGCCGTTCAGGTGCCCGCGAGCAGCCCGGGGCCGGCCGTTCGTTCAGGTGCCCGCGAGCAGCTGGAGCCGCAGCGCCAGCTGGAGCTCCAGCGAGCGCTCGGGGTGGTTCCAGTCCCGGCCGAGCAGCACCTCGACCCGGTCCAGCCGCTGCACCACCGTGTTCACGTGGACGTGCAGCTCGTCCTTGGCCCGGGTCAGGCTGCCGCCGCAGTCGAAGTAGGCGCGCAGGGTGCGGACCAGCTCGGTGCCGCGCCGGGCGTCGTAGTCCAGCAGCGGGCCGAGCGTCGCGCCGACGAAGCCGTCCACGTCGTGGCCGTCCCCGAGCAGCACCCCGAGGAAGCCGAGCGCCCGGGCGGAGGCGCCGTCCCCGGCCCGGCCGAGCACCCGCAGCGCCCGGACGCAGCGCAGGCCCTCGGCGTACGAGGCGGCCAGCGCGACCGGGCCGGCGGCGGGCCGGCCGGCGCCCACGGTGACCGGGAACCCGGCCAGCCGGGCGAGCCGCTCGGCCGCCTGCCCGGCCGCCTCCTGGGGGGCGCCCGCCGAGCCGTCGTCCGGGAGCAGCAGGACGACGGTCTCGCCGTGCTCCGCGCTGATGCCGCGCGAGCCGAACAGGTACCGCCCGGCGGCGCCCGCCAGCCGGCCGCGGTCGGTGGCGGCCGTGGCGGCGCTGGGCGCGGCGCCGGGGGCGCCGGCCGGTTCGGCGACCAGCACCAGGTGCGGGCGGCCGAGGTCCACGCCGAGCCGGCGGCCGCGTGCGGTGAGGCCGGCCGGGTCGCGGTCGGGGGCGGTGAGCAGGTCGGCGAGCAGTTCGCCGCGGACCCTGTTCTCGGTCTCGGCGACCGAGCGGCGCAGCAGCAGGAGCAGCGCGGTGACCACACCGGCCCGCTCGAACAGCCGCCGGTCGGCGTCGTCCAGGCCCGGCCGGCCGAGCAGCACCAGGGTGCCCAGCGGCTCCTGACCGGCCAGCACCGCGCAGACCCAGGCGTCACCGTGCCGCACCGAGCGGCCCTCGGACCGGGACGCGGCGACCGCCTCGGCCAGCCCCTCGGCGGGCGCGGCCCGGCCGGCCAGCGGCTCGCCGCCGGTGTCCAGCACGGCTATCTCGCCGCCCAGCAGCGCGGCCACCGCGGCGGCGACGTCCGGTACTTCGGCGCCGCGCAGCACCAGGTCGGTGAGCCGGTCGTGGCCCTGCTCGGCGCGCTGGACGGCGGCGGAGTGGGCCCGGATCAGCTCGTTGGCGCTGTTCAGCTCGGCGAGCGCGGCCCGGGTGTCGGCCAGCGACTTGGCGGTGTCCAGGGCGATCGCGGCGTGCGCGGCCAGGGTGCAGAGCAGCGCGACCTCGTCGGGGGAGAAGGCGCGCGGCGAGCGGTCGGCGGCGAAGAGCACGCCGATCACCTGGCCACCGAGCAGCAGCGGCACCCCGATGATCGCCACCAGGCCCTCGTCGAGCACGCCGGCGTCGATGGTGCCGGTGTGGTGGAAGCGTTCGTCGGTCCGGTAGTCGGGGGTCGCGTACGGGCGGGCGGTCTGGGCGACCAGGCCGCCGAGGCCGTCGCCGAGGCTGAGCCGCAGGGTCTGGAAGAGCACGGAGACCGAGCCGTCGGTCACCCGCATGTAGGTGTCGCCGGCGGCCTCGTCCGGGAGGGTCAGGTAGGCGGTGTGGGTGCCGAGCAGCATCCGGGCCCGGCGGACGATCGCCTGGAGCACGCTGTCGAGGTCCCGGGAGGCGGCGAGATCCCCGGCGGTATCGAACAGGGCCGTCAGCTCGGCCTCGCGGCGGCGGTGCTGACGCAGCGTCCGGTGCACCCGCAACGCCTGCCAGGTGGCGTCGTCGATCTCGCTCAGCACGGCCCCCGGCGCCCCCTGCCGGCGCGCGTCGGCCAGCACGTCGGCGAAGTCCTCGGTGGCGGCGCCGGAGGCGAGCAGGTCGAGCAGCCGCCGCAGCGCGGGCGCCGAGCTGGTGTGGGGGAGGGGGTCGTTCACGGTACGGCCGCCAATCGGCAGTGGGTCTCGGTCCCCAGGGACGGAAGCGCGATCGTAGCTGCTCGTTCCGGGTGGCCGTGGACGGCCGGCGCTCATGCGGTAATGAGCGCCGGCCGCCGGGTGGTCAGACGATCGCGGGCTTCCCGACCGAGGCCTGATCGGCCTCCGCGGCCCTCTCCTCGACCTCCGCCAGATCGCTGCCGCGGGTCTCCCGGCTGCAGAGCACCGCGAGGACGGTGATCGCCGCCGCGATGGCCACGTACACCGCGATCGGGGTGGAACTGCCGTAGTCCTTCAGCAGCGCGGTCGCGATCAGCGGCGCGGGCGCGCCGGCCGCCACCGAGGCGAACTGGGCGCCGATCGACGCGCCCGAGTACCGCATCCGGGTGGCGAACATTTCGGAGAAGAAGGCCGCCTGCGGTGCGTACATGGCGCTGTGGAAGACCAGTCCGACGGTCACCGCCAGCACCAGCGAGCCGAACGATTTCGTGTCCACCAGCCCGAAGAAGACGAACGCCCAGACGCCGACGCCCACCGCGCCGACCAGATACACCGGCTTGCGCCCGACCCGGTCGGAGAGCGCCCCGAAGAGCGGGATCAGCGCGAACTGGATCGCCGAGGCGATCAGCACCGCGTTCAGCGCGGTCTGCTTGGGCAGGTGAACCCGGGTCACGGCGTAGGCCAGGACGAACGTGGTCATCACGTAGTAGGAGATGTTCTCCGCCATCCGGGCGCCCATCGCCACCAGCACCTCCCGCCAGTGGTGCCGCACCACCGCGACCAGCGGCGGCTGTTCGGCCTGCCGCTGCGAGGCCTTGCGCGCCTCGGAGCGGGCCAGCGCCTCCTTGAACAGCGGGGACTCGTCGACCGCCAGCCGGATCCACATCCCGACCGCGACCAGCAGCGCCGACAGCAGGAACGGCACCCGCCAGCCCCAGGAGAGGAAGGTGGCGTCGGACTGCATGGTGGTCAGCAGCGAGAGCACGCCCGCCGCCAACAGGTTCCCGGCCGGTGCGCCGCCCTGCGGCCAGGACGCCCAGAACCCGCGCCGCCGGGCATCCCCGTGCTCGGACACCAGCAGCACCGCGCCACCCCACTCGCCGCCGAGCGCGAAGCCCTGCACCAGCCGCAGCAGGGTGAGCAGCACCGGCGCCGCCACGCCGACCTGGTGGTACGTCGGCAGCAGCCCGATCAGCGTGGTCGACCCGCCCATCAGCAGCAGGCTCACCACCAGCAGCTTCTTGCGGCCGATCCGGTCGCCGAAGTGCCCGAAGACCAGCGCGCCGAGCGGCCGGGCGGCGAACCCGATCGCGTAGGTGAGGAAGGAGAGCAGCGTCCCGGTCAGCGGATCGCTCGCCGGGAAGAACACCTTGCCGAAGACCAGCGCGGCGGCGGTGCCGTACAGGAAGTAGTCGTACCACTCGATGGTGGTGCCGATCAGGCTGGCACCGACCACCTTCCAGAGCGGTGAGCCCGGTCTCGCGACGGTGGGAGAACTGGCCATGGGATCAAGCCTCTCGGAGGGGGACGGGCGGGGGAGCGGCGGGGAGGGTCAGTGCGCGGTCCAGCCGCCGTCGACGGGGAGGCTGGCACCGGTGATGTAGGAGGCGTGCGCGGAGCAGAGCCAGAGGGCGAGCTGGGCCACCTCGTCGGGTTCGATCAGCCGCTTGACGGCGGTGCGGTCGAGCATGATCTGCTCCACCACCTCGTCCTCGCGGATGCCGTGTGCCAGCGCCTGGCCGGCGATCTGGCGCTCCACCAGCGGGGTGCGGACGTAGCCGGGGTTGATGCAGTTGCTGGTGACGCCGTGCGGCGCGCCCTCCAGGGCGACCGTCTTGCTCAGCCCCTCCAGCGCGTGCTTGGCGGTCACGTAGGCCGACTTGAAGGCGCTGGCACGCAGGCCGTGGACGGAGGAGATGTTGACCACCCGCCCCCAGGCCTGCTCGTACATGTGCGGCAGGGTGCGGCGCAGGATGCGGAACGGGGCCTCGACCATCACCCGCTGGATCAGGGTGAAGCGTTCGAGCGGGAACTCGTGCACGGGGGCGACGTGCTGGAGGCCGGCGTTGTTGACCACGATGTCGGCGTCGTCCGGCAGGCCCTCGACCGCCTCCGGGTCGGAGAGGTCCGCGACGTGGGCGACGCCGCCGATCCGCTCGGCGAGCTCCCGGGCCGGGGCGGCCGCGAGGTCGACGACGTAGACCCGGGCGCCGGCCTCGGCGAAGGCCTCCGCGCAGGCCCGGCCGATCCCCGAGGCGGCCCCGGTGACCAGGGCCGTACGGCCGTCGAGCGGGCGGGCTGAAGTGGTGTCCATGGCCGAGAACGGTAGGAATCCGGCGGCCCGGCTCCTATGTGGCGGGGGCCTACAGCAATCCGGTGAACTGTGGCGGTCAGCACTACGACGGTCGATCGGCGGTTCGGCCACCTGGAGTCAAACCCATCTTGTCCTGGCTTCCCCACAATGGGCGCCGATGCTTCACCCGTTCGGAGGATTGCTCGGCCAGAACCACCCATAGCGCCCGAATGCTCGCTACATTCGCGCCGATTCCCGACAGGGGGCGCCGCCACGGGCAGCCGAAGTGCTGGTGGAGCCGGTGCGGCGTCCGAGAGGTGTTGACTGACTATGCCCCAACGGCCTGCAACCGACAGCCCGGCGTACGGACCGCTCGACCCGCTCGACCAGCACCGAGGTCCGGTCGGCCGGGCCCTTCCGGACGCCCCCGACGCCCCGACCGCCGACGAGTTGCGAGTGCCCGCGCAGATCACGTCCGTCACGCCCGAACGGCATCAGGGCGCCGTCGCCGCCGCCCCGGACGACTCTGCCGCGCCCGCGACCGCGCCGGCACCGCCCCCGCCCACGGCCGGTCACTCCGGCCCGGGCCCGCAGAACGGCCAGCTGGCCGCCCTGATCGAGGAGGCCGGCTTCTCGCACGCCGGCCTGGCCCGCCGGGTCGACCAGCTCGGCCTGGAGCACGGCCTCGACCTGCGGTACGACAAGACCTCGGTCACCCGTTGGCTCCGCGGCCAGCAGCCGCGCGGCGCCACCCCGGCGCTGATCGCCGAGGTCTTCACCCGCCGGCTCGGCCGCCGCCTCACCGCCCAGGACCTCGGCCTGGACGCCTGCGCCCCGGTCTACGCGGGCCTGGAGTTCGCCGAGACGCCGCAGGAGGCGGTGGACATCGTGGCGAGCATGTGGCGCAAGGACAACGGCCCGCAGTCCGAACTGCGCCGGATCGCCTTCACACCGGCCGGGCTGGTCGTCCCCAGCCGGGACTGGCTGATCGGCCGGACGGACGAGCGCGTCGCCCGGGACGGCTCCACCCTGCCCCGGCCGGATGCCCCCGGCGCGCCGCCCGCCGGCGCGCCCGCCGCACCCCCGGTGCGCGGTCCGGCACCCGCCTCCGGCGCGCCCTCCTCCCGGGCCTCCGCCCCGGCTGCGGCCGTCGGCCAGGCGGCGTCGACCGCGCTCGGCCGGGTGCCGACCCAGAGCCGCCGCCCGCCCGTCGCCGTCGAGCCGCCGTACACCGACCCGGCCCGCGAGCAGCGCCCGGCGCTGCGGGTCGGCCGGGGCGACATCGCCGCCATCCGCGCCGTCGGGGACCTCTTCCGCGCGCTGGACCACGCCTACGGGGGCGGCCACGCCCGCCAGGCGCTGGTCCGCTACCTGGAGAGCGAGGCCGAGCCGATGCTGCGTGGCCGCTACGGCGAGCAGATCGGCCGGGCGCTGTTCGGCGCGGTGGCCGACCTGACCAGGCTGGCCGGCTGGACGTCCTTCGACATCGCCGCGCACGGCCTGGCCCAGCGCTACTTCGTCCAGGCACTGCGGCTCTCCCAGGCCGCGGGGGACCGGGCGCTCGGCGGCTACGTCCTGGTGACGATGAGCCAGCAGGCGGTGCACCTCGGCCACGGCCGGGAGGCCGTCCAGCTGGCCCGGGTCGCCCAGCAGGGCGTCGGCACCGCCGTACCGCCCACCGTGCAGGCGCTGTTGCACGCCGCCGAGGCGCGCGGGCACGGCCTGCTCGGCGACGTCCGGGCCTGCACCACCGCGCTGGTCCGCTCCGAGCGGTCGCTGGCCGCGGCCCGGGCCGGCGACGAACTCCCCTCCTGGGCCCGGTACTTCGACGAGGCCCAGCTCTCCGACGAGTTCGCCCACTGCTACCGGGACCTCCAGCAGTGGCGGACGTCCGCCCAGCACGCCGAGAAGTCGCTGCGGCTGCGCTCACCCGCCTACGCCCGGAGCCGGATCTTCTGCCGGATGGTGCTGGCCACCGCCCGGCTCGGCATGGGCGACCTCGACGAGGCGTGCACCATGGCCACCGACGCCCTGCGGGCGGCCGGCGAGATGCGCTCGGCCCGCTCGCTGGAGTACGTCCGGGACTTCCACCGCCGGCTCACCCCGTACCGCGGCAGTCCGGTGGCCCGCGCCTTCGAGGAGACGGCCCGCCAGGCGGGGGTGATCTGACCCACGACCACCAGCTCTCGGCGTTCACCCGTGGCCGGTCGCCCTCGGCGGCCGGCGGGCGGACGTCGCCGCGCGGCCGCTGTGCCGGCAGCGGAAGGATCAGCACCGAGAGCATGCCCGCGCCGACCGGCGCCGCCGCGGTGGACGAGGGCAGGTGCCCGGCGTCCACCTCGATCGTGGTGATCACCACGACCAGCGGCAGCGCCGTCGCGGCGTACCGGCCGAGAGCGCCCCGGTCCCGCCGGCCGGGACCACCCCGAAGGCGCCCGGGCCCCGCCCCGCGGGGCCCGCGTCAGGCCGCCGCCTCCGCCTCGCGGGCGCCGGCCGGCAGCCCCAGGTCGCGCACCACGGCCTGTGCCGCCCGCCGGCCCGAGACCAGCGCACCCTGGGCGGTGCTGGTGTCCCGGTGGTCCCCGCAGACGTACAGCCCGGCCAGCAGCCGCACCGGGCGCCGATGGTTGTGCGGCGGCGGCATGGCCGGCACCGCGTCGGGGACGTGGCGCACGCTCAGGAACTGCCAGCCCCTGGTCGGCGCGCCGTACAGCTCCGCCAGCCGCGCGCGCACCGCCGGTTCGAGCGCGGCCGGGCCGCCGGCGTCGAAGGAGCGCCGCCCGAGCACCGTGGTGGCGACCAGTGCCTGCCCGGCCGGGGCGTACGAGGGGTGCAGCTCGCTGAGCACCACCGAGTGCGAGACCAGCGGCGGTCGCCCGCCCGGCCGGTCGCCGTCCAGCAGCAGGACGGGCTCGCCGATCGGTGCCCGGTCGGCCGCGTGGTAGAAGGTCGTGACGGGGTGGAAGTCCGGTAGCCGGAGGCCCGGGAGCAGCCCGGCGGCGGATCGCGCGCCGGTCGCCACCACCACGGCCTGCGCGCCGATCCGCCCGTGCCCGGCGGTCTCCACTCCGTCGGCCGCGATCGAGGTGACCTGCACCCCGGTGCGCACCGTTCCGGCGGGCAGGGCGGCGGCCAGCTGGGCCGGCACGGCCGCTATGCCACCGGCGGGCAGACAGAGCCGGCCGCGCGCGTAGCTGCGCAGCACCAGGTCGGCGATCCGGCTGGAGGTGCCCAGGGCCGGGTCACTGAGCAGGGCGGCGAGCAGCGGCCGCAGGAAGCCGTCGACGGTGCGCGGGGCGAGGCCGCGTTCGGTGAGCGCGCGGGCGGCGGTGGTCTCCGGCCGGGCCTGGAGCCGGCCGGCCGGGGTGGCGGCCAGCCTGCTGAGCCAGCTGCCCAGCCGGGCCTTGTCCAGCGGATTGCCCAGCGGGGCCCGGGTGGCGGCCTGCCGGGCGGTGGTCAGCTGCGGGTCCCCGGCGCGGTAGCGGCGGCCGCCGCTGTGCACGAGTACGCCGGGTGCGAGCGGGCGTAGTTCGAGGCGGTCCAGGTCGAGGACGCGGCGCAGCTCGGGGTAGGCGGTGTTGAGCAGTTGGCTGCCGTGGTCGAGCCGGAAACCGTCCAGTTCGCGGGTGGCCATCCGGCCGCCGACGCGGTCCGTGGTCTCCAGGACGTGGACGGTCAGTCCGTGGCCGGTCAGTACGCGGGCGGCGGCCAGGCCCGCGAGTCCGGCGCCCACCACGACGACGTCCGGGTCGGACTGTCGGCGGGCGCGGCGAGTGAAGTCGTACGTGGGCACTGGCGTGCTCCCTCCCTGGTCCCGGAGCTTCGGCCGACGCAGGCAGCGGGGTGCCGGGACACGGTCCGACGATGTGATGCCCAGTCAGTGTGAGCGTCAGACAAGCGCATCGGGCCGTATCCGGGGCCGAGGAGGGTTCGGCCACACCGGGCGGGGGCGCCGTCACGGACTGTGGCCCAACCGGCCGGGTTCGGGGGTCGGCGGGCGCGCACGGTCACCGGGGGCGTGCGGCGCGCCCACTTCGTGCTCCCGTGCGCCCCCTGCCGGAGCCCCGACCGCCCCCTGCCCGGCATATGCCCCTGGCTGGCGCCGCCGCCGGAGCGGGCGTACGCGGGCCCGCGGGCACCCGCGCGGACGGCGGCCCGCCCCGGAAGCGGCCCGCCGGCAACACGCGACGCGCCCCGCCGCAGGGCCCGCTACAGCGCCGCCCGCCCCGCCGCAGGGCCCGCTACAGCGCCGCCCGCACCGCCGAGTCCACGTCCGGGTGCTCGAAGCGGAAGCCCGCCTCCAGCAGCCGCTTCGGCACCACCCGGTGACTGCCCACCACCTCGACCGCCAGCTCGCCCAGTACCGCCTTCAGCACCGCCGTCGGCACCGGGAACGGCGTCGGCCGCTTCAGCGCCCGCCCGAGCGCCGCCGTCAGCTCGGCGTTGGTCACCGGCTCCGGCGCGCTGAGGTTGAACGCGCCGCTCAGGTCGTCCCGGTCGATCAGGAACCGCAGCGCCGCGACCTCGTCCGCCAGCGAGATGAAGCTCCAGTACTGCCGGCCGTCGCCGAGCCGCCCGCCGAGGCCCAGCTTGAAGAGCGGGAAGAGCCGCCCGCCGGCCCCGCCCTTGGCGGAGAGCACCATCCCGGTGCGCGGGTGGACCACCCGGATGCCGGCGCGCTCGGCCGGCCGGGCGGCGGCCTCCCACTCGACGCAGACCTCGGCCAGGAAGTCGTACCCGGCGGGGGAGTCCTCGTCGATCACCGCATCCCCGGTCTGCCCGTACCGGCCGACCGCGGAGGCGCTGACGAAGACCCGCGGCGGCTCCTTCAGCTCGGCCAGCGCGACGGCCAGCGTCTCGGTGCCGAGTACCCGGCTCTCCCGGATCTCCCGCTTGTAGGCGTCCGTCCACCGGCGGTTGCCGACGCCGGAGCCCGCCAGGTGGACCACCGCCTCGACCCCGGCCAGCCCGTCCTGGTCGACCTGCCCGAGCAGTGGGTTCCAGCCGATCGCCGTCGTCCCGTCCGGCTGCGGGCCGGTCCGGGAGCGGTGCCGGACCAGCCGGACCACCTCGTGGCCGTCCGCCAGCAGGGAGCGGACGAGTGCCGAGCCGATCAATCCCGTGGAGCCTGTGACCGCGATTCGCATGGGCCCATCCTCGCAGTTTCCGGGGGCCGGAACTCCGTGTACAGCCCGGGAGCCGCTGATTAGCATGACGCGCATGCACGACGAAGATCTGATCATCCGCCCCGCCCGGTCCGAGGACGAGAAGGAGCTCTCGGAGCTCAACCGCGCGGCCTGGTCCTGGCTGAGCGACGTCGCCCCGCAGCCGCCCGAGGGGGACGGGGTGTTCGACGAGCGCCACACCCCGGACCAGTTCCTGCTGGCGCTGCTCGGCGGCCGGATCGTCGGCTACGTCCGGGTGGTCCCGCCCACCCCGCTGGCCAGCAATCAGCACGTGCGCCAGATCCAGGGCCTGGCGGTCGACGCCTCGGCCCGCGGCCGGGGCCTCGGCCGGACGCTGGTCGAGGCCGCCTGCACGGCCGCCCGGGAGCAGGGCGCCCGCCGGATCACCCTGCGCGTGCTCGGGCACAACGCCCCGGCCCGCCGCCTCTACGAAGCCTGCGGCTTCGTCGTCGAGGGCTCGCTCGCCGAGGAGTTCCTGATCGACGGCCGGTACGTGGACGACATCTGGATGGCCCGCCCGCTCGCAGCCTGAACCGCCCGGCCTGAGCCGAGCCGCCCGCCCGCCCCGAGCCGCCCTCCCGGGGGCTGCCGCACCCTCCGCACCACCCGCGCCAGACCCCCTGACGACCCGTCGGATTCCGTGTTCTTCCGGTAGCAGAGTCGTGACACACCCAACCTGTCTGGAGTAGCGCCGCGCCGGGTACCGTACGGCCGTGAGCAACTCGACGCCTCCCGGGTGGTACCCGGTACCGGGTGCGGACGGCACAGCCGGTCATGAGCGCTGGTGGGACGGCACCGCCTGGACCAGCGACGTCCGCCCCGTCCAGGCGGGCGGCGGCGGGCTCGCCGACGCCCCGACACAGGTCTCCTGGCAGACCCCCCAGCAGGCGGCCCCCGCCCAGCCGCCCGCGTACGGCTACGGCGCCCCGCAGCAGGGCACGCCCGGGTACGGCTACCCGGCGCAGAACCAGCCCGCCTACGGCTACCCGCAGGGCGGCTACCCGCCGCCCCCGCAGCCAGGCCGGACCAAACCCGGCGTGGTGGTCGGCATCGTTCTCGGGGTGCTGGCCGTGGTCGCCGTGGTGGTCGCGATCGCGCTCAACAGCGGTGGCGACACGCCGCGGGCGGACCCGACGCCGGCGCCGACGGTCACCGTCACGGACAGCCCGACCGCGAGCCCGACCAAGCGCACGCCCACCCCGACGCCCACGCCCACGCCCACGCCGAGCCTGCCGCCGGTGCCGGTGGTCAAGGACACCGCCGCCGACACCCAGCACTCCATCACCGTGCCGATATTCCAGGGCTGGGACGCGCAGACCGACACCACGCACTCGACGGTCTTCCTGGGCAGCGGCCGCTACACCTGCCCGACCGGCGGCTCCTGCATCCGCGGCCAGTTCTCGGTCGAGAAGGACACCATCTCGGGCACCTCGGCCCGCGCCGCCGCCGAGGCGGCGATGCCCGCCTACGCGGGGGCGATCTTCACCGGGATCACCTCGCATACCGACGCGGGCTCCTCCAACACCACGGTGGCGGGCGTCTCCGGGTACGCGGTGCGCTGGCACATCACCACCTCGGACGGCACCAAGGGCTACGTCCTGATGGTGGCCGTCCCGGCCAAGGGCGGCGGCTACGTGGCCTTCGAGGGCGGCGTGGACGACGCGGCGGGCGCGCCCGACCCCGGCGTCCTCGACCAGATCCTCAAGGGCATCAAGCAGGACGGCACCGCCTCCGGCTCCGGCGCCTGAGACGGCGGCGCCGCCGTCGCCCGGGCCGCGCAGCGCCCGTGGCTGCGCGGCCCGGGGCCTGGCCCGTGGGCCACTGCTCGCGGCTCAGTCCCCGTAGCGCTCCCAGAGTTTGGGGAACCGTTTCGCCATCGCCTCCGGATCGTCGAAGTCCAGGGAGGCGCCGGACGGCCGCGCGGGCTGCCGCTCGCCCACCTCGGGCAGCGGCAGCCCGGTCAGCTGCTCGTATGCCTCGTCGGCGGCGTAGCCGAGGTCCTCGGCCTCGCCGTCCTCCTCCTCGTCGAAGTCCGGGAGCAGGTCGGCCAAGTCGTCCGGCTCGTGCAGCCCGCCTTCGAACACCTCCCGGCCCTGGCCGATCAGCCAGCAGCGGAAGTAGTCGAAGCTGTCCTCGGAGGCGCCGTCCAGCAGCAGGTACGCCGCGGCCCAGAGGTCGGTGCGGTAGGCGCGTTGGAACCGCGCCTCGAAGAGCCGGGCGAAGTCGATGACGTCGTCCGGGGTCAGTTGGACGAGCCGCTCCACCAGCCGTTCCGCCTGCTCGTCCGGGTCGCCCTCGGCGGCTTCCCGGGTGTCGTCGATGATCTGCCAGAAGTCGGTCTCGTCCATCACGGCTCCAGCATCCCCGTTCGCCCGCGCCCGCGCATGTGATGGGCCCGCGAAACGCCCGTTCTTCCGGTGTCCGGCCCCGTTCGTCCCGTCCGGGAACGCGGGAACCCCGCGCCGTCCGGGGACGACGCGGGGTTCCGGAGTACCGCCGGAGTGCGGCGGAGGAGCCTTACAGGCCGAGCTCGACCTCGAACTCGCCGGCCTCCAGGATCTCCTTCACGGCCACCAGGTAGCGGGCGGCGTCGGCGCCGTCCACCAGGCGGTGGTCGTAGGAGAGCGACAGGTAGGTCATGTCGCGGATGCCGATGGCGGTGCCACCCTCGGCCTCGATGACGACCGGGCGCTTGACGGTCGCGCCGATGCCCAGGATGGCGACCTGGTTCGGCGGCACGATGACGGTGTCGAACAGCGCACCGCGCGAGCCGGTGTTGCTGATGGTGAAGGTGGCGCCGGACAGCTCGTCCGGGGTGATCTTGTTGCCGCGCACCTTGGTGGCCAGCTCCGCGGTCTTCTTGGAGATGCCGGCGATGTTGAGGTCGCCCGCACCCTTGATGACCGGGGTCATCAGACCCTTCTCGGAGTCCACCGCGATACCGATGTTCTCGGTGTCGAAGTAGGTGATGGTGCCCTCGGCCTCGTTGATCCGGGCGTTGACGACCGGGTTGGTCTTCAGCGCCTGGGCGGCGGCCTTGACGAAGAACGGCATCGGGGACAGCTTCACGCCCTCGCGGGCGAGGAAGGCGTCCTTGGCCTTGCCGCGCAGCGACATGATCTTGGTGACGTCCACCTCGACCACGCTGGTCAGCTGGGCCTGCTCGTGCAGGGCCTTCAGCATGTTGTCGCCGATGACCTTGCGCATGCGGGTCATCTTGACCGTCTCGCCGCGCAGCGGGGACGGCGCGGCGGCGGCCTTCGGCGCGGCGGCCGGGGCGGCGACGGGGGCCGGCGCGGCCTTGGCGGCCTCGGCGGCGGCGATGACGTCCTGCTTGCGGATCCGGCCGCCGACACCGGTGCCGGTGACGGAGGTCAGGGCGACGCCCTGCTCGGCGGCGAGCTTGCGCACCAGCGGGGTGACGTAGGCGTCACCGCTGTCGGCCACCGCGGCGGCCGGCGCGACCGGAGCCGGAGCGGCGACGGGGGCCGGAGCGGCCACCGGAGCCGGGGCGGCCACCGGGGCAGCCGGGGCGACCGGAGCCGGAGCGGCCACCGGGGCGGCCGGGGCAACGGGGGCCGGAGCCAGCGCGGGGGCGGCCGGGGCAACCGGAGCCGGGGCAGCGGCCGGAGCCGGAGCGGCAACCGGGGCCGGAGCGGCCACCGGAGCCGGGGCGGCGACGGCGGCACCGGCGGCGCCGATCAGTGCGAGCTGGGCGCCTACCTCAGCGGTCTCGTCCTCGCCGACCAGGATCTTCACCACGGTGCCGGCGACCGGCGACGGGATCTCGGTGTCGACCTTGTCGGTGGAGACCTCGAGCAGCGGCTCGTCGACCTCGACGGTGTCACCCTCGGCCTTCAGCCAGCGGGTGACGGTGCCCTCGGTGACGGACTCGCCCAGCGCGGGCAGCAGCACCGGGGTGGCGTCGCCGGCCGGAGCAGCCGGAGCGGCGGGCGCGGCCGGGGCCTCGGCGACCGGGGCGGGAGCGACGGGCGCCTCCACGACCGGGGCCGGGGCGGCGGCCGGAGCCGGGGCGGCCTCGGCGGCCGGGGCCGGAGCGGCAACCGGGGCGCCGGAGCCGTCGTCGATGACCGCCAGCTCGGCGCCGACCTCGACGGTCTCGTCCTCGCCGACCTTGATCGAGGCCAGGATGCCCGAGGCCGGGGCCGGGATCTCGGTGTCGACCTTGTCGGTGGAGACCTCGAGCAGCGGCTCGTCGACCTCCACACGCTCACCCTCGGCCTTCAGCCAACGGGTGACGGTGCCCTCGGAAACGCTCTCGCCCAGCGCGGGCAGTGTTACTGAGACCGCCATGGTTTCAGCGACTCCTATCAAGTCTTGCGTACTGGAATGGGGGAAGGTGGGGCGCGATCAGTCGTGCGCGTGCAGCGGCTTGCCGGCCAGCGCCAGGTGCGCCTCGCCCAGGGCCTCGGACTGGGTCGGGTGCGCGTGGATGAGCTGCGCGACCTCGGCCGGCAGCGCCTCCCAGTTGTAGATCAGCTGAGCTTCGCCGACCTGCTCGCCCATGCGGGCGCCGACCATGTGGACGCCGACCACGGCGCCGTCCTTGACCTGGACGAGCTTGATCTCGCCGGCGGTCTTCAGGATCTTGCTCTTGCCGTTGCCGGCCAGGTTGTACTTGAGGGTGACGACCTTCTCCTTGCCGTACAGCTCGACGGCCTTCGCCTCGGAGATGCCGACGGAGGCGACCTCGGGGTTGGAGTAGGTCACGCGCGGGACGCCGTCGTAGTCGATCGGCACGGCCTTCAGGCCGGCCAGGCGCTCGGCCACCAGGATGCCCTCGGCGAAGCCGACGTGGGCCAGCTGCAGGGTCGGGGCGAGGTCACCGACGGCGGAGATGGTGGGCACGTTGGTGCGCATGTACTCGTCGACGAGGACGTAGCCGCGGTCCATCGCGACGCCGTTCTCCTCGTAGCCGAGGCCGGCCGAGACCGGGCCGCGGCCGATGGCGACGAGCAGCAGGTCGGCGTCGATCTGCTTGCCGTTCTCGGTGGAGACGCGCACACCGGTCTCGGTGTACTCGACGCCGGAGAAGCGGGCCTTCAGCTCGAACTTGATGCCGCGCTTGCGGAACGCGCGCTCCAGCAGCTTGGAGGAGTTCTCGTCCTCCAGCGGGACGAGGTGCGGCAGCGCCTCGACGATGGTGACGTCGACGCCGAAGGACTTCCAGACCGAGGCGAACTCGACGCCGATCACGCCGCCGCCGAGGATGACGGCCGACTTCGGGATGCGGTCGAGCTTGAGCGCGTGGTCGGAGGAGATCACGCGGTCGCCGTCGATGGTCAGACCCGGCAGCGACTTCGGCACGGAGCCGGTGGCCAGGACGATGTGGCGGCCCTCGATGCGCTGGCCGTTGACGTCCACCGAGGTCTGCGAGGAGAGCTTGCCCTCGCCCTGGATGAAGGTCACCTTGCGGGAGGCCACCAGGCCCTGCAGGCCCTTGTACAGGCCGGCGATGACGTCGTCCTTGTACTTGTGGACGCCGTTGATGTCGATGCCCTGGAAGGTGGCCAGCACGCCGAACTCGGCGGCCTCCTTCGTCTCGTCCGCGATCTCGGCGGCGTGCAGCAGCGCCTTGGTCGGGATGCAGCCGCGGTGCAGGCAGGTGCCGCCCAGCTCACCCTTCTCGACCAGGGCGACGCTCAGGCCCAGCTGAGCGGCGCGGAGCGCCGCGGCGTAACCGCCGCTTCCGCCTCCGAGAATGACTACGTCGAAAACGGTGCTGGCGTCGTTCGCCACGTCACGTCCTCCATGCAATGGGGTGGGTCGCCGGGCCGGTCGCGGTCCGGTGGGTCGGAAGCCTTTGTGGGGCGCCCAGTCGTGCCGGAAATACATCTTCGCACTTGTTCACGGCGGCTGATGTCCGGGTCCACCTCGGGGGTGTCCCACAGGGTGGTCGCCGGGGCGGGAATACCCCCGACGGAAGGGCATCATCGCAGCTCAGGGCGGGGTTGACAGCGGTGTGAACGGTGCTTCGGGCGGTCCGTCGGCGGGCCGGTTCCGCACAGTGGAACAAAGTTTCGCCCGCAGCGAACAAGGGTGCGGGGCGGGACTTCCTTCCTTACTCGCAGGTAACAGCGCTGCGGGCAGCCGGAGGAGCCGGTGGACGTGCCCGCAAAGACGGACGGGGTCCGTCGCTGCGGGCAGCCGGAGGAGCCGGTGGACGTGCCCGGAAAGACGGACGAGGTCCGGCGCACCTGCGCCGGACCTCGTCCGCTCCGAAACCTCCGGATCAGGCCTTGCTGCCCGCCGCGGTCTTCTCGGCGAAGCGGACCAGGGTGCGCACCGCGCTCGCGGTGCCGCCCTTGGGGGTGTAGCCGAACGGCGCGCCCTCGTGGAAGGCCGGGCCGGCGATGTCCAGGTGGGCCCAGTCGATGCCCTCGGCCACGAACTCCTTCAGGAACAGGCCGGCCACCAGGCCGCCGCCCATCCGGTCGCCCATGTTGGCCAGGTCGGCGATGGTCGACTCGGTCATGCCCTTGCGCAGCTCGGCCGGCAGCGGCATCGGCCAGGACTGCTCGCCGGCCTCGCCCGCGACGGTGTGCAGCGTCTCGCGCAGCTCGTCGTTGTTGGCCATCACGCCGAAGGTGCGGTTGCCCAGCGCCAGCACCATCGCGCCGGTCAGCGTCGCGACGTCGACGATCACGTCGGGGTTCTCCTCACCGGCCCGCACGATGGCGTCGGCCAGCACCAGACGGCCCTCGGCGTCGGTGTTCAGCACCTCGACGGTCTTGCCGCCGTACATCTTCAGCACGTCGCCCGGGCGGGTGGCCGAGCCGGACGGCATGTTCTCCGCCAGCGCCAGCCAGCCGGTGACGTTGACGGCCAGGCCGAGCCGCTTGGCGGCGACCACGGCGGCGAAGACGGCGGCGGCGCCGGCCATGTCGCACTTCATGGTCTCGTTGTGGCCGGCCGGCTTCAGCGAGATGCCGCCCGAGTCATAGGTGATGCCCTTGCCGATGAACGCCAGGCTGGCCTTGGCCTTCGGGTGGGTGTAGGCCACCTTCACCAGCCGCGGCGGGTTGGCCGAGCCGTTGCCGACGCCCAGCAGGCCGCCGAAGCCGCCCTTGAGCAGCGCCTTCTCGTCCAGCACCTCGACCTTGAGGCCGTGCTCCTTGCCGGCCGCCTGGGCGATCGCGGCGAAGCTCTTCGGGTTCAGGTCGTTCGGGGCGGTGTTGACCAGGTCGCGGGCCCGGTTCATCTCCTCGCCGACGACCAGGGCGCGCTCGACGGCACCCTTCGCGTCCTTGCTGCCCTTGCGGGCGGCCAGCAGGACCAGCTCGCCGACCGGCTCCTTGCCGTTGCCGTTGCCCTTGTAGGTGCCGAAGGCGTAGGAGCCGAGCAGGCCGCCCAGCGCGACCGCCTCGACCTCGTCGGCCGACTCGGCCGGCAGCGCCAGCGCGGCCTTCTTGCTGCCGGCCAGGGCGCGGGCGGCGACACCGGCGGCGCGGCGCAGCGCCTCCAGCCCGTAACCGCCGTCGGCGGCCTCGCCGAGGCCGACCGCGAGCACGAGCGCGGCCTTCAGGCCGGCGGGGGAGGGCACCTTGACGGTCTCGCCCTCGGCGCCGGTCGCGCCCAGGGTGGTGAGGACCTCGGCCAGCTTGCCCTCGAACGCCTCGCTCACGGCCTCGGCGCCGGGGGCCAGCACAATGCCCTTCGGGCCCTTCGCGACACCGATCACCAGGGCGTCCGCGCGCAGCGAGGCGGCGGAGGAGGTGCTCACAGACAATGCAGTCACGTAATGCGTCCTGTTCTTTCGCGGTCCACGACCGGTCGCGGCGCGGCTGCCGCACCGGCGCAGCCAGCCGCCGCCGCGGGCCTCCCGGTGGCGCGGGCCGGGTCCGGGGCCCCTGGCGCGCGCGCCCGCCGGTCGCGGCGGCCGCACACACCAGAAGCCCCGGCTCCTCGACGCGCGTCGGCCGGGCAGGACCTGCGACAGTGCAGGGCTGCGGTGCTCCCCGCATGGTAGTCCGCATGCTGGGATCACGCGCCGCCCGGTGCCCGGTCGTTCGGTGCAGGGCCCGCCGGTACGCCTCAGCCCAGCAATGCGAGCGCCAGCAGTGTGCCGGTCGCGGCGGTCTCCGCCATCGCGCCGAGGACGTCCCCGGTGATCCCGTCCAACCGTCGTACGCAGCGCCGCAGCAGCAACCAGGCACACCCGAGACCGACCGCAACGGCCAGTGGCAGTCGGAGAACTGACCATCCGTCGGCAATTCCGAGGGCGGCGGTCAGCAGCATCGACCCGGCCGTGGCCATGACCGCCGCGGCCGGCGAAACCGTCCCCGCGACCATCGCGCCGAGCCCGCCCGGCCGGGCTGCCGGCACCGATCGCAGACACCCCCAGGCAAGCGCACACCGCGCGGCCGTGGCCGAGGCGAGGGCCGCGAGCGCGCCGCGCGGCACCGAGGCGTCGAACTGCCCGGCCAGCGCGGCGACCTGGGCCAGCAGCACCAGGACCAGAGTCAGTACGCCGAACGGCCCGATGTCCGACTTCTTCATGATGCGCAGCGCATCCTCGGCAGGCTTGCCGCTGCCCAGGCCGTCGGCGACGTCGGCCAGCCCGTCCAGGTGCAGCCCCCGGGTCAGCGCGGCCAGGACCCCGACCGCCGCCACCGCGCCGAGCAGCCCGCCCGCACGCCACGCGACCAGCGCCCCCGCACCCGCCGCGATCGCCCCGAGCACCAGCCCGACCACCGGTGCGGCCGCCATCGCCCGCCCCGCCGCCGCCCGGTCCCACCGCTCGACCCGCACCCGCAGCACCGACAGCGTCCCGAACCCGAACCGCAGCCCGTCCCCCCAGCCGGCCTGGTCGTCTCTGCTCTGCACGAACCCGTTCCTCGGTCGCCCGCTACACCCGCCCCAGCAGCTCCGCCGCCGACGGCAGCTTCGGCTGCTCCTTCGGCGCCGACGGCACGAAGGGCGCGGGCGCCTGCTCGGCCAGGGTGTCCGCCGCGGCCTGGAGCAGCGGCAGTGCCATCAGCGCACCGATGCCCTCGCCCATGATGATCCCCTGCTCCTGGAGCGGCGTCAGGGTCAGCCGGTCGTACGCCTTCGCCTGGGCCGGCTCACCGCTGGACTGTCCGGCCCGCCACCACTCGGGCGCCCGGAACGCGATCCGCTGCGCGACCAGCGCGCAGGCCGCCGAGACCACCCCGTCCAGGACGACCGGCAGCTTCCGCACCGCGGCCTGGAGCAGGAAGCCGGTGATCGCGGCGAAGTCGGCGCCGCCCGTGGCGCCGAGCAGCGCCAGCTGGTCGCCGAGCACCGGCCGGGCCCGCCGCAGCGAGTCCCGGATGGCCGCGCACTTGACCATCCACACCTTGTCGTCGATGCCCGAGCCGCGCCCGGTCACCGCGGCCGCGTCCGTCCCGCAGAGCGCGCCGACCAGCACCGCCGCCACCGTGGTCGAGCCGACGCCGAGGTCGCCCAGCACCACCAGATCCGTCCCGGCGTCGGCCTCCTCGTCGGCGACGGCCATCCCGGCCCGGAAGGCCTTGACGGTCTCCTCCGGCGTCAGCGCGTCCTCGCGGTCGATCCGGCCGGAGCCGCGACGCACGCGGTGCGCGACCACCGCGTCGGGGAAGTCGGACGGTTCCGCGTCCACCGCGACGTCCACCACCCGTACTTCGGCGCCGAACCGACGGGCGAGCAGTGCCACCGGCGCGGTGCCGTCCAGGACCGCCCGGACCCGGGCGGCCGTGCCGCCCTGCGCGGGCAGCCGGGACACCCCGAGGGCCGCCACCCCGTGGTCGGCGGCGAACAGCAGCACCTTGGGCGCCGACAGCGGCCGCACCGGGGAGCGCCCCTGTACGGACGACAGCCAGCTGCCGAGCTCCTCCAGCCGGCCGAGCCCGCCGCGCGGCCGGTCCAGCGTCTGCCAGCGCTCCTCGGCGGCCCGCCGGGCACTCTCGTCGGGGCGCTCGACGAGCGAGGAGAACGTGTCGAGATCCACGGTCGTGTCCATTTATCCGTTTCTCGCTCACAGCGCGGGATACGCGCAGTACATTCGAGGTCTGCCCCAGGCAGCGGTCAGGGCTTGGCCGTCATGGGACTGCGCAAGCGGTCGTGTGAGAAGCCACCTCATCACCGAGGCGGAGGAGTCACCGGTCGGAAGGCTACACGCCAACCGATTTGATGGTCAGGGCTTGCCCTGCCACGACCAGCAGTACGCGTTCCGAGGCGTCCGCCACGGCCATGTTCAGCCTTCCGAGCGTGTCCCGGAAGCGCCGGCCGGCGGCGGTCGCCGGGACGACGCCCATGCCGACCTCGTTGCTGACCGCGACCACCTGCCGTCCGGTCACCGCCCAGGCCTCGGCGAGCGCCTCGCACCGGGCCTGCACCGCCGCTTCGCCGCCTTCCGCCCACACGGCGTCGTCCCAGGCACCGCACTCGTCCATCACGGCGGTCAGCCAGAGCGCCAGACAGTCGATCAGCACCGGCGCCCGGTCCGCGTCGTCGGCCAGTACGGCCTCCAGCTCGCAGGTCTCGGCGGTGCGCCAGCTCGCCGGCCGCCGCTCGCGGTGCAGGGCGACCCGCTGCGCCCAGTCGGTGTCGTCGTCCCGGGTGCCGCTGGTGGCCACGTACAGCACGTCCTCGTACCGGCCGAGGAGCTGCTCGGCCTTGGTGGACTTGCCGGAGCGCGCACCGCCGAGGACCAGCGTGCGGGGGAGTGCGGGATCGGTTGCCATACCGCTCATCCTGCCGGACGAGGCATACGGAAGATCCCACCGGGCAGGCTAAGGTGCGCAGCACACAGGGCCGTACAGGGCAGGCAGCACACAGGAGGAGCCGGGCATGGTGTGGACGTGGCGGTACGAGAAGGCGGACGGCACCGTGGTGGCCCCGGGTGGTGGCCAGGAGGAGGAGTTCGCCGGCCAGGGGGACGCCGAGACCTGGATCGGGGAGACCTGGAAGCAGCTGGCCGAGGACGGGGTGGACACCGCGGTCCTGCTCGACGACGGCCGGGAGATCTACTCGATGAGCCTGCACGAGGCCTGAGGCCCCCGGCGGCCTACTTGGCCCCGAACACGTGCAG
Organism: Kitasatospora sp. NPDC041988; assembly: GCF_055588525.1. Classification (NCBI taxonomy): domain Bacteria; kingdom Bacillati; phylum Actinomycetota; class Actinomycetes; order Kitasatosporales; family Streptomycetaceae; genus Kitasatospora; species Kitasatospora sp. NPDC041988. The sequence continues at coordinate 119,812 of NZ_JBVJCO010000002.1, forward strand.
CAGCGCGGCGACCTGCCGGTACGGGTCGGTGCGGCCGGCCCGCTCCTCGGCTTCGAGCAGCTGGGCCAGCTGCCGCCCGTCCACCGGCGGCGCCGCGTCGTCGGGCGCGTTGTCGGTGAAGACCCGGACGCCGTACCAGTGCCGCAGTGGCACGGACACCTCGGAGAGGGTGACGGCGAGGTCGGCGAGCCGGTCGGCGCGGGCGGCCAGCCCGAGCCGGTTGTAGTACCGGTCGCTCTCGAAGGCGTGCAGGGTGGCCCGCCAGTCGCCGGAGGCGGCGGGGCGCAGGGCCAGCGCGTCGCGGTTGCGGACCAGCAGGGAGAGCAGCCCGCCGGGCGCCAGCAGCCGGGCCAGTGACGCGATCATCGGGTCCGGGTCCGGCAGGTACATCAGGACGCCGTGGCAGAGCACGACGTCGAAGCTGCGCGGCCCGAACCAGCGCCCGCACTGGTGGCCGTCGCCGCTGAGGAGCTGGAGCCGGCCGCGCACCTCCGCCGGTTCCTCGGCCAGCGCCCCCTGGGCGACGCCGAGCGCGACCGGGTCGGAGTCGATCCCGGTGACGTAGTGGCCGGCCCGGGCCAGGCGAAGCGCCTGGGTGCCCTGGCCGCAGCCGATGTCGAGGACGCGCTGCGCGTCGCGGCCGGTCAGCTGCTCGGCGAGCTGCCGGGCGACCATCTCCTGCCGGACGAGGTTGCGCAGGCTGCCGAGCCGGTCCAGCCGTGGGCCGGCGCCGCCGGCGAAGGAGCCGCTGCGCGAGGGCAGCCGGCGCTCCTGGGCGATCCGGTCGTGGCCGCCGTCGCCCTGGCCCGGCAGCGCGTACAGGCCGGGCCCCTCCCAGGCGGGAGGGGCCCAGCCGGAGTCCACCGGTTCGGCGGTCAGGGCTTCTCCCCGCGCCGCACCTGCGGCTTGGGCAGCCGCAGCCGGCGCATCTGCAGGATGCGCATCAGGCCGTAGGCGACCGCGCCGCGGGTGTTCTGGCCGGCGAAGCGCTCGGCGAGCTGCTTGCGCAGACCGAAGCCGAGGCGGACGAAGTCCAGGATCACCAGCACGAAGAAGGCCAGGAACAGCACGGTGGAGAGCAGCTGGAGGGCCGGCACCTTCACGATGCTGAGGACCAGGATGACCACCGCGGCGGGCAGGAAGAACTCGGCGAGCGACCAGCGGGCGTCCACGTAGTCGCGGGCGAACTTGCGCACCGGGCCCTTGTCACGGGCCGGCAGGTGGCGCTCGTCGCCCTCCAGCAGCGCGGTGCGCTGCTTCTCGCGCTCGGCCCGCATTCGCTCGCGCGCCTGGCGGGAGGCCTCCTTGCGGTCCTTGGGCACGGTCACCCGGGTACGCCGGTTGGCCTCGGCCTCACTGCGCTTGGGCGTGCGGCGGCCCTTCTTCGCCTGCGGGTCGCGGGCCTGGGTCGTCTCGTCCTGCTTCTCCAGCACAGCGGCGGAGGCAGCGGCATCATCTGAACGGCGTCGGAACACACCACCAGCGTACGGGGTGCCGGACCGCTTCTTCGGGTGTCCTTGGACCCAAACGCATATCGATCGCGTGCGGCCCGGCCCGGTGCCGGGTTTCCGGGGGTGTTCCCGTAGGGGATCACTCCGGAGGACGGTGGGTGGGATGAGGGCCGCATCCACCCCGGGGATGAGGCAGTCGCGGGGGTCGCTGTAGCAGTCTTGTTGCAGGCAGGTGCACTGCGGCGAAGGGCTCGCTGCACATACACTCGTCGTGTCTGGTAACGAGATAGAGACCGCAGGCCGGAGAAGGGGGCACCCGAGGCCCATGAGCGACGGAATCATGAAGCGTATGGGGCTGATCTTCCGCTCCAAGGCGAACAAGGCCTTGGATCGGGCGGAGGATCCGCGTGAGACGCTGGACTATTCGTACCAGAAGCAGCTGGAGCTGCTCCAGAAGGTACGTCGCGGCGTCGCGGACGTGGCCACCTCGCGCAAGCGCCTGGAACTCCAGCTGACCCAGCTCCAGCAGCAGTCCGCGAAGTACGAGGACCAGGGCCGCAAGGCGCTCTCGCTCGGCCGGGAGGACCTCGCGCGCGAGGCGCTGACCCGCAAGGCGAACATGCAGTCCCAGATCACCGACCTGGAGACGCAGTACCAGCAGCTCCAGGCCGAGGAGGAGAAGCTCACGCTCGCCTCCCAGCGGCTGCAGGCCAAGGTGGACGCCTTCCGCACCAAGAAGGAGACCATCAAGGCCACCTACACCGCGGCCCAGGCGCAGACCCGGATCGCCGAGTCGTTCTCCGGTATCTCGGAGGAGATGGGCGACGTCGGTCTGGCGATCCAGCGGGCCGAGGACAAGACCGCCCAGATGCAGGCCCGCGCGGGTGCGATCGACGAGCTGCTGGCCTCCGGCGCGCTCGACGACGCCAGCGGGCTCGGCCGCAAGGACGACATCGAGGCGGAGCTGGAGCGCGTGGCCGGCGGCTCGGACGTCGAGCTGGAGCTGGCCCGGATGAAGGCCGAGCTGACGGGCGGCTCGCCGTCCTCCGGCCCGCAGGCCATCGAGCAGGGCAAGGCGCAGCCGCAGGACGCGTCGCAGCAGGACACCCCGCGTATCAACTACAACAAGTGATCTGAGCTTCACCCCACCAACCAGGGAGACGCACGGCATGATCATGAGGGTCATGGGGGAGGGCCAGTTCGAGGTGGGCGACGCCCATCTGAACCGGCTCAACGAGCTGGACGAGGAGCTCCTCGCCGCACTGGAGTCGGGGGACGAGGAAAGCTTCCGGCGGTCGCTCGGTGAACTGCTGAGCGCCGTCAAGAAGTTCGGTACCCCGCTGGCGGACGACTCGCTGGAGCCGTCCGACCTGATCCTCCCGGATGCCGACGCGACGATCGACCAGGTCCGGCAGCTGCTTCGGGCCGAGGGTGACGGCCTGATCCCCGGCATCCCCGAGTAGCTGCCGTCTCGCGCCGGACGCCAGACGCGAAAAGGGCGGGCCCCCTCCGTGGTGGAGGGGGCCCGCCCTTTCGGCGTCCGTACGGTGCCGGGCTACGGCAGGGCGAGCATCCGGTCCAGCGCCGCCTTGGCGTACTTCTCGGTTTCCGGGTCGACGCTGATCACGTTCGGCACCCGGCCCTCGACCAGCGACTCCAGCGCCCAGACCAGGTGCGGCAGGTCGATCCGGTTCATGGTGGAGCAGAAGCAGACCGCCCGGTCCAGGAAGACGACCTCCTTGTCCGGGTGCGCCTTGGCCAGCCGGCGGACGAGGTTCAGCTCGGTGCCGATGGCCCACTTGGAGCCGGGCTCGGCGGCGTCCAGAGCCTTGATGATGTACTCGGTCGAGCCCACCATGTCGGCGGCCGCGACGACCTCGTGCCGGCACTCGGGGTGCACCAGCACGGTGACGCCGGGGATGCGCGCGCGGACGTCGTTCACCGAGTCCAGCGAGAACCGGCCGTGCACCGAGCAGTGGCCGCGCCAGAGGATCATCTTGGCGTTCCGCAGCTCCTCGGCCGTCAGGCCGCCGTTCGGCTTGTGCGGGTTGTAGAGCACGCAGTCGTCCAGCGAGAAGCCCATCTCGCGCACGGCGGTGTTGCGGCCCAGGTGCTGGTCCGGCAGGAAGAGCACCTTCTGTCCCTGCTCGAAGGCCCACTCCAGCGCCCGCTTGGCGTTGGAGGAGGTGCAGATGGTGCCGCCGTGCTTGCCGGTGAAGGCCTTGATGTCGGCGGAGGAGTTCATGTACGAGACCGGGACGGTCACGTCGGCTATGCCGGCGTCGGTCAGCACGTCCCAGCACTCGGCGACCTGCTCGGCGGTGGCCATGTCGGCCATCGAACAGCCGGCCGCGAGGTCCGGGAGGACGACCTGCTGGGCGTCGGTGGTGAGGATGTCCGCCGACTCGGCCATGAAGTGCACGCCGCAGAAGACGATGTACTCGGCCTCGGGGCGGGCGGCGGCGTCGCGGGCGAGCTTGAAGGAGTCGCCGGTGACGTCGGCGAACTCGATCACCTCGTCGCGCTGGTAGTGGTGGCCGAGGATGAAGACGCGGTCGCCGAGTGCGGCCTTGGCCGCCCGCGCGCGCTCGACGAGGTCCGGGTCGGAGGCGGCCGGGAGGTCGCCGGGGCACTCGACGCCACGCTCGCTGTTCGGGTCGGCCTCACGGCCGAGCAGCAGCAGAGCGAGCGGCGTCGGGGTGGGGTCGACGCCGTAGGTCTCGGTGATGGTGGTGGTCACGGGCGGGTGCCCTTCTGTGCGGCCGATCAGTCGGTGCAGCCTTCTCGTCTATCTGACGCTATCTATGATAACCGGTTAGCGTCAGACTGACGATGGTCATCCTGTCGATGTGACGAGAACCGCTTGCCGGTTCGGAGCCCTCCGGCGGAGCCGGGAGCACGATATGACAGGGGTCCGGCGTGGCCGAATCGATATCCGGGCCGGATCGCGTTGGCTTGGCCCATGAAGGCAATCGCGATCCGCCGCTACGGCGGCCCCGAGGTGGTCGAGTACACCGAGCTGCCGGACCCGAAGGTCGGGCCGGACTCGGTCCTGGTGCAGGTCAGGGCGGCGGGGGTGAACCCGGTGGACTGGCGGGTCCGCGAGGGGCACCTGGACGGGCTGCTGGACGCCCACTTCCCGCTGGTGATGGGCTGGGACATGGCCGGGGTGGTCCGCGCGGTCGGCGGCGGGGTCACCGAGTTCGCCCCCGGGGACGAGGTCTTCGGGTACGTCCGCAAGGACTGGGTCGAGCACGGCACCTACGCCGAGCTGGTCGCCGCGCCCGTCCGCACCCTGGCCCGCAGGCCGGCCGCGTTGGACTGGGCGCAGAGCGGCGGCCTGCCGCTGGCCGGGCTGACCGCGCTCCAGGGGCTGAAGGCATTGAAGATCCGTGAAGGCGACACCCTGCTGGTGCACGCCGCGGCCGGCGGGGTCGGCCACCTCGCGGTGCAGCTCGGCAGGGCCTTCGGCGCCCGGGTGATCGGGACCGCGGGGGAGCGCAACCACGACTACCTGCGGGCGCTGGGCGCCGAGCCGGTCGCGTACGGCGAGGGCCTGGCCGAGCGGGTCCGCGCGCTGGCCCCCGGAGGTGTGGACGCCGCCCTCGACCTGGTCGGCGGCGGCGCCGCCGAGCTCTCCGCCGCCCTGGTCGCCGACCCGGCCCGGATCGCCTCGGTCGCCGACTACCGGGTGAAGGCGCTCGGCGGCCGGTACCTCTGGGTCCGCCCGGACGCCGCCGGGCTGGCGGAGCTGGCCGCCCTGGCCGACGCCGGCAGGTTCACCGTCACCGTCGCCTCCACCTTCCCGCTCGCCCAGGCCGCCTCCGCCCAGGCGCTGAGCGCCGAGGGCCGCACCCGGGGCAAGATCGTCCTGCTGGTGGACTGACAACCGTCCACCGGCCGTCATCTGCCAGAGGTGGACTCGGTCCTGTCATCCGCCAGAATGGTGCAGAACCGTTTCGGCGGCCGCCGCCCTCAGCTGCCCCCCGCCGATCCCGTACGACCTGTGGAGCCCCGCACCGATGAGCAGCAGCCGAGCGCACGAGACGGTCGGGGCCGACCTGGACGAGACCGACCGTCTGCTGCTCGCCCGGCTGACCGGAGACGGCCGCGCCTCCTACGCCGAGATCGGCCTCCAGGTGAACCTCTCCGCCACCGCCGTCCGCCGCCGGATCGACCGGCTGCGGGCGCGCGGGGTCGTCCGCGGCTTCACCGTCGTCCTCGACCCGTCCGTCCTCGGCTGGCAGACCGAGGCCTTCGTCGAGGTCTACTGCCGCGAGCGGACCGCCCCCGAGGAGATCCTCGCCAGCCTGCGGCAGTTCCCCGAGGTGGTCGCCGCCTGGACGGTCACCGGCGACCCGGACGCCCTGGTCCACCTGCGCGCCACCGACATGCACCACCTCCAGGCGGTGATCGAGCGGATCCGCAAGGAGCCCGGCGTCCAGCGCAGCCGCTCCTCCGTGGTCCTCTCCCAGCTCATCGGCTGATCTCCGAAAGGCCCAACCGGGCTCCGGGCGGGCCGGTGGGGTCCCGCATCGGGCCGAACCGGGGCAGGCGCAGGATTCCTGCGCGGACCGGGCCGAAGACGCCCGAATCCTGCCTGGCCGGCCGCGTTCCGACGCGCGGCGCCGGCCCCCCGCTGCCTAGGCTGATGAGGTCCGGCAACGCGGTGATGCGCCCCGCGCCGCCGGTCCTCCCCCGACACCCCACAGCCGAGAGGGACCCCCGTGTCCGCAGCCCCCGACCGCATGCACCGGCCCGACAACGAACTGGTCGACCTGGTATTCGACTACATGCGGGAGCGGCTGCAGTACGACCCCGTCCCGCTCGACCACCCCGGTGACGGCGAGCACCTGCGCGCCCAGCTGGCCGGCCTGCTCAACCCGGACGGCAACAACCCGGCCGACGTGCTCAAGCTCTACGACCACGAGCTCTCCCGCGCGGTGATCTCCGCCGACAGCCCGCGCTACCTGTCGTTCATCCCGTGCGCCCCCACCAAGGCCGCGCTGCTCTTCGACATGGTCGTCTCCTGCGCCTCCCTCCAGGGCATCTCCTGGCTGGAGGCCGCCGGCGCCATCGCCGCCGAGAACCAGGTGCTGCGCCTGATCGCGGACCGCGCCGGCATGCCCGGGACGGCCGGCGGCACCTTCGTCTCCGGCGGCTCGGCCGGCAACCTCTCCGCCCTGGTGGTCGCCCGCGACACCGCCCGGCGCAAGCTCGCCGAGAAGGGTCTGCCCAGCGGTCCCGAGGTCCGGCTGCGGATAGCCGTCGCCGACCAGGTGCACTCCTCGGTCAAGAACACCTTCAACATCATCGGCGTCGAGGCCTTCAAGGTCCCGACCGTCGACCGCCGTTTCACCGGCGAGGCGCTGCGGGCCGCCCTGGCCGCCGACCCGAACCCGGAGACGGTGATCGCCGTCGTCGGCACCGCCGGCACCACCAACGAGGGCATCGTCGACGACCTGCAGGGCCTCTCCGAGGTCGCCCGCGAGCGCGGCCTCTGGTTCCACGTGGACGGCGCGTACGGCGGCGCGGGCCTCTTCGCCCCCTCGGTGCGCGAGCGCTACAACGGCATCGAGCACGCCGACTCGTTCGTGGTGGACCCGCACAAGTGGCTGTTCGCCCCGTTCGACTGCGCCGCGCTGATCTACCGCAACCCGCAGCTGGCCCGCGCCGTGCACACCCAGGACGCCTCCTACCTGGACGTGCTGCACACCGAGGGCGACGAGTGGAACCCCACCGACTACGCCTACCACCTGACCCGGCGCGCCCGCGGCCTGCCGCTCTGGTTCTCGCTGGCCGTGCACGGCACCCAGGCGTACACCGACGCCATCGAGACCGGCCTCCAGCTGGCCCGGGACACCGCCCAGCTGATCCGCGACACCGAGCACCTGGAGCTGCTGTTCGACCCGCAGCTCTCCGCGGTCTGCTTCAAGCGCACCGGCTGGACCAACGAGGACTACTACCGCTGGTCGCAGCAGCTGCTCGCGGACCAGATCGGCTTCGTCACCCCGACCGGCTGGGACGGCGAGACGGTCGCCCGCTTCGCCTTCCTGCACCCGGGCACCACCATGGACATGGTCCGGGAGATCCTGGACACCATGGTCTGACCAGGCCTTCGAGACCCCCGCCGGGCCCGCCCGGCGGGGGTCTCGCCGTCCGCACCGGTGCGGACGGCTACAGCAGCGCGCCGTTCGGCAGGTACGGTGCCGGCGGCCGCATGCCGCGCAGGCCCAGATAGCCCCGGGTCTGCGGGGCCAGGCCCACCTCCAGGCCGACGTCCAGCGCCCACTCCTGCTCGGCGGTCAGATACTCCACCTCGGCCTCCACCCCGTCCGGCACCCGGGCCAGCGCTTCGCGCAGCAGCCGTACGGCGATCCGCTTCGAGGTGGCGGCCAGCAGCTTCACCTCGCCGCCGTCCCGGTAGCAGTAGCCGCTGCCGGCCAGCGCGTCCGCCACCAGCAGCTCCTCGCAGTGGGCCAGCAACAGCTCGTGGTCCGGCCCGTGGGCGGGGCCGGAGCGGCCACAGTCCCACGCGTCCAGAAGACGGGGGTGGGGTGGGTTG
>NZ_JBVJCO010000002.1:127837-163245 GCF_055588525.1 Kitasatospora sp. NPDC041988
GGTGAACGACCCGACGCTGCGCAGCACCGAGCCGATCGCCTCCGAACGCTGCCCCCACCCCCCCCCCCCCCCCCCCCCCCTCTTCCCCCCCCCCCCCCCCCCCCCCCCCCCGCCGCCGGTCCACCGAGTCCAGCAGATGCCGGTGGGTGGCGTTGCCGGGGTGCACCGGGATGTCCCCGGGGTCGAGCAGCCCGGACCGGTCCACCCGCCCGGTCAGCCGCATGGCCGGGTACAGCGTGAACCCGGCCAGCCGGTAGCGCCTGGCCGCGGCCGGGGAGGGCGAGGCGCAGAGCATCCCGCGCAGACAGCCCCGCCCGTACGCGGCGGCCCGCTCCAGCAGCAGCCGCCCGACGCCCTTGCCCTGCGCCTCGGGCACCACCGCGAAGAGCGCGAGGATCCAGAGGCCCTCGCGGCGCAGCGACAGCACCGACCCGACCGGCCGGCCGCCGTTCTCCGCCAGCCAGCAGCCCTGCGGGTCGGTGCGCACCAGGTGTCTCGTCCGGGCCAGCGAGTGGACCGGCGGGGCGTCGGCGGGGGTGCCGGGGAGCGAGGCGAAGGAGGCGCGGGCGATGTGCTGGACGGCCTCCGCGTCGGCGGCGGTGTCCTGGACCTGTCGCAGGATCATGCCTCCATCCTGGCCGCCGGGGCGCCCGGGCGGGGCCGGTTCGTCCGGATCGGAGGGCCGGCGCGGTGCCCGACCCCCGTCGGTTGTGCGAGCATGGGGAGCGTAGGGGAGCGGGTGTACACCCGGCCCACGAAAATTCCGCCGCAGAAGACCACCGAAATACACCGCCGTCCGGGAAATGAATCCGGCCGGCCGTGGGTTGGCACTGGCGGCAGACCGTCGTCAAGACCGGGAGAAAGCAGATGACCGTCCAGGACGAGACCACCGTCGAGAGTGGCATCCTCCTTACCGATGCCGCCGCGGCCAAGGTCAAGGGCCTGCTGGAGCAGGAGGGCCGCGAAGACCTCGCTCTGCGCGTCGCCGTCCAGCCCGGTGGCTGCTCGGGCCTGCGTTACCAGCTGTTCTTCGACGAGCGCTCGCTCGACGGCGACGTGATCAAGGACTTCGACGGTGTGAAGGTCGTCACCGACCGGATGAGCGCCCCGTACCTCGGCGGCGCCACCGTCGACTTCGTGGACACCATCGAGAAGCAGGGCTTCACGATCGACAACCCGAACGCCACCGGCTCCTGCGCCTGCGGCGACTCGTTCAGCTAGTCGGCAGACGGCGAAGGCGGCCCCGGATCCTCCCGGGGCCGCCTTCGCCGTTTCCGCGTACCGTCCGCGCTGCCTGCCTGCCGCCTACTTCCCGGAGACGTCCGGGGTCGCGGGGTCCGGCCCGACGTGCGGGTCGGCTTCCAGCGGTACCTCCTGCCCGGTCGAGACGTCCGTCACCGTCCGCCCCGCCAGCGGCTGCTTCAGCTCGGCCGACACCGTCTGCCGCTTGGCCAGCTCGGCGCAGACCTGCCCGGCCGGAATCGGCGCCGCCAGCGTGACCTTGACGTCCACCCGGCCCGGCTTGGACTCGTCCGCCTTCAGCGCGTACCGCTCGCAGACCCCGCCGTAGAACCAGACCGTCAGCTTGCTGCCGTCCACCCGGTAGGTGATCGCGGGGTGGACCGCCGCCCCGGTCCCCTGCCCGTTCGGGGCCGGCTCACCGACCGCGATGCCGTTGCCCGGGGGGCTGGCCGCCGGCGCCGGCGGCTGCGCCGTCGATGAGGGACGGGGGTCGGGGGTGCCCGCCGACGGATCGGCCGGCGGGGGCGTCACCGGCGTGGTGGCGGTGGCCGGCGGCGCCGCCGGGGAGGACGGGCCACCGGGGGAGGCCGTCGCACCGGCCGCCGCCGGCTGCGCCGTGGCGGTGGCCGCGTCCGAGGCCGACTTGCCGCTCCCGTCGCACCCGGCGACCGTGACGGCCGCCGCCAGCACCAGACCCGCCAGCGCCACCGTCCGCCGCCCGCGCGACCGGCGGGCAGGCACACCACCGGTGCGCCGGGGCATCGGCTCCAGATCCAACAGATCCATCTGTCCATCCTCCCGAGGGCTCAGCGGCACCGCCTCCTCGGCCGCACCGCGCGGATGTGACGTGCCCCGGACCAATCCGGTTCCCGTCCGTCCGCGAGGCCGTCCGCCGGGCCGTCCGCGCGGCCGCCTCCCGGGACGGCTCACATGCCGTATTCGGCCATTCCCGCGACCAGCCGCTGCGCCCCGGAGGAGACCCGGAAGCCGGCCCGGGCGGGGGTGACCGGCTCGGGGCCCGTCGCCAGCAGCGGCCAGAACCGCCGCAGCTGCCGGGAGGAGTCCACCAGCGCGTCCAGGGTCTCGGCGTCCGCGTCACCCCGCAGGGCCGGCGGAACACGCAGCGGGTGGTAGCTGGGCATCATCGGCGATCGCTCCGATCCACGGTGCCGCGGCCGCACTGCCACGGCTCGGTCAGGGCCGGACCCGGCCCCTGGCAGCGACCCTAGGCCGACCGTCCGGCCCCCACCAGAGCTACCCGGGGGTAGTACACGTTCGACGGTGGCCGGTGCCAATTCCCGCATCTTGCCGCCGCCCGCCCCCCGCCGGGTACCGTGAGTGGGTTCACCCCGCGCTTTCCGTGGCCATGCCGCCATCCTGAGGAGACCTTCCGTGCGTATCGCCGTCGCCGGCTCGATCGCTACCGACCACCTGATGACGTTCCCCGGCCGGTTCGCCGACCAGCTCGTCGCCGAGCAGCTGCACACCGTGTCGCTGTCCTTCCTGGTCGACACCCTCGACATCCGTCGGGGCGGTGTCGCACCGAACATCGCCTTCGGCATGGGTGTGCTCGGCCTGCGTCCGATCCTGGTCGGCGCCGCCGGCGCGGACTTCGCCGAGTACCGCAGCTGGCTGGAGCGCAACAACGTGGACTGCCAGTCCGTCCACATCTCCGAGACCCGGCACACCGCCCGTTTCATGTGCACCACGGACGAGGACCACAACCAGATCGCCTCGTTCTACACCGGGGCGATGGTCGAGGCCCGCAACATCGAGCTGAAGCCGATCGCCGACCGCGTCGGCGGCCTGGACCTCGTGCTGATCGGTGCCGACGACCCGCAGGCCATGGTCCGCCACACCCAGGAGTGCCGCACCCGCGGCTACGCCTTCGCGGCCGACCCGTCCCAGCAGCTGGCCCGCCTGGACGGGGAGGACATCCGGGAGATCGTCGACGGCGCCGAGTACCTCTTCACTAACGAGTACGAGGCCGCGCTGATCGAGACCAAGACCGGCTGGGACGCCGACGAGATCCTCACCCGGGTCGGCACCCGGGTCACCACGCTCGGCAACAAGGGCGTGCGGATCGACCGCAAGGGCGAGCCCCCGGTGGTCGTCGGCTGCGCCCCCGAGGAGACCAAGACCGACCCGACCGGCGTCGGCGACGCCTTCCGGGCCGGCTTCCTGGCCGGTCTCTCCTGGGAGCTCGACCTGGAGCGCTCGGCCCAGCTCGGCTGCATGCTCGCCACCCTGGTGATCGAGACCGTCGGCACCCAGGAGTACGAGCTGCGCCCGGGCGCCTTCCTGCAGCGCTTCGAGGGTGCCTACGGCGCCGAGGCCGCCGCCGAGATCCGCGCGCACCTGGTCAAGTAGCCTGCCGGCTCAGGTCGTTCGCCGTACCAGATAGGCCGAGCCCCGGTCGCCGCCGTACTCGGCGGCCGGGGCCTCGCCCATGTACTCCTGCTCCCGCATCTCGCACCAGGCCGGGATGTCCAGCCGGGCCGCCTCGTCGTCCGCCAGCACGGCGACCGTCCCGCCCGGCGCCACCTCGCCGATCCGTCTGGCCAGTTCGATGACGGGCAGCGGGCACCGCTTGCCGAGCGCGTCGACGACGAGCGTCTGCGCGGCGGGCGCGGCCGCCGCCGGGGCCGGCAGGTCCAGCCCGAGCGGGGCGCGGACCCGGGCCACCACGTCCGGCAGGACGGCGAGGAACCGCTCGACGTCCTCCTCGGCCGCCCCGAACGGCAGCGAGACCCGGACGTTCCCCTCGGTGAGTACGCCCATCGCCGCCAGCACATGGCTCGGCGTCAGGGTGGACGAGGTGCAGGACGAGCCGGAGGAGACCGCGAAGCCCGCCTTGTCCAGCTCGGTCAGCAGCACCTCGCCGTCCACGTACAGGCAGGAGAAGGTGACGAGGTGCGGCAGTCGCCGTACCGGGTCGCCGACCACCTCCACCTCGGGTACCAGCTGCGGCACCCGGGCCCGGATCCGCTCGACGAGGGCGTGCAGCCGGGCGTTCTCCCGGTCGGCCTCGGCCCGGACCGCCCTCAGCGAGGCGGCCGCGGCCACGATCGCCGGCACGTTGACGTACCCCGGCACCCGGCCGTTCTCGCGCTCGTCGGCCGGCAGCGGCGAGGCGTACCGGACGCCCTTGCGTACCGCCAGCACCCCGACGCCGGCCGGCCCGCCCCACTTGTGCGCACTGGCCGTCAGCAGCGACCAACCCGCCGGGACGTCCACCCGTCCGGCGCTCTGCGCGGCGTCCACCAGCAGCGGTACATCGCCGCAGAGCCCGGCCACCTCGGCCACCGGCTGCACCGTGCCCACCTCGTGGTTGGCCGACTGCAGGACGGCGAGCGCGGTGTCGGGACGCAGCGCCGCCGCGAACTCCCCGGGGACGACCCGCCCGTACCGGTCCACCGGGACGACCGAGACGCTGCCGCCGGCCGCCTCGCCCCCAGCCTCCGGCCGGGGGGACTTCCAGCGCTCCGCGGTGTGCAGCACGCTGGAGTGCTCGACGGCCGAGTGCACCAGGTGCCCGCCCCGCCGCCGGTTCCCGGCCAGCGCGCCGAGCACGCCCAGCTGCACCGCCTGCGTCCCGCTCGCGGTGAACGCGATCTCGTCCGGCCGGGCGCCGAGCACCCCGGCCACCGTCTCGCGGGCGGCGTCCAGCAGCATCCGGGCCTGCCGGCCGGAGCGGTAGAGCCGGGCGGGGTCGGCCCAACCCTCGTCCAGCGCGGCGGTCAGCGCCTGCCGCGCGACGGGGTGGAGCGGTGCGGTGGAGGCCACATCGAAGTACACGGTCACATTTAACGGCACTCCCGGGTGTGTTCCAGCCTCCTTCCTCCGCTCACCGCCCGTCAGTCGATCAACCCGAATGTCCGATTCGTCCACATCCGACGGACCGTCACCCACGTTGCCCGAGGTCATCCCCCGATCGGGCGTACGGACCTCGAATGCCTACGATGACCTGCGGCGCAGCCCTTGCGGGGCCTGATCGGGCGACCGGGCGGCGCGTTACCGGGACCTGCCCGTCAGCAGCGCATAAGGCTGGAGTAGGGTTTGGCCCGCATAAGCATTCAAACCGTGCCCGTGGACGGGTCGCCGGGGAGGCTCACAATCCTCCGCGGGGCGACGCGAAGGCGGGCGAGACTTCGGGAAGGCGCTACGTGAGTCCCAACGGCTCCGACCGCTCGCCGCGGCGCACGATGCGGCGGAAGCTGCCTCAGGCGCTGGCACTGGGCCTCGTCATCGCGACCGCTACCGGCTGCTCGGCCAACGACCTCCCCAGGCTTGGCCTCCCGAGCCCCGTCACCGAGGAAGGACCCCTGGTCCTCCACATGTGGCAGGGCTCCTGGATTGCGGCTCTGGCAGTGGGCGCACTGATGTGGGGTCTGATCCTCTGGAGCGTGATCTTCCACCGGCGCAGCCGCACCGGTGTGCAGATCCCCCCGCAGACCCGGTACAACGTGCCCATCGAGGCGCTCTACACCGCGGTCCCCATCATTATCGTCTCGGTTCTCTTCTACTTCGTCGCCCGCGACGAGTCGAAGCTGATCTCCGTCTCCGAGAAGCCGCAGCACACGGTCAACGTGGTCGGCTTCCAGTGGAGCTGGGCGTTCAACTACGAGAACACCGAGAATCCGGACCCGGCCAACAAGGACGCCGCGTACGACGTGGGCACTCCTGCGGAGATGCCGACGCTGTGGCTCCCGGTCAACGAGTCCGTCGAGTTCCGGCTGACCTCGCGTGATGTCATCCACGACTTCTGGCCCATCAACTTCCTGATGAAGATGGACGTCGTGCCGGGTGTGGTGAACAAGTTCGAGGTCACCCCGAACGTCAAGGGCGAGTACGACGGCAAGTGTGCCGAGCTCTGCGGCGTGGACCACTCGCGCATGCTGTTCAAGGTCAAGGTCGTCGACCGCGCCGACTACGACAAGCACCTGGCGGACCTGCGGGCCAAGGGCCAGACCGGCGCGTTGCCCTCCGGCATCACGACCATGGGAAGTGAAGAGAAGTGACCATCCTCAACGAGCCCGCCGCGGCCGGCGGGGGCGCCGGGGCCGTCACGGTCGGGGCGCAGCGGACCCGCAAGCCGGGTTCGACCATCATCAAGTGGCTGACCACCACTGACCACAAGACGATCGGCACGCTCTACCTGGGCACGTCGTTCGCCTTCTTCCTGATCGGTGGCATCCTCGCCCTGGTCATGCGCGCCGAGCTGGCTCGTCCCGGGACCCAGATCCTGTCGAACGAGCAGTTCAACCAGGCGTTCACGATGCACGGCACGATCATGCTGCTGATGTTCGCGACGCCGCTCTTCGCCGGCTTCGCGAACTGGATCATGCCGCTCCAGATCGGCGCCCCGGACGTGGCCTTCCCGCGTCTGAACATGTTCGCGTTCTGGCTGTACCTCTTCGGTTCGACCATCGCGGTGGCCGGCTTCGTCACCCCGCAGGGTGCGGCCGACTTCGGCTGGTTCGCCTACTCCCCGCTGTCGGACGCCGTCCGCTCGCCGGGTGTCGGCGCCGACATGTGGATCATGGGTCTGGCCTTCTCCGGCTTTGGCACGATCCTCGGTGCGGTCAACTTCATCACCACGATCATCTGCATGCGCGCGCCCGGCATGACGATGTTCCGGATGTCGATCTTCGTCTGGAACGTCCTGCTGACCGCCGTGCTGGTCCTGCTGGCCTTCCCGGTGCTGGCCGCCGCGCTGTTCGCCCTGGAGGCGGACCGTAAATTCGGGGCACATGTCTTCGACCCGGCGAACGGAGGGGCGCTGCTCTGGCAGCACCTGTTCTGGTTCTTCGGCCACCCCGAGGTGTACATCATCGCGCTGCCGTTCTTCGGCATCGTGTCGGAGATCATCCCGGTCTTCAGCCGCAAGCCGATGTTCGGCTACTCCGGCCTGATCGCGGCCACCATCGCGATCGCCGGTCTGTCCGTGACGGTGTGGGCCCACCACATGTACGTCACCGGACAGGTGCTGCTGCCGTTCTTCTCCTTCATGACCTTCCTGATCGCGGTCCCGACCGGTGTGAAGTTCTTCAACTGGGTCGGCACCATGTGGAAGGGCTCGCTGAGCTTCGAGACCCCGATGCTCTGGACGGTCGGCTTCCTGGTCACCTTCCTCTTCGGTGGTCTGACGGGTGTTCTGCTCGCCTCCCCGCCGATCGACTTCCACGTCTCGGACTCGTACTTCGTCGTCGCCCACTTCCACTACGTGGTCTTCGGCACCGTCGTCTTCGCGATGTTCGCCGGCTTCCACTTCTGGTGGCCGAAGATGACCGGCAAGATGCTGGACGAGCGCCTCGGCAGGATCACCTTCTGGACGCTGTTCATCGGCTTCCACACCACCTTCCTGGTGCAGCACTGGCTCGGCGCGGAGGGCATGCCCCGCCGCTACGCCGACTACCTCGCGTCCGACGGTTTCACCACCCTGAACACCGTCTCGACCATCGGCTCGTTCCTGCTCGGTCTGTCGATCCTGCCGTTCCTCTACAACGTCTGGAAGACCGCCAAGTACGGCGAGAAGATCGAGGTCGACGACCCGTGGGGCTACGGCCGCTCGCTGGAGTGGGCGACCTCCTGCCCGCCGCCGCGGCACAACTTCCTCACGCTGCCCCGGATCCGCTCCGAATCCCCGGCCTTCGACCTCCACTACCCGGAGATCGCCGCGCTGGACTACCTGGAGAACCACGGTGAGCCGGCCAAGCACCTCGCCGGCGTGACCCCGGCCAAGTACGACGCCCCGCAGCTGGGCAAGGGCAAGAAGGAGGGCGACGCCTGATGAAGGAACAGGGCAAGATCTTCCTCGGCTTCGCGGTCTTCATCCTCGCGATGGCGATCACGTACGGCCTGTGGACCAACAACTCCGATCTCGGTATCGAGGCTGCCGGTACCACCGCGCTGTTCCTCGCCTTCGCGCTCTGCGCCTTCATCGGGTACTACCTCGCCTTCACCGCCCGCCGGGTGGACAGCGGCGCCGGTGACAACCCCGAGGCCGAGGTCGCGGACGACTCCGGCGAGCTGGGCTTCTTCGCCCCGCACAGCTGGCAGCCGCTCTCGCTCGCGATCGGCGGTGCGCTCGCCTTCATGGGCGTGATCTTCGGCTGGTGGCTGCTGTACTGGTCGATCCCGGTCATCCTGATCGGCCTCTTCGGCTGGGTCTTCGAGTTCTACCGGGGCGAGAACCAGAACCAGTAGGTCCTCCCCCTCTCGCACAGGGCCGGGCATCCCGCACGGGATGCCCGGCCCTGTTGCGTCCCCGGAGTGAGGCCCTCACTCCGGTGGGTCAACGGCGGGTCCCCCGGATGTCGCTCTTCCGCACACCGTTCCTACGATCTGATCAATCGTGCGAACCCTCGGAGGCGGTCATGGCCGACAGGCGCGGAATCGCAGGTATAGGCAGCATCTCGCTGGCCTTCGCAGTACTGGTCCCGCTGGCGGCCTGCACGTCCGGCGGGGACGGCGACACCGCCGGCGCCGTCCACAAGGTCGACGCGGCCCCGCTCGTACACGTCTCGGCCGAGGGCACGGTGGACCCGTCCCAGCCCGTCACGGTGACCGCCGTCCCCGGCAGCCGGCTCACCGACGTCACCGTGCTCGGCCCGGACGGCCGGGTGGTGGCCGGGAAGCTCTCGGAGGACCAGCGCAGCTGGCAGACCACCGGGCGGCTCAAGGCGGCCACCGCCTACACCGTCAGGATCGCCGCCGACGACGGCAACGGCGGCCGCGGCGAGACCACCGCGGGCTTCTCCACCCTCGCCGGGCAGCGCCTGCTCACCGCCAAGCTCGGCCCGGACTCCTCCGGCAGCGGCCTGTACGGCGTCGGCCAGCCGCTCACCGTGCAGCTCTCCGAGGCGGTGAAGGACCCGCAGGCCCGCCAGGAGGTCGAGCGGGCCCTGACGGTCACCTCGCAGCCTGCCGTCACCGGCGGCTGGTACTGGGTGGACGACAAGAACCTGCACTTCCGCCCGGAGGAGTACTGGCCGGCCGGGACGACCGTCAGCCTGGTCTTCGACGGCACCGGCAGCCGGATCTCGGACGGCCTCTACGGCGGCGACCGTGCCGCTCTGGCCCTGCGGATCGGCGAACGGGTGGAGTCGGTGGTGGACGCCGCCGCCCACGAGCTCACCCTGAAGCGCAGCGGCGAGGTCGTCCGGACGATCCCGGTGACCACCGGCAAGCCCGGCTTCGACACCCGCAACGGCATCAAGGTGGTGCTCGGCCAGGAGCGCCAGGTGCGGATGAGCGGCGAGACGATCGGCATAGCCGCCGGCAGTTCGGAGTCCTACGACCTCAATGTCGAGTGGGCCACCCGGGTGACCTGGAGCGGCGAGTACGTGCACGCCGCGCCCTGGTCGGTGGGCGCGCAGGGCGTGGCCAACGTCAGCCACGGCTGTACCGGCATGAGCACCGAGAACGCCAAGTGGTTCTACGACAACACCCGGGTCGGCGACCTGGTGACGGTCGTGAACAGCCACGGCCCCGGCATGGAGCCGTTCGGCAACGGCTTCGGGGACTGGAACATCGCCTGGGCCGACTGGGCCAAGCACAGCGCCCTCGGACAGCCCGTCAGCACCACCCCGCCGGCCTCCCGGGCCCCCGCCACCGGGATCATCCGCCCGGAGGTCTGACGGGGCCCCTCCCCGGGGAGATCAGCCCTCCCGGCCCGGCACCTCGTACGCCAGCCGCAGCGCGGTCTCCACGGCCGCCAGGGCGTCCGCCAGCGGCACCCCGAGGCGCCGGGCCCGCTCGGCGTACTCGGCGGCGGCCGCGGCGGCCAGCCGGTGGCCGGTGCCGCCGGTCGCGGCGATCAGGGTGCCGCGGCGGCCGTGGGTCTCCACGACCCCGTCGGTCTCCAGCTCCCGGTAGGCCTTGGCGACCGTCCCCGCGGCCAGCCCGAGCTGCTCGGCCAGGGCCCGGACGGTGGGCAGCCGCAGCCCGGTCGGCAGCTCGCCGCTGCGGGCCCGCTCGGCGATCTGGGCGCGGATCTGCTCGTACGGGGGAGTGGCGGAGGCGGGGTCGACGGACAGCTCCACGAGGGCTCCTGACGGTGGGCGAGGGCGGGACGAACGGCGGAAAGCCCGAGGGCCGCCGACCAGAACGAACTCTGGTCAGCGGCCCTCGGGGGTGACGCGGGGTGCGTACGGGATCAGTGGTGGCCGTGGCCGCTGGTGATCTCGTGGTGCTCCTCGGCGGTGGGCTTGGGGATCTGGCTTCCCTCGCCGAAGTAGCCGCGGGAGATCTTCGCCCGGGTACGGGTGAGAATGCCGGCCTTGAGGGCCACGCCGTTCTCGTCCGTCTCGGCCGGCAGCTCGAACGGCTGCTGCTGCTCGTGCGAGGTGAGTTTGTGCAGTTCGCCCTGCGGCAGCTGCGCGTGCACCTCGACGAACTCGCCGTGCGGCAGGCGCTTGATGACGCCCGTCTCGCGGCCGTGCAGCACCTTCTCCTTGTCCCGGCGCTGGAGGCCGAGGCACCAGCGCTTGGTGATGATGAAGGTGAGCACCGGCACCACGAAGAAGCCGACCCGGACGAAGTACGTGACGTCGTTGAGCGACAGGTGCAGGTGGGTGGCGAAGAGGTCGTTGCCACCGGCGATCAGCAGCACCAGGTACAGGCTGATCCAGGCGGCACCCAGCCCGGTGCGGACCGGGGCGTTGCGCGGGCGGTCCAGGATGTGGTGCTCGCGCTTGTCGCCGGTGACCCAGCCCTCGATGAACGGGTAGGCGGCGATGGAGACCAGGACCAGCGGGAAGACCACCATCAGCGGGATGAAGACACCCAGGTTCAGGGTGTGGCCCCAGAGGCCGATCTCCCAGCCCGGCATGATGCGGATCAGGCCCTCGGAGAAGCCCATGTACCAGTCCGGCTGGGCGTCGGTGGACACCTGGTCGGGGCGGTACGGGCCGTACGCCCAGATCGGGTTGATCGAGGCGACCGCGGAGATGACCGCGATCAGACCGAAGACCAGGAAGAAGAAGCCACCGGCCTTGGCCATGTAGACCGGCATCAGCGGCATGCCGACGACGTTCTTCTCGGTCTTGCCCGGGCCCGCCCACTGGGTGTGCTTGTGGTAGAAGACCAGGATCAGGTGCGCGACCAGCAGGCCGAGCATGATGCCCGGGATCAGCAGGACGTGGATGGTGAAGAACCGCGGCACGATGTCGTGGCCGGGGAACTCGCCCCCGAACAGGAACATCTGGATGTAGGTGCCGATCAGCGGGGTCGCCAGGACGGCGCCCTCCATGAACCGGATACCGGTACCGGAGAGCAGGTCGTCGGGCAGCGAGTAGCCGAAGAAGCCGTCGAACATGCCCAGGACCAGCAGCAGGAAGCCGAAGACCCAGTTGATCTCACGCGGCTTGCGGAACGCGCCGGTGAAGAAGACGCGCAGCATGTGCACGAGCATCGCGGCCACGAAGACCAGCGCGGCCCAGTGGTGGATCTGACGGACCAGCAGACCGCCGCGGACCTCGAAGCTGATGTCCATCGTCGACGCGTACGCCTCGGACATCGGGATGCCCTTGAGCGGGACGTACGACCCGTCGTAGATGACCTCGCCCATCGAGGGCTTGAAGAAGAGCGTCAGGTAGACGCCCGTCAGGATGATGATGATGAAGGTGTAGAGGCAGATCTCGCCCAGCATGAAGGACCAGTGGTCCGGGAAGATCTTCCGCAGGTTGGCCTTGGCGAGGGAGTAGATCCCCAGCCGGCCGTCCGTCCAGTCAGCGGCCTGCTCCCACTTGTTGGCGGGCTTGGCGCGCGTGCTGGCCGGCTTGGAGGCACCGGAGGTGGTGCTGCTCGCGCTACTCATCGAGCACGCTCCCAGTAGCTCGGGCCGACGGGCTCGTCGAAGTCGCCGGTGGCGACCAGGAAGCCCTTCTCGTCAGTGGTGATCTTCAGCTGCGGCAGCGGGTGGCCGGCCGGGCCGAAGATGACGCGCGCGCCGTCCGCCAGGTCGAAGGTCGACTGGTGGCAGGGGCAGAGCGCGTGGTGGGTCTGCTGCTCGTAGAGGCTGATCGGGCAGCCGACGTGGGTGCAGATCTTCGAGTAGGCGAGGATGCCCTCGAAGCCCATCTCCCGGGACGCGTCGTCCTTGATGTCCTCCGGCGCGATGCGCACCAGCATCAGGGCGTCCTTGGCGATGCGCTGCTGGAAGTCCTCGTCGTGGGTGTGCAGACCCTGCGGCATCGCGAAGGTCAGCGACCCCTGGATGACGTCCTCGGCCTTCATCGGCAGGTTGGTGTTCATGTTGATGAGCGCCAGCGGCTTGGCCGGGGTGGCCAAGTCCCAGCCGGTGTGCTCCAGCTTGTCCTCGGGCAGCGGGCCCAGGTCGCGCAGCAGCACCACACCGGAGAGCGGCACCAGGGCCATCGAGCCGATGAGGGTGTTGCGGATCATCTTGCGGCGGCCGAAGCCGGACTCGGCGGCGCCGGTCCTGAACTGCTCGATGACGTCGTTGCGGACCTCGTCGTCGGCCTCGATCGGGTGGCGCTCGGCCGGGATCTCGTGGTCCGACATCAGCGTGCGGGCCCAGTGGACCGCGCCCGCGCCGATCATGAACAGCGCCACGCCCAGGGTCAGGCCCAGCGCGAAGTTCAGCGCGCTGATGTGGCCCAGCGGGAAGACGTAGATGATCTTGTCCGGGTCGATGGCCACGTAGGAGGCGATGAACCCCACGGTGGCGAGCATCGAGACCACGAACATCAGCGAGACCTGGCGCTCCGCGCGCTTGGCGGCCCGCTCGTCGATGTCGGTGCGACGCGGTTCGTGGGCCGGCAGGCCCGGGTCGGCGAACGGATCGCCGTGGGCGGCCACCTCGTGGTGCCCGGCGGAGCCGTGTGACTCCGGGAGCTTCTCTTCTGGCATGTCCTGGCTCATGACTTCTTGGCCTTGGTGGTGTGGGCGGCGACCCAGATCGCGACCGCGATGAGTACGCCGAGACCGAAGATCCAGCCGAACAGACCCTCGGTCACCGGACCGAGGCTGCCGAGCGTGAGACCACCGGGGTTCGGCTCATCGTTGGTGGTGTGGCGGACGAAGGCCACGATCTGCTTCTTCTGCTCCTCGGGCATGGTGGTGTCCGGGAACGACGGCATGTTCTGCGGGCCGGTCTGCATGGCCTCGTAGATGTGCTTGGCGTCCACACCCTCCAGCGACGGGGCGTACTTGCCCTTGGTCAGGGCACCGCCCTGGCCGGCGAAGTTGTGGCACTGGGCGCAGTTGGTGCGGAACAGCTCGCCGCCCTTGGAGATGTCCTCGGGGTTGGTCGAGGTGAACTGCTCCTCCCTCGGGATCACCGGGCCGGGGCCGAGCGAGGCCACGAACGCGGCGAGCTGGTCGATCTCCGCCTGCGAGTAGATGTTCTTCTTGCGCGGCACCTGGGCGCCGGGCTGCTGGGCCGGCATGCGGCCGGTGCCGACCTGGAAGTCGACCGCGGCGGAGCCGACGCCGACCAGGCTGGGACCGTCGCTGCTGCCCTGGCCGTTCAGGCCGTGGCAGGAGGAGCAGCCCACGGCGAAGAGCTTCTTGCCCTCATCGATCGCGAGCGACTGCGCGGCGACGTCGGCCTGCGCCTTGTCGGCGGGCGCGAACGCGGCGTACAGCCCCCCGGTTGCCGCCAGGGCGAGAAGTAGGACGACCAGCGCCGCCAATGGGTGGCGCCGTCGTGCGGAGAGCTTTTTCACGGAATAACCCCGGTGTCAGGATCTGGTCGACTGGTGGTTGCACCCGGCGGCCGGTCTGGCCGGCACGAGGCTGCCTGTCTAGGGCTGCGCGCGCGGTCGGTCGGTGGGAGCGTCGGCACCGGCAAAGAGGCCCGTCGCCGGTGAGGGCGGGGGCCCGAGGCCGGTGGCCAGCGACCTGATCAGCTGGTTACTTGATCAGGTAGATGGTCGCGAACAGGCCGATCCACACGACGTCGACGAAGTGCCAGTAGTACGACACCACGATCGCGGCGGTGGCCTGCTCGTGCGTGAAGCGCTTGGCTGCGTACGTCCGTCCCAGGACCAGCAGGAAGGCGATCAGACCACCCGTCACGTGCATACCGTGGAAGCCGGTGGTGAGGTAGAACACCGTGCCGTACGGGTCGGAGGACAGCGAGAGGCCGTCCTTCTTGACCAGCTCGGTGTACTCGAAGATCTGGCCGCCGATGAAGATCGCGCCCATCACGAAGGTGATGACGAACCACGACCGGAGCTTCTTCACGTCCCCGCGCTCGGCAGCGAACACGCCGAGCTGGCAGGTGAGCGAGGAGAGCACGAGGATCGTGGTGTTGACCGAGGAGAAGGGCACGTTGAGGGCGTGCGCCTTCTCGCTCCAGAACTCGGCTCCCTTGACGGAGCGGAGCGTGAAGTACATCGCGAAGAGGGCCGCGAAGAACATCAACTCGGAACTGAGCCAGACGATCGTTCCGACGCTGACCATGTTCGGCCGGTTGACCGATCCGTGCGCGTGCCCGGTTTCTACTGCTGTTGCTGTCGCCACGACGGACATTATGTCGGTCCCTTATTCCGTCTTCACGCCGGGGGGTGTCCCTCGGAGTGTCCGGTGCGTGCGGTATGCCCCAGTGGGACCCGACGGAGCGTCCGGACGGGGGCTGAGCAGCGGCGTGTCCCTTTTCTGACGGTTCTTCGAAGGCCCCTTCGACCCCCTTGCCCAGCGTGTCGCTGCACGCCCGCGCGGCCCGCGGGGAGTAAGGGGAGTGGCCGTTCTGTCGGCCGTACGGGTGGACTGCACCGTCGAGGGTGACGCGCCGTCCTCCGGGCGGGTGAGTCGTGGGCGCGGCGGCTTGAGATGGATCTCGCGGGAGCGGCTCGGCGGCCGGTGATCGGGAGTAGCATCCGGGTTGAGGCGAACGTGGTCCGGATCACACTTTGAGGGAGCAGGGCCCATGGCGTACACGACCGACGAGACGCTGACCGTTCTCGTCTACAGCCACGACCGCAACACCCGCGAGCAGGTGCGGACGGCGCTCGGCCGCCGGCCGGCAGCGGACCTGCCGGAGCTGTCCTACCTGGAGTGCGCGACGACCCCCGCGGTGCTGAAGGCACTGGAGAAGGGGGGCGTGGACCTCTGCGTGCTCGACGGCGAGGCGGTACCGGCCGGCGGGCTGGGGCTCGGACGGCAGCTGAAGGACGAGATCTACGGCTGCCCGCCCGTGCTGGTGCTGATCGGCCGGCCGCAGGACTCCTGGCTGGCCGCCTGGAGCCGGGCCGACGCGGCGATCTCCCAGCCGGTGGACCCGGTGGCGCTGGCCGAGGCCGCCGCCACCCTGCTCCGGGCCCGGCTGGCGAAGCGGACGCCGGCCACCCGTTAGAGGAGGCGCATCTCAGCAGGAGAGAAGAAGGGTCGCGGCGGGACGGTGGCGTCCCGCCGCTCGATAGGCTGACTCCAACCCTACGGAGATCCCTTTCCGGGAACCGACGAGAGCTGGAGTCAGCCATGGTGAACGTGAACCCTGCGAACGGCGGCAAGGACCCCGTGCAGGTGGTCCGCACCTGGCCGGACATCCTGTCGGCGCTGTTGCGGGGCGAGGACCTGGGCCAGGCGGACACCGCGTGGGCGATGGACCGGATCATGAGCGGCGAGGCCTCCCCGGCCCAGGTGGCGGGCTTCATGGTGGCGCTGCGGGCCAAGGGCGAGACGGTCGGGGAGATCGCCGGCCTGGTGGACTCGATGTACGCGCACGCCGAGCCGCTCTCCATCCCCGGCCCGGCGGTGGACGTCGTCGGCACCGGCGGCGACCGCGCCAGGACCGTCAACATCTCGACCATGTCGGCGATCGTGGCGGCGGCGGCCGGCGCCAAGGTGGTCAAGCACGGCAACCGGGCCGCCTCCTCGGCGAGCGGCTCCTCGGACGTGCTGGAGAAGCTGGGCATCGCCCTCGACCTCTCCGCCCGGCGGGTCGCCGAGGTGGCCGAGGAGATCGGGCTCACCTTCTGCTCCGCCGCCATGTTCCACCCGTCGATGCGGCACGCCGCCACGGCCCGGCGCGACCTCGGGGTGCCGACGGCGTTCAACATCCTGGGCCCGCTGACCAACCCGGCCAAGGTGACGGCCCACGCGATCGGCTGCTTCGACACCAGGCTGGCCGGGCTGATCGCCGGGGTGCTGGCCCGGCGCGGCTCCAGCGCGCTGGTCTTCCGCGGCGACGACGGCCTGGACGAGCTGACCATCACCACCACCTCGCGGGTCTGGATCGTGCGCGGCGGCGAGGTCGGCGAGACCACCTTCGACCCGCGCGAGGTCGGCATCGAGCTGGTCGGCATCGAGGCGCTGCGCGGCGCGGACCCGGCGTACAACGCGGACGTCGCCCGTCGGCTGCTGGCCGGGGAGCGCGGGCCGGTCCGGGACGCCGTCCTGCTGAACACGGCGGCGGCGCTGGTGGCGCTGGACCTCACCGACGCGCCGCTCACCGAGCAGCTGGCCGCGGGCATGGAGCGGGCCGCGGCCGCCATCGACTCGGGCGCCGCACTGGACCTGCTGAACCGCTGGTCGGAGGCCACCAGCAAGGCGTGAGGCGGTGGTTGGGGCCCGTACGGGGGAGTGACCCCCGTGCGGGCCCCTTGTGCTGTCCGGATGGCGGACCTGTGTTTGACCACCCGGCGGACGCGACCTAGAGTCTTCGGCAGGTCATGAGTGACAGCGCAGAGCCCCAGCTTGCTGTCCGGCAACCCTCCGTCCGTGGCGGGGTGCCCTGGGTGAGGACCGGGTCCCGCGGCAATCCGTCCGCGTGACAAGCGCGGACGCCGGCTGACACGTACTCCCGGGGTCCTGACCCCCGAAGGAGTGCATCCTCATGTCCGTTGCCACCGAACTCTGCGCCCCCCTCGCCGTCCTGGGCCACGACGTCCAGGTCCCGCTGGCCAGCGGCGAGAAGGTCGGGTACGCGGCGCTCGACTACGCCGCCAGCTCCCCGGCGCTCCAGCGGGTCTGGGACGACGTCGCCGCCTACGCCCCCTACTACGGCAGCGTGCACCGCGGCGCCGGCTACCTGTCGCAGCTCTCCACCGACCTGTTCGAGCAGAGCCGCCGTACCGTCGCCGACTTCCTCGGCCTGCGCGAGGGCGACCAGGTGGTCTTCACCCGGGCCACCACCGACTCGCTGAACCTGCTGGCCGGCGCCGTCCCGGCCGGCACCCGGGTCTTCGCGTTCGAGACCGAGCACCACGCCTCGCTGCTGCCCTGGGCCCACGCCGGACTGGACGTCACCTACCTGCGCGCGCCGCGCTCGCGGGCCGAGGCGGTCGCCGCCCTGGACGCCGCGCTGGCCGAGGCCCCCGAGGGCCCCAAGCTGCTCTGCGTCACCGGCGCCTCCAACGTCACCGGCGAGCTCTGGCCGGTCGCCGAGCTGACCGGGACCGCGCACCGGTACGGCGCCCGGGTGGTGCTGGACGCCGCACAGCTCGCCCCGCACCACCGGGTCTCGGTGCGCGAGCTGGACGTGGACTGGATCGCCTTCTCCGGCCACAAGATCTACGCGCCGTTCGGCGCCGGAGTGCTGGCCGGCCGCGCCGACTGGCTGGACGCGGCCGAGCCCTACCTGGCCGGCGGCGGCGCCACCCGTACGGTGGCCCGGGAGGCCGACGGTTCGGTGGCCGTCCAGTGGCACACCGGCCCGGCCCGGCACGAGGCCGGCTCGCCGAACGTGATCGGCGCCTACGCCATCGCCTCGGCCTGCCGGGCGCTCACCGAGGCCGGCTTCGACGCGCTGGAGGCCCGCGAGCAGCAGCTGATCGCCCGACTGCAGGCCGGCCTGGCGGAGGTCCCGCAGGTCAAGGTGCTCAACCTGTTCGGTGCCGACTCGGCCCGGGTGGGCGTGCTCTCCTTCGTCGTCCAGGGCTGGAACAGCTCGCACTTCTCGGCCGCGCTCTCCGCCGAGTACGGCATCGGGGTGCGCGACGGCCTGTTCTGCGCGCACCCGCTGGTGCGCACGCTGCTCGGCGACGAGGAGGTGGCACCGTCCGAGTGCGGCGCGCCGGAGCCGTCGCTGCCGGGCGAGCGGAGCCTGAACGCGATCCGGGTCAGCTTCGGCGCCGGTACCCCGGACGAGCACATCGAGCGCTTCCTGACCGCCGTCCGCGAGCTGGTCACGGACGGCGCGGCCTGGAACTACCGCAACGAGGGCGGCCGCTGCGTCGTCGACACGCGGCGGGAGGGCTGAACCCTACTCGTCGAGGCCGAGGGCGAAGGCGGCCTCCAGGTCGTGCTGGGAGTAGGTGCGGAAGGCGATCTGGGTCTCGGTGTGGGCCACGCCCGGGACCTTGTTCAGCCGGCCGGGGATCACGTCGGCCAGGTCGTCGTGCCGGCGCACCCGCACCATCGCCACCAGGTCGTAGCCGCCGGTGACCGAGTAGACCTCACTGACGCCCTCGATGGCCGCGATCGCCTCGGCGATCTCCGGGATGCGGTCGACGCTGGTCTTGATCAGGACGATGGCGGTGATCACTGTTCGGGCTCCTTTGTGAGGTGCGGCCAGCGTATCGGGCGTCAGCCGGACCGTCGCGAGGGGCGGGTGGCCAGCGTGCAGGCGTACAGGAAGCCGGCCGAGAAGCCGATCACGTGCACGAGGTAGGCCACCCCGGGCCCGGCCGAGTGCACCGACCACCACTGCAGGGCGAACCAGAGCCCGAGCACCAGCCAGGCCGGGAACCGCAGCGGCAGGAAGAGCAGCAGCGGTACCAGCGTGGTGACGCGGGAGCGCGGGTGCAGCCGCAGGTAGGCGCCGAGGACGGCCGAGATCGCCCCCGAGGCGCCGATCAGCACCCGGGTCGAGTCCGGCGAGTGCGCCTCGGCCAGCGCGAAGCCGTAGGTGGCGAGCGAGCCGGCGGCCAGATAGAAGAGGGCGAAGCGGGCCCGGCCGAGCCGTTCCTCGACGGTGGGGCCGAAGACATGGAGGAAGAGCAGGTTGCCCAGCAGGTGCAGCCAGCCGGCGTGCAGGAAGAGCGCGCTGAGCACCGAGAGCGCCGGGTGCTTGCCGGGGGTCGGCCGGGCCGGGCAGCCGGGCACCGGGTCGGGGGCCTCGGCGAGCTGTTCGGCGGTCAGCGGGTGGCCGGCCAGCAGTTCGGCCGGGACGGCGCCCCAGCGTTGCTCGTACCGCTGCTCCGCGCAGACCCGGTCCTGGTCGCGCCCGTACAGCGGGTTGAGCCCGGCGGCCGGGCCGAGCAGGAAGACCAGCGTGTTGAGCGCGATCAGCGCGTAGCTGACGGCCGGGACGGGCGCGGCCGGGCGGTCGCCGCGCGCACCGGTGTGGTCGAGGACCGGGATCGCCATGCGGCCAAGCATCCCTCCGCCCGGCGCGGGCGGCACCGGGCTTACGGCAGGTGGGCTAGGGCGTCCGATCGCTGTGACCGGTGGTCGGGACGGTTGCCTCAGGCAATAGGCTTGGGGCGGGCATTCCCGCCTCCCGCCGCCGATGCCGGGGCTCCGGGGGGAGCGCCTGAGCCCACCCAGGGACCACCCGAGAGGACCCCCGATGACCGTCCCCGCCCTGACCGCCGAGACGCGTTGGCGCTGCACCCTGTGCGGCAACCTGACCCGCTTCGACGTGACCCGTTCTGCCCGGGTGACCGAGTTCCTCCACTTCGACCTGGCCGGCGAGTCCAAGGTGGAGGAGACCGAGGTGCTCAGCGAGACCATCGAGTCGGTGCGCTGCCGCTGGTGCAACGCGGTGGACCAGGTCGAGCTGGTGGCCCGCCCCGGGGCCGAGGACGCCGAGGCTGCCGAGGCCGCCGAGCAGGGTTGATGCCCGGCCCGTGCGGTGGGCGGCGGTGCGGGGCACGGCCGCCCACGGCACGGGACAATACAGACAGAACGCACGGAGCGTGACGACGAGGACGGCCGCCGTCGGCCGTACCGCTGGACCAGGAGATCGGAGCCGAGGACGTGGTGGACGCAGCGAACGAGCCCGCCGGGCCGCAGGGGCGGCAGCCCGCTGTGGACGCGCAGGCGCCGGACGCGGCCGAGGCAGCCCCGTCCGCGCCCGCCCCGGCAGGAGACCCGGTGCCGGACGGGACGGCCGGCACCGAGGAGTCCGGCGGTGACGAGCCGGCGGCAGACCGCGCCGACGGGACGGCAGCGGGGACGGCCGCCGAGAACGCCGCCGAGCGGGCGCCCGAGAAGCTCGACCGGCCGCTGCCCGAGGGCGTACGCCGCCGGGTGGTCGGCCTCGCCGCGGACGCGCTCGGCGGGCTGCCGCCGGGCGAGCTGCCTCAGACGCTGCGCCAGTACGCCAAGTTCACCCCGGCCCGGCGGGCCAAGTACGCGGCCACCGCGCTGGCCGCCGCGCTGGAGTCCGAGCCGGCCTTCCGGGTACGGATAGCGGAGCGGCTGCGGCTGGGCCAGCCCGATCTGGTCAAGGCGCTGGAGTCCGGCAGCGTGCCCGGGGCCGCCGATCCGATGGACGTCGCGGCGGCCGCCTATCTGGTGCGTTCGGCGGGCTGGAGCCGGCTGGTCTCCGAGGCCGGCGAGGAGGCGGAGCGGGCCGGCGCCGAGGGCGCGGCCGCCGAGGCGGCGCGGCTGGTGGAGAAGCTGCAGGCGGAGCTGGCCGAGGTGCGCTCCGCGGCCCGGTCCGATCTGGACCGGCAGCGGACCGAGTCCGAGGACGTCCGCAAGGAGGCCGACTCGCTGCGCCGGAAGGTGCGGTCGCTGGAGAGCGACACCCGCCGGGCGCAGGCCGAGACCCGCCGGCTCACCGCCGAACTGGAGGCGCTGAAGGCGCAGTCGGGCGCCGAGCGCAGCGCGGCCGAGAGCGAGGCGCGTCGGCTGCGGCACCGGATCTCCGAGCTGGAGACCGCCGCCGAGCAGGGCCGCCGGTCGGCCCGCGAGGGGCGCAGCGTCGAGGACATGCGGTTGCGGTTGCTGCTGGACACCGTGCTGCAGTCGGCGCAGGGCCTCCAGCGGGAGCTGGCCCTGCCGGTCTCCCAGATTCGGCCGGCCGACCTGGTGGAGGCGGTGGTGCCGGGTTCGGCCTCGCCGCACGACGTGGCCCGGCGCGGGCTGGCCGAGGACGATCCGGCGCTGCTGGACCAGCTGCTGGCGATCCCGCAGGTCCATCTGGTGGTGGACGGCTACAACGTGACCAAGACCGGCTATCCGACGCTGCCGCTGGAGCAGCAGCGGATCCGGCTGCTGGGCGGGCTGGCGATGCTGGCGCAGCGCACCCAGGCGGAGGTCACCTGTGTGTTCGACGGGCAGGACCTCGACGTGCCGGTGATCATGGCGCCGCCGCGCGGGGTCCGGGTGCGGTTCAGTCGGACCGGGGAGACGGCGGACGAGCTGATCAGACGCCTGGTGCGGGCCGAGCCGCAGGGCCGGCCGGTGGTGGTGGTCTCCACCGACCGGGAGGTTGCGGAGGGCGTGCGGAAGGCGGGCGCGCGCCCCGTCGCCTCGGTGCTGCTGCTGAACCGGCTGGCCCGGCCGTAGGCTGTCCGGGCCCCGCCGGGACGGGGGTGACGCCTGGTCAGCGTCCGGATTGCGGTGCTTTGGGGATCTCGTGAAGTCATGGTGACGAGCCGGGCTTCACGCCAACGGGGGAGTGGCGCAAAGCCTGGATCTTCACTAGGGTCTGGCGTCAAACCTATTTTCCGGATTCTCACTCGATCGGGTGAGTCCGTAAAAAGAAGGAGCCGGTCCCTTGGCCTCGCACCGCCGTCCCAAGCAGCCGAGCCGCGCGCGGGTCTCCGTGCTCACCGCTGCAGCGGCGACCGCGGTCGCCCTCTCCGCCCAGGTCGCCGCCCATGCCGCGCCGAGCCCGTCCCCCAAGAAGGAGGACGTGAAGGCGCAGATCGACCAGCTCCAGGAAGAGGCGGAGCAGGCGACCGAGAAGTACAACGGCGCCAAGGAGCGGGCCGACCAGCTCCGCAAGCAGGCCGACCAGCTCCAGGACCAGGTGGCGCGCGGTCAGGACCAGATGACCCAGCTTCAGGGCGGGCTGGCCGCGGTGGCCGGCGAGCAGTACCGCACCGGCGGCATCGACCCGTCCGTGCAGCTGATGCTCTCCTCCGACCCGTCCGGCTACCTGGACAAGGCCTCCAGCGTGCAGCAGGCCAGCTCCAGCCAGACCGAGGCGCTCAAGGGCCTCCAGGACCAGCAGCGCCGGCTGGACCAGCAGAAGACCGAGGCCGCCGCGATCCTCGCCTCGCTGGACACCACGACCAAGGACCTGAACCAGTCCAAGGCCGACGTCAACCAGAAGCTCAAGGCCGCCCAGGACCTGATGAACTCGCTCAGCGCCTCCGAGCGGGCCGCGCTGAAGGCCGCCCAGCAGCAGGACGACCGGGCCTCGCGTGACAGCGCCCGGGCAGACCTCGGCAGCCTGCCGCAGGCCGGCGGCTACGCCGGGGCGGCCGTCTCCAACGCGATGAGCAAGCAGGGCTCGCCGTACATCTGGGGCGCCACCGGCCCGAGCACCTTCGACTGCTCCGGCCTGATGGTCTGGGCGTACGGGAAGGCCGGCGTCTCGCTGCCGCGCACCTCGCAGGCGCAGGGCAACGTCGGCACCCGGGTGCCCTCGCTGGCCGAGGCCCAGCCGGGCGACCTGATCATCTACCGCGACGACCGCAGCCATGTCGCGATGTACATCGGCAACGGCATGGTGGTGCACGCCCCGCACACCGGCGACGTGGTGAAGGTGATGAAGGCCGACGCGATGAAGATCAACACCATCCGCCGGGTCTGACGGACCGACACGCCCACGGGCCGCGATACGGCCCTGTGATCCGCGCCACCTCCGGTCGGGGGTGGCGTCGGCGTTCCCGACCGCATGGTGATAAATGATCAGCTCCGCGTACGGCGCTGGTCACACCCGGTCATATTCACAAATGAACTTGGGTATTCTTCCGTCTTTTTTCTGACAAGGATTTGAACGGATCACGGTTCTGTTACTAGGGTCGTGACTCGAACCACCGCACAGTCGATCACCCAGCCTGGGTGGCGGCGGGGGTTTACCGCCGAGTTCGTGAAGCAGCGGGACGGGTCGCAGGACCGGTCCGACGGGGAGCCCAGCAGTCGGGGGCGCTGTGGAGCGGAGCCGGGGAACCACGTTCCTCGGGGTGAATCGGCGCCAGGTCGGCCGCTGGAACGGCCGGTGAGGCGTCGTAGGGCACGCTTCCGGCCCGAACCCGTCAGCTCACCCGGTAGGCGGGCGTTGGAAGAAGGAGTCCGCCTTCGTGGCGTCCCATCGTCGTCCCAAGCCTGCCGGCCGCGCCCGGGTCTCGATCCTGACCGGTGTCGCCGCCGCGGCCGTCGCCCTCTCCGCACAGTCCGGCGCCCACGCCGACCCGACGCCGACCAAGGACCAGGTCAAGGAGCAGGTCGACCAGCTCAACGAGCAGGCCGAGCAGGCGACCGAGAAGTTCAACGGCGCCCAGGCCAAGCAGCAGGAGCTGCAGAAGCAGGTCGGTGAGCTGCAGGACAAGGTGGCCCGTCAGCAGGCCTCGGTGACCGAGGCCCAGGGCGGCCTCGCCGAGATCGCCGGCGAGCAGTACCGCACCGGCGGCATATCGTCGACCGTGCAGCTGATGCTCTCGTCCAGCCCGGACAACTTCCTGAACCAGGCCGGTGCGCTGACCCAGGCCAGCAGCACCCAGTCCGGCGCGCTGAAGGAGCTCCAGGAGCAGCAGCGCAAGCTCGACCAGGACCGCAACGAGGCCCAGGCCAAGCTCGGCGAGCTGGAGACCACCACCCAGCAGCTGAAGGCCTCCAAGGAAGAGGTCCAGGGCAAGCTGGCCAAGGCCCAGGACCTGCTCAACACGCTGACCGAGCAGGAGCGCCAGGCGATGCGCGCGGCCGAGGAGAAGGCCGCCGCCGAGGCGAAGGCGAAGGCGGACGCCGCCAAGGCCGAGGCCAAGGCCAAGGCGGACGCCGACCGTGCATCCCGCGACAACACCCGCAGCGACCTCGGCGCGTCGTCCTCGACGCCGGCCGCCGCCAAGCCCGCCGCGCCGTCCGCGCCCGCCGCCAACGGCTCGCGCGCCTCCGCCGCGATCGCCGCCGCCGAGAGCAAGCTCGGTTCGCCGTACGTCTACGGCGCCACCGGCCCGAGCTCCTTCGACTGCTCCGGCCTCACCGGCTGGGCCTACGCGCAGGCGGGCGTGTCGCTGCCGCGCACCTCGCAGCAGCAGGCCGGTTACGGGACCAACGTGGGCACCAACATCGCCAACGCCCAGCCCGGCGACCTGATCATCTACCGCGCGGACGCCAGCCACGTCGCCCTGTACGTGGGCGGCGGGCAGGTCATCCACGCGCCGAAGCCCGGCGCGGTGGTCCGGTACGAGACCGCCACCATGCTGCCGATCTCCGCCATCGTGCGCGTCTGATCCGCATCAGCCCCAGTGGGCCCGGTCTCCCCTCGTGGGAGGCCGGGCCTGCGGCTTTTCCGGCGGCTCGGGCAGATGTCCGATTGAGGGTCAAATATTCGGGTTGGGAGGGGTTTGGACTCGATCGCCCGGACTCGCTAACGTCTGCCACCGGACTCCCGCTCACGAGCCGCCCGCCCCCGGTGCGGCGGCGGGGCCGGGCCGCAGGATTGGAGCCACCGTCGCATGGCCGTGCACCGCCGTTCCCCGCTGTCAGGAGCGCACGCGCTCGCCCGCGCGCTGGTGCTGACAGCGGCGGCCACCACCGTGCTCGGCCTGGCCGGTGGCGGCACCGCCCAGGCCACGCCGGGCTCGCCGGACACGCCCTCCAGCCGCAAGGACGTCAAGGCACAGGTCGAGCAGCTCTACGACGAGGCCGAGCAGGCCTCGGAGAAGTACAACGCGGCGCTCGACGCCCAGCAGCGGCTCCAGCACGAGACCGGCACCCTCCAGCAGCAGGTCGCCGTCGCCCAGGACGAGCTCAACCAGCTGCGCGGCGACCTCGCCACCGTGGCCGGCGCCGAGTACCGCGGCGGCGGCATGGCGCAGACCGTCCAGCTGATGCTCTCCACCGACCCCGAGGGCTACCTCTCCAGGGCCCGCAGCCTGGACCAGGAGGCCGAGCGGCAGAACGAGACGCTGCACGAGGTGGTGGGCCGTCAGCGCCGGCTCGACCAGCGCCGCGCCGAGACCTCCGTCAAGCTCGCCGAGCTGGACCAGAGCCGCCGCACCCTGGCCGAGAGCAAACAGCAGATCCAGCAGCGGCTGGCCGAGGCGCAGAAACTGCTCAACAGCCTGGGTGCCGGCGAACGGGCCCGGATGGCCGCCCAGGACGCCCGCGAGGCCGAGCAGCGCGCCACCCGCGGCACCGACCGGCTCGACCTGGGCACCGCCCCGCCCGCCTCCGAACGCGGCGCCGCCGCGCTGGCCGCGGCCGTGAAGATGATCGGCTCGCCCTATGCGTACGGATCCACCGGGCCCCGCGCGTTCGACTGTTCCGGTCTGATGTACTGGAGCTGGCGGCAGGCCGGAGTGACCCTGCCGCGCACCTCGCAGGCCCAGGCGTACGCCGGCCAGCGGGTCGGCATCTCCGAGGCGCGACCGGGAGACCTGGTGATCTTCTACCGGGACATGCACCACGTCGGCATGTACGCCGGCGGCGGGGTGATCGTGCATGCCCCGTACCCGGGCGCCAAGGTCCGGTACGAGAGCGTCAACGCGATGCCCGTCGCGGGGGTGATCCGGCTCTGAGCCGGCCCGGGCCGACACCTCCTCCCACCGCTGCCGGGGCACGCCGCTGCACGCTGTCCCGGCGCGGTGCGCTGCTGCTCGCCGCCGGCGGGCTGGCCCAGCTCTCGCTGCCCGGGGCCGCCCCGGCGGCGCCCGCGCGGGCGGCGGGGGACCACCGTGCGGAGGTGACGGCACTGCTGGCCGAACGGGCCCGGGCCCTGGCCGCCGGGCCGCCCGCGCTGCCGCTCGCCGAGGCGGGCTACCGGAACCTCGTACTCGGCCCGGCCGGCGCGCCGGACCGGCTGAGCGCCACCGCCGAGCTGGCCGTCCGGGTGGCCGGGTACGACGAGTACCCCGTGGTGTACCCGCGCCGGCTCGCGCTGCTGCGCACCGCCGGCGGCTGGCGGGTCGAGCGGGAGGAGAGCGCGGGGGGCCCGCCGCCGTTCTGGGACTTCGGCACCGTCGCGCCCGCCCGTGGTGAGCACGCCCTGGTGCTCGGCCTGGCGGGCGGACCGGACCCGGCCGGGCTCGCCGCCGTGGCCGACCGGGCCGTCGCTGCCGTCGGCGCGCTCTGGGGCACCGGCTGGGCGGGCCGGCTGCTGCTGGAACTGCCCGCCACCGAGGCGCAGTTCGCCCGGCTGCTGGAGGCCGACCCGGCCGCCTGGACCGGTATGGCGGCCGTCACCACCGCGGCGCCCGGCGCGCCCTGGCACACCCCGGCCGACCGGGTGCTGGTCAACCCCGAGGCGTACGGCGGGCTCAGCGACTTCGGCCGCCAGGTGGTGATCACCCACGAGGCCACGCACGTGGCGACCCGGGCCGACACCCGCGCCTGGACGCCGCTCTGGCTCTCCGAGGGCGTCGCCGACTGGACGGGCTACCGGGGCTCCGGCCGCTCCCCGCAGCAGATCGCTCCCGAGCTGGCCCGTGACGTCGCCGCCGGGAAGCTGCCCACGGCGCTGCCCGCCGACCAGGACTTCGCCGCCGGGTCGGCCGGCATCGCCCAGGCCTACGAGCAGTCCTGGCTGGCCTGTGAGCTGATCGCCCGCCGTCACGGGCCCGAGCGGCTGGTCGCCCTCTACCGCGCGGTCGGCGCTGCGGGCCAGGGGGACGGCCGGGAGCAGCGGCTGGACCGCGTGCTCCGGGCCGAACTGGGACTCGGACTGGCTGAGTTCACCGGCCTCTGGCTCGCCGAGGTCCGGCGGCTCAAGGCCGTCGGAAACGCCTAGCGCCGCTCGCCGGCCCTCGGCCGGCCGATGCCGTCCAGCAGGTCCTGCTCGTACGCGATACCCGGTCGCACCGGGTAGGCGGAGGCGGGCTCCGGGTGGGCCAGCACCACGGTGGGCGGCAGCTGCTCGGAGCCGCGGGTGGAGCGCCAGAGCCGGATGCAGGAGAGCACGGCGGCGGCCACCAGCAGCAGGTTGCGCAGGGTGAGCCAGGTGATCGCCCACGGCTCGCTGCCGACCACCTCGCTGAACATCAGCGGGAACTCCACCAGGGTCAGCGGCGTCGCGGCCAGGATCAGCAGCGCCACCGGCCGCTGGCTGCTGCCGCGTACGGTCAGGCAGACCGCGGCCACGCCGACCAGCCAGACCAGGTACTGCGGGCTGATCACCCGGCTGGTCACGGTGAAGATCAGCAGCGCGGTCAGCGCCGCGTCGTACATGGTGGCGGCGTTGCGGCGCTTCGCGGTGAAGCGCCAGAGCACCAGCCAGGCGAAGCCCAGCAGGGTGCCGGCCATCATCACCTTGCCGACCACGTTGACCCACGGCCCGAGCATCTCCACCGAGCCGTAGTTCATCATCACCTTGCCGTCCCAGGCCCCGGCGATCCGGGCGAAGTGCAGCGGCAGCGCGCCCACCGACTCCACCTCGACGCCGCGGTCCTTCTGGAACGTCAGGAACTCGAACGCGCCGTTCATGCCGGCCGCGAGCAGGAAGCCCACCGAGACGGCGGTGGCCGCCGCGGCCGTCCAGGCACGGCGGGTGCGCCGGCCGGACGGGGTGCCGATCAGGCCGAGCAGCGGCCAGATCTTGATGATCCCGCCCAGGCCCAGCAGCAGTCCGCCGATCGCCGGGCGGCGGATCAGCGCCAGCAGGCCGGCCACCGCGATCGCGGTGACGATGACGTCGTACCGGTTGTAGATCATCGGGCCGAGCAGCGGGACGCCGGCCACCCAGACCCAGGCGCCGGTCAGCGCCCGGCCCTTGCGCAGCCCGGTCCGCACCAGCAAGGCCATGGCGGCCGCGTCCGCGATCCCGCAGATCACCCAGAAGGAGACCAGGTACGACCAGGGCAGCAGCCCCGGCAGCATGATCACCAGGGCGGCGCCGGGCGGGTACTGCCAGGTGACGTCGTCCAGCGGGAAGGTGCCGGTCTGCAGGACGCCGTACCAGCCGTGGTAGATCAGCCAGACGTCGGTGGTGACGTCCCCGCCGGCCATCCGCAGCACGCCGGTCACCAGCAGCAGCAGCAGCGTCCGGGTGGCCAGCCAGCTCCCGCCGAGCGCACAGAGCGCCCCGGCACGCCCGGCGGGGCGGGCGGGGGCCTGGACGGGCTCCTGGCGGACGGCCAGCGCCGTGCCGGGGTCGTCGGCGCCGCTGGGGTTACCGGACTCGGTGGCCGGGGCCAACTCCACTGCGCTCCCTCGTTCGTCTCGGACGTCCCACCGGAGGCGTCGCGAGACGGACGCCCGGGCGGTCGGTGTCGGGCACTCGCCGTCGTCCGGGCGGGCCCCACCGGCTGCCTAGGTACTAGGACAGACCCGGGGGTGAAACGGTTGCCGTGCACGGTTCCGTTCCCGGCGGGTCATGGTGTTGACCTATCGTACGGATCACCCAGCGGTACACCGAGCACCCCCCGACCGAGCGAGCCGTGGCCTGATGCACAAGACCTTGATCGTCACCAACGACTTCCCGCCGCGACCCGGCGGTATCCAGGCCTTCGTCCACAACATGGCTGTCCGTCAGCCCGCCGGGAGCATCGTGGTGTACGCCTCGACCTGGCGCGACGGCAGCGAGGTCGCCCGGTTCGACGCCGAGCAGCCGTTCCCGGTGATCCGCGACCGGACGAAGGTGATGGTTCCCACACCGCGGGTCACCCGGCGGGCCGCCGAGATCCTGCGGGCCGAGAAGTGCGACTCCGTCTGGTTCGGCGCCGCCGCCCCGCTCGGGCTGATGGCCCCCGCGCTGCGCCGCGCCGGGGCCGGCCGGCTGCTCGGCATGACGCACGGGCACGAGGCCGCCTGGGCCCAGCTCCCGGCGGCGCGGCAGCTGCTGCGCCGGATCGGCGCGGGCACCGACACCCTGACCTACCTCGGCGAGTACACCCGCTCCCGGATCGCCGACGCGGTCGGCCCGGAGGCGGCCGCGCGGATGGTGCAGCTGCCGCCGGGCGTGGACGAGCAGACCTTCCACCCGGAGTCGGGCGGCGCCGAGCTGCGCCGCCGGCTCGGCCTGGCGGACCGGCCGGTGGTGGTCTGCGTCTCCCGGCTGGTGCCGCGCAAGGGCCAGGACACCCTGATCGAGGCGATGCCGCAGATCCTCGCGGACGTGCCGGACGCCGTGCTGCTGATCGTCGGCGGCGGCCCGTACCGGGCGGACCTCGAGAAGCTCGCCGACGCCCGGGGAGTCCGCCCCTCGGTGCGCTTCACCGGCTCGGTGCCGTGGGAGGAGCTGCCCGCGCACTACGGCGCGGGGGATGTCTTCGCGATGCCCTGCCGCACCCGCCGGGGCGGGCTGGACGTCGAGGGCCTGGGCATCGTCTACCTGGAGGCCTCGGCGACCGGCCTGCCGGTGGTGGCCGGGGACTCCGGCGGTGCGCCGGACGCGGTGCTGGAGGGCGAGACCGGCTACGTGGTGCCGGGCGGCTCGCCGGCCGCGGCGGCCGAGCGGATCGTCCGGCTGCTGAACGACGAGGAGCTGCGCCGGCGGATGGGCGAGGCCGGCCGGCGCTGGGTGGACCGCTCCTGGCGGTGGGACCTGCTGGCCGGCCGGCTCACCTCGCTGCTGGCGGGCTGAGCGCAGGCCGAAGGGCCCCGCTTCGGCGGGGCCCTTCGCGTGGTCTCAGCGCTGGTAGATGGCCTCGACGTCGGCTGCGAAGTCCTTCAGCACGACGTTGCGCTTGAGCTTGAGGGAGGGCGTGAGGTGCCCGCTCTCCTCGGAGAAGACGGTGTCCAGCAGGCGGAACTTCTTGACCGCCTCGGCGTGCGAGACGGCCGCGTTGCCGTCGTCCACCGCGGCCTGGAGGGCGGCCAGCAGGTCGGCGTCCTCGCGCAGCTCGGCGACCGTGGCGGTGGCAGGCTTGCCGTTCAGCTCCTTCCACTTGGGGAAGAAGTCCTCGTCGACGGTGACCAGGCAGCCGATGAAGGGCTTGCGGTCGCCGACCACCATCACCTCGCCGATCAGGGCGTGCGCCCGGATCCGGTCCTCGATCACCGCCGGGGCGACGTTCTTGCCGCCCGCGGTGACGATGATCTCCTTCTTCCGGCCGGTGATGGTCAGGTAGCCCTCGTCGTCCAGCGAGCCGATGTCGCCGGTGGCGAACCAGCCGTCCTGCAGGGCGTCCGTGGTGGCCTGCGGGTTGTTCCAGTAGCCGGTGAAGATCTGCGGGCCCTTGAGCAGCACCTCGCCGTCCTCGGCGATCCGCACGGCCGAGCCGGGCAGCGGCTGGCCGACGGTGCCGATCTTCGGCTTGTCGTGCGGGTTGAAGGCGGTGGCCGCGCAGGTCTCGGTCAGGCCGTAGCCCTCCAGGACGGTGAAGCCGATGCCCCGGTAGAAGTGGCCGAGGCGCTCGCCGAGCGGGGCGCCGCCGGAGATCGCGTGGGTGGCCCGGCCGCCGAGGGCGGCACGCAGCTTGCTGTAGACCAGCTTGTCGAAGACGGCGTGCTTGATCCGCAGGCCCAGGCCCGCGCCCCCGCTGTCCAGCGCCCGGCTGTACGCGATCGCGGTGTCGGCGGCCTTGTCGAAGATCTTGCCCTTGCCGTCGGCCTGGGCCTTGGTACGGGCGGTGTTGTAGACCTTCTCGAAGACTCTGGGCACGCCCAGGATCAGCGTCGGGCGGAACGACGCGAGCTCGGCCGTGACGTCCTTGATGTCCGAGACGTGGCCGAGCTTGATGGGGGCGATCGCGGCGGCGATCTCGGCGATCCGGCCGAGCACGTGCGCGAGCGGGAGGAACAGCAGGACGGAGCCCTCGCCGGTCCGGAACAGCGACTCCATGCGGGCCGTCACATTGCCGAGCTCGGCCAGGAAGTTGCCGTGGGTGAGCTGACAGCCCTTGGGGCGGCCGGTGGTGCCCGAGGTGTAGACGATGGTCGCGACCGAGTCGGAGGTCGCCACCGAGCGGCGCTCGTCGATGGTGGCGTCGGAGACGTGCTGCCCCGCCTCGGCCAGCGCGGCCAGGGCGCCGGCCTCGATCTGCCAGGTGTGCTTCAGCTCCGGCAGGCGCTCGCGGACCTGCTCGACCACCTCGGCGTGCCGGCCGGTCTCGGTGAGGACGGCCACCGCGCCGGAGTCGCCGAGGATCCACTCGACCTGCTCGGCGGAGGAGGTCTCGTACACCGGGACGGTGATCGCGCCGGCCGACCAGATCGCGAAGTCCAGCAGCGTCCACTCGTACCGGGTGCGGGACATGATGCCCACCCGGTCGCCGGGCTCGATGCCCGCGGCGATCAGGCCCTTGGCCGCGGCGTGCACCTCGACCAGGAACTGGGTGGCGGTCAACTCCTGCCACTGGCCGTCCACCTTACGACTGAGCACCGCGACGTTCGGGTGCCGCTCGGCGTTCTGGTGCACGAGGTCGGAGAGGTTACCGCCGCTCGGTACCTGGTAGAGGGCCGGAAGGCTGAAGTCGAGCAAGACTGCTCCTCGTTCGCGACGCTGCGGGACGGCAGGACGTTACTGCCCGGTAGGCAGCTTCGACCAGGGGGGTCGGCTCCGGTGTTCGAAGTGTCACACCTTTACCCGGTCCGACCAGGCCGTGACCGGGTCGTTCGAATGGCACCCTACGGCAGCCCCGGGGTGACCGACCGGTAGCCTGCCACGCCGCCGGAGCCCGGGCCCGGCAGCGCGGCGGACCACCGAGCCCTGGACCGGACGGCGCCCCCGGGCGCGATAGCCTGCTCCGGGCGCACCCGACCGAGCAGGCTCGGCCGGGCCGGCAGCAGGGACGACGCGGAGGGCCATTCCATGGCGGAGCACACCAGGTCGAGCATCACCATCGACGCGACCCCGGCGACGGTCATGGCCGTGATCGCCGACTTCGCCGCCTACCCGGCCTGGACCGGCGAGGTCAAGGAGATCGAGGTACTGGAGACCGCCGAGAACGGCCGCGCCGCCCAGGTGCGCCTGCTGCTCGACGCCGGCGCCATCCGCGACGAGCACGTCCTCGCCTACACCTGGGACGACGACCGCGAGGTCAGCTGGACCCTGGTGCGCAGCCAGATGCTCCGCTCGCTGGACGGCTCCTACGCGCTCGCCCCGCTCGACGGCGGCCGGACCGAGGTCACCTACCAGCTCGCCGTCGACGTCAAGATCCCGATGCTCGGCATGATCAAGCGCAAGGCCGAGAAGGTCATCATCGACCGGGCGCTGGCCGGCCTGAAGAAGCGCGTCGAGGGCTGACGCCCGGAAAGCGGGGCAGGACGGCATGACGGCCACACGCACCATCCTGGTCAGCGGCGACGCGGCGGCGCCCATGGTGGCCGCCGCCACCGCTCTGCACGCCGCCCGGCAGGGCCACCGCACCCTGCTGCTGGCCGCCGACGATCCGCACCGCGCCCTGGACACCGTCCTCGGCACCCGGCTGGAGCCCGAACCCGCCGCGTACGCGCCCGGGCTGACCGTGGCCCGGGCCGACGAGCAGGCCGCCTTCCGGCACGCCCTCGGCGAGGTCGGCGGCCGGCTCAAGCCCGCCCTCGACCTGCTCGGCGCCGAGCCGCTCGACCCCGAGGAGCTCACCGCGCTCCCCGGCACCGCCCGGCTCGCCCTGCTGCGCGCCCTGCCCGCCGCCGACGCGGACGTGCTGGTGGTGCTCGCCCCGCCGCCCGCCGAACTGATCGGCACGCTCGCCCTGCCCGAGCAGCTGGAGCGCTACCTGGCCCGGCTCGTGCCCGAGCAGCGCCAGGCCGCGCGGGCGCTGCGCCCGCTGCTGGCCGGCCTCGCCGGCGTACCGATGCCCGCCGACTGGCTGTACGAGACCCGGACCAAGGCGGCCGCCGCGCTCGCCGAGGCCCGCGCCGCGATCACCGCGCCCGGCACCAGCGTCCGCCTGGTCACTTCCGCGGACGGCCACCCCTACGAGGAACTGCGCCGGATCCGCGCCGGGCTGGCCCTGCACGGGCACCGGCCGGACGCCGTCGTGGTGCACGGGGCGCTGCCGGACGCCGCCGCCGACTCGCCCGACCCGTGGCTGGCCGGGCTGGCCCGCCGCCGGCAGGAGGAGCTGGCCGCCCTCGCCGCCGCCGGCGACGTGCCGGTGCTGGTCACCGGCCTCGCCGAGGTCACCCTGGAGGCCGTCGCCGACCGCCTCTACGGCACCGGGCCCGGTCCGGCGCCGCTCGCCCCCGAGCCGTGGTCAGTGGAGGACCGGCTGGCCGAGGACGGCCTGCTGGTCTGGCACCTCGCCCTGCCCGGTGCCGACCGGGCCGACCTGGACCTGGTGCGCCGCGGCGACGAGCTGGTGGTCGGCCTCGGCGCCCACCGGCGGGTGCTCACCCTGCCCTCGGCGCTGCGCCGCTGCACCGTCGCGGGCGCCGGCCTGCACGACGGGGCGCTCGCCGTCCGCTTCGCGCCGGACCCGGCGCTCTGGCCGCGCGGCTGAGACTCCCGGGCGGCTGAGACCCCCGGCCGGCCAAGGGCTCCCGGGCGGCCGGGGGCTTCTGAGCGGCCTCGGGGGTACGGGCCCGGTCCGGTAGCGTCGGTGTCAGTGGCCGCAGGCGCGGCCGGAGCCGAGGAGACGCCCGCGATGACCACCGCCGACGACCGCACCGAGCAGGCCGCCGAGCACCCCTTCGGCCCGGAGCTGGGCCCGCTGGTGGACGAGGTCCGCCGGTTCGCCGGAGCCGTCGGCCAGAAGGCCCAGGAGGCCGGCGCCGAGACCCTGATCTCGCTGGCCGGCCTCGCCGACCGCCTGCGCGAGAAGCAGCCCGACGTGTACGAGCACCTGACCGCCGCGGGCAGCGGGCTGGTCGCGGCCGGCGGCGAGCTGCTGGCCGCCTACCGGGCCGCCGTGGCCGGTCACGAGCACCGCTGGACCGCCGGCGAGAGCGCCCGCAGCGAGCGGATCGACCTCGACACGCCTGACGGGCCGTCCGACAAGCTGTGAAGCCCTGATCCCGAAAGAGTCACCGTTCGGCTGCGCTCTGCGACGGTGCGGGTAAGAATGTACGACTTTTGAAGGGGGTCGGCGAGCTTGGTCGCCGATTGTCTTCGGTTAATGTATGCGACGGTGTATACGGGGGCCGGGTTGGGCGGTACCGTTCCGTCCAGCGGGAACGAGTGAATAGCTGAGGGACACATGGCTCTGACCATCGGCGTCGACGTCGGCGGGACCAAGATCGCGGCAGGCGTGGTCAACGAGGCGGGCGAGATCCTGGCCCGGACCAGGGTGCCCACCCCGGCCGACCCGCAGTGGGCGGTCGACGCCATCGCGCAGGCCGTGCGCGAGCTCAAGGAGCAGTACCCCGACGTGGTCGCGGCCGGCGTCGG
The DNA here is from genome assembly GCF_055588525.1 of Kitasatospora sp. NPDC041988. NCBI lineage: Bacteria > Bacillati > Actinomycetota > Actinomycetes > Kitasatosporales > Streptomycetaceae > Kitasatospora > Kitasatospora sp. NPDC041988. The sequence continues at coordinate 162,384 of NZ_JBVJCO010000002.1, forward strand.
TGCCCCCGGCTTCGTCGACCGCAACCGCTCGACGGTGATCTTCGCCCCCAACATCGACTGGGAGGACGAGCCGCTGCGCAGCCGGATCGAGGAGCTCACCGGCCTCGACACCGTGGTCGAGAACGACGCCAACTGCGCCGCCTGGGCCGAGTACCGCTTCGGCGCGGCCGCCGGGCACGAGGACATGGTGCTGATCACCGTCGGCACCGGCATCGGCGGCGGCATCGTCCTGGACGGCCGGATGCACCGCGGCCGGTTCGGCGTGGCCGGCGAGATCGGCCACCTCAACATGGTCCCCGACGGCCTGACCTGCGGCTGCGGCGGCAAGGGCTGCTGGGAGCAGTACGGCTCGGGCCGGGCGCTGCGCCGCTACGGCCGCGAGAAGGCCGCCGCCGACCCGATCCACGGCAAGCGGATGCTGGAGCTCAACGACGGCGTCGCCGAGACCATCCGCGGCATCCACATCACCCAGGCCGCCGAGGAGGGCGACCCGCTCGCCCTGGAGTGCTACGCCGAGCTGGCCGACTGGCTGGGCCGGGGAATGGCCGACCTCGCCGCGCTCTTCGACCCGGGCGTCTTCGTGCTCGGCGGCGGCGTCTCCGACTCCGGCCAACTGCTGCTCGACCCGGTCGCCAAGGCCTTCGAGCACTACCTGACCGGTGGGGTGCACCGCCCGCGCGCCGAGGTGGTGCTCGCCTCGATGGGCTCGGCCGCCGGCATCTCCGGCGCGGCCGACCTGGCCCGCACCGTCTGAGTCCCACCACGCGCCCGCCGACGGCGGGGGGGGGGGGGGGGGGGGGGGGGGGGGGGGGGGGGGGGGGGGGGGGGGGGTGGGGGGGGGCGGGGGGGGGGTGGTTGGCGG